>WRHV01000005.1 GCA_009783065.1 Betaproteobacteria bacterium | reverse complement strand
CCGGTATGCACCAGATGGCGTTGTTTTCAATATGCGGACTGACTTTTTCCTGGTTAACGATCATTTGCTGGTTCCCTTTTCTGGTTAGTCCCGATACCCTGAAGAGAAAGCTAGGACTCCAGTGGTATAAACGGAGTATTTTTCTTTGGCCGATTGCTAGACGCAATAAGCGCACGCTGGTTCTTTTGGGTGTTTTTGCCATTTTTTGTATTATGGGTTTGTCCCGGCTGGTCGCTAATGACGATATCCGGTTGCTGCAAATGCCAAATGCTTCCTTGATGGAAGAACAGAAAAAAATCAGTTCCCTGCTTGGTATGGCAGCGCCAGCCCAGTTTTATCTGGTTCGTGGTGAAACCCCGGAACTGCTTCTGCAAAGAGAGGAGGCGTTAAGAGCCAAACTGGATGTCTTAGTCGAAGAAAAAACACTTTTAGGATATCAGGCGCTTTCCAGTTGGGTTCCTTCTGCTCGTACCCAAAAAGCCAATCAAGCGCTGATCAGTGAGAAATTGCTTGACGGAAACGGCCCTTTACAGGTGATACAAAACCAAATTGGCGCGAATCGGCAATGGCATGCGAGTATTCGGGAGAATATGTTGAAATGGACCGGCTTGCTTGAAATCAATCGATTTTTTGAAATTCCGGGTGCAGAAAGCTTGCGGTATCTTTGGTTGGAAACGGAAAACAAGCAATTTGCCAGCATGGTGACGCTCAAGGGGGTGTCAATGGATAATCTTCAGGTTCTGGCTGCGGCGGCGGACAAACTGGATGGTGTTCAATGGGTAGACAAAGTAGACGAAATTTCGTCTGTTCTCGGATACTATCGCGAATACATGGGGTGGGTTATTTTGTTTTCGTATGGAGTGACTTTTGTCTTTCTCTATTGGCGTTATAAAAGGGATACATGGCGGGTCATGCTACCCACTACCTTGGCCTCGCTTGCCACTCTAGCTTTTTTTGGTCTGATCGGAATAAAACTACAACTGTTCCATATGCTGGCGTTTATGCTGATTTTAGGTATTGGTGTGGATTACAGTATTTTTCTTCAGGAGAATGTGACGCAAAACCTGCAATCTGTCTGGCTGGAGATAGGGGTATCCGTGACAAGTACATTACTGGGATTCGGGCTTTTGAGTCTAAGCAGCTCGCCTGCATTGCATTCTTTTGGACTAACGTTGCTTATTGCGTTATCCCTAATTTGGATACTTGTTCCGTGCTTCAGAAAAGACGAATTACCGGAACCCGAATTAATATGTCATTGAAAGCTTCTTTTCCGTTTTATATGCCGATAGGCTGGCTTGCAGCAAGTCTTTTCTGTTTGCTGTTTGGCGGATGTGCGACTATTGATGGCCCACAAATTCGGACTGGTATCAGGCTTTCCCCTGCTTCATTTGGCCGGGCGATCAGTTTGCACCAGAGTTTAAGTGTCAATCAAAATGGACACACATACGTGCTTGAGATTGCTCTGGAAATTGATCCTTCACGTATTGATCTGGTCGGTCTTGCGATGGGGCAACGTGTTCTGGCGTTGCATTTTGATGGCAGCCAGTTGGTATCATCGCGACACTTCATGCTGCCCAAGGAAGTCCAAGCTGAGGATGTGCTGGAAAATCTGCAACTGGCATTGTGGCCTGAAGAGGCCATACGTGAAGCTCTTCCCCCTGAATGGCAGATGGAAGTGAGCGACCGAAAGCGTTTTTTTTATTTTAAGGGCGTTAGGATAATTGAAATACATTATAGTAATGCGCTATATTGGCTGGGTACGATAGAAATGCACAACCAGCCATATAACTATCATTTGACCATTCAGTCCGTACAGCTTTCTCCCTGAGCATGTTTTACCTTAATCATCTTGGTCTTGTCTGTTCCCTGGGGCGCGCGTCCGCACAAGTTAAGCATAGTATGCTGGACTTGCCTTATTCTGGTATCCGGATCAGTACAGACTATTGCGATGGTTTCCCGCTTCCGCTTGGAAAAGTGGTTTCTGACCTGCCGGTCTGTGATTTTTTGTCTCTTCGTGACAATAGCCGCAATAATCGCCTGCTTTTTGCTGCGCTGGAGCAGATACGTCCTGCTGTTGACAATGCGATTGAAGCATTTGGCGCTCATCGGGTTGGCATCATAATTGGAACCAGTACTTCTGGCATCGCGGAAAGCGAGGCAGCCTTTCGTCATCGTGTACAACAGGGTGAATTCCCCGAACAGTTTCATTACTGCCAGCAAGAACTGGCTTCACCTGCCGCTGCGCTGGCTTCTGTACTGGGGATATGTGGTCCCGCCTATGTGCATTCCAACGCGTGCGCATCGAGTGCGAAGGCTATGGCAGGTGCCGCCAGACTGATTCATATGGGCATTTGCGACGCCGTTTTGACAGGCGGTGTGGATTCATTAAGTTCTTTTGTTCTATCCGGTTTTATGGCATTGGAATCGATCAGTACGGAGCGCTGTAATCCAATGAGCGTCAATCGTTGTGGCATCAATATTGGTGAAGGAGCTGCCCTTTTTTTGATGAGCAGGAAACCGGCAACTGTTGCCTTACGGGGATGGGGTGAATCATCAGATGGGTACCATATATCAGCGCCTTCCCCTGATGGCAGCGGAGCAACCTTATCCATACAAAAGGCGTTACAGCGTGCAGGCATTACCAGTGGTGAAATCGACTATATCAATATGCATGGCACAGCTACGCTTCAGAATGATGCGATGGAGTCGAAGGCGATTTACGCCCTTTTCGGAGATACGGTTGCCGTTAGCTCGACAAAGCCGATGACAGGGCATACGTTGGGTGCGGCGGGTGCGATAGAAGCGGCTTTGTGCTGGCTGGCTATGCAGGATGATAATCCTTCCGGCAAGGTGCCTGAGCACCTCTGGGATGGGCAGGCTGATCCTGAACTGCCGTTATTGAATCTTGTCGCGTCTGGCTTTGGTACCGGATATCCGCTTCGATGGTGCTTAAGCAATTCTTTTGCCTTTGGCGGCAGTAATGTCACCCTGATTTTTGGAAGGGAATAAGATGCTGCTGCCTGATATTGCCGAGCTTGTTTCACATACAAAACCGATGTTAATTGTTGATCGTGTGCTTACTGCTAATGATCAGAGCCTCACAGCGGAACTTCTGATCAAAGCGGATAGCCTGTTTTGTCGCAATGGTGCTGTTGCTGCCTGGGTCGGTGTGGAATATATGGCTCAAGCAATAGCAGCGCATGCAGGTTACCTTGCCCTGCTTGAGAAAAGACGAGTCCAGCCTGGTATGTTATTGGGAACGAGAAATTACACTTGTTGTTGTGCATCATTTCCTGTGAGGAGCATACTACGTATACATGTCAATCGCCTGTTTC
The DNA here is from genome assembly GCA_009783065.1 of Betaproteobacteria bacterium. Next base: position 87,471 of record WRHV01000005.1, on the reverse strand, counting down.
TGGCAGCTAATGGTCTGGGTTCTTATGCTTGCACCATTGACAATACGGAGACGGAATTGGCAAATGCGGTATTGACGGTTTTTCAACCTGTAATCTCGAAAGATTTTATTCAAGGACAAGTAGTGTGACAAAAACGGTACTGGTTACTGGTTCAAGCCGGGGTATTGGAAAAGCGATTGCCTTGCGGCTGGCAAAAGATGGATATGACATTGTTTTGCATTGCAATACTCGTCGAAGTGAGGCCGAGGTTGTTGCTGAGAGGATCTCGGCAACAGGACAGCGAACTCGAATTTTGCAGTTTGATGTTGCAGAAAGAGAAATGGCTTCGGCAGCACTGCTTGCAGATATTGACGAACATGGTTGTTATTACGGTGTTGTTTGCAATGCCGGTGTTGCGAGAGACAATGCTTTTCCGGCGATGCCTAAAGAGGATTGGGATATTGTGATGAAAACCAATCTGGATGGTTTTTATAATGTTTTAAATCCCTTAATAATGCCGATGGTCAGGCACCGTCAGCCCGCTAGAATTGTGACGCTTGCCTCGGTATCCGGACTGGTGGGAAATCGCGGACAGGTGAATTATAGTGCGGCAAAAGCCGGTATTATAGGAGCGACTAAGGCGCTGGCTTTGGAATTGGCCAGCCGCCAGATTACAGTTAATTGTGTCGCCCCTGGATTGATTGAAACAGATATGATTGCTGATGCTCCAAAAGAAGAAATTATTCAGATGATCCCGGCACGTCGCATCGGCAAGCCGGAAGAAGTTGCTGCAGCGGTCAGTTTTCTGATGTCGGAAGACGCAGCCTATGTTACTCGTCAGGTGATTTCTGTTAATGGTGGACTGGCATGAAACGACGGGTTGTTATTACGGGAATGGCAGGCATCAGCCCTATCGGAAATGATTGGGCAAGTATCCGAAAGCACCTTGAAAGTTATAAAAACGCAGTTGTGCGCATAGAGAGTTGGAGCGAGTATGACGGGATGTATACCCAACTCGGTGCTCCGGCTGCTGATTTTGCGTTGCCTGACCATTTCAGCCGCAAAACCACGCGCAGTATGGGGCGGGTCGCACTTATGGCGACACGGGCAAGCGAACTGGCATTGCAAGATGCAGGGCTTGACAACAGCCCTCTTCTAAAAGGCGGTACTTTAGGAATTTCATATGGTTCATCGTCAGGAACGCCTATGGCTATTGCCGATTTTGGCAGGATGATCAGAGAAAAAACAACGAAGGGTATTAATGCCAATACTTATATTAAGATGATGAGTCATACTGCGCCGGTCAACTTGGGCGTTTTTTTTGGCATCACTGGACGTATTATTACCACATCTAGCGCATGCACTTCAGGCAGCCAAGGTATAGGATATGCCTATGAAGCGATTCGTCATGGAGTGCAGGATGTCGTGATTTCCGGTGGCGCAGAAGAGCTATGCGCAACGCAGGCGGCTGTCTTTGATACGCTTTTTGCCACCAGTACCAAAAATGATACGCCTTCCCTGACACCTTCCCCCTTTGACGCGGGACGTGACGGCCTGGTTCTTGGAGAGGGCGCTTGCAGTCTGATTTTGGAAGAATTGGAACACGCTAAAGCACGCGGCGCAACGATTTATGCGGAAATTGTTGGATACGGCACCAACAGCGATGGTACACATATTACGAACCCGAATTCAGCTACCATGCAAATTGCCATGGAGTTGGCACTAAAAGATGCCGGATTGCCGCCTGACGCGATTGGCTATGTGAATGCACACGGCACAGCGACCCATCATGGGGATATTGCTGAATCACAAGCGACAAACCGGCTTTTTGGTAGCGGCATACCGATCAGCGCATTAAAGAGCTATACCGGACATACATTAGGTGCCTGTGGCGCGCTTGAGGCATGGATCAGCATTGAAATGATGCGTCATGATTGGTTTGCGCCAACCATTAACTTAAACCACATTGCTCCTGAGTGCGCTGATCTCGACTATGTCGTGACTTCGGGCCGGAATTTGCAGTGTGAGTATATTATGTCGAACAATTTTGCTTTTGGCGGTATTAATACGTCTTTGATTTTCAGGCGATATGCCTGAATAGATTCATTTTGATTAACCGGCTGAGAGACCTTATGAAAAAATTAATTATTCTAGTTTTGTCTCTGTCTTTCATGCCACTTTTGTCTTCTTCAACTTTTGCTGCTGATAAGCAAGTGTTCTTGCCTATCGCGGATGCGCTTAATACACCGGAAGCCAAAGAAAAACTCAGCGGCAAGGTGAAATTTTATTTTGGCAATCAGCCACATCCTCGCGTCCAGAAGACTTTTCGTGAAGATGTTTCCAATAAAAAAACGAATGCATTTGCAAAACAAGATAATGATGTGTGCAACCATGCCTTTCTTTCTGCCATGTTGGCATTTGAAAATCGTGCCAATGAGATTGGGGCCAATGCTGTTATCAATATAGTGAGTTTTTACACTAAACAAACCTATTCCAGCAACGCGCAGTTTGAATGCCGTGTTGGTAATCTGATGGCAGGTGTTGCTCTGAAAGGCAAATTTGTTCAAATTACAGGCAAATAAGGTTTCAAGTCCTTTTGCGACCTTATGGCTTTCTGATCTGACGCACATTGAGGATGCCAATGTGTTGCTCGCCTATCTTGGGCCGGAAGACTTAAATCGTTATCATGCTTTTTCCCGTCCCTTGCGTAAGCAGCAGTTTCTTTTGGGGCGCATGCTGTTAAGGGTAGCCTTGTCTACTGAATTGGGAATTCCGGCTGATGATATCCGTTTGATTGGCCTGCAGGCGTCTTCTCCCCGTCTCATACTGCCGGATACAGTAAAGGCGACACCAGGATTTTGTGTTGCGCATAGTGGTAATTATGTTTCTTGTGCACTGGATATGGAGGGCGCAATTGGTCTGGATGTTGAAATAATGAATCCAGGAAGAGATTTTATGGCGATCAGCCGTCTGGCATTCAGTCCTGATGAATATGCTCTGCTGTACGCCACTCCAGAAGCAGAACGGAAAAAAATGTTTTATCAGATATGGACAAAAAAAGAGGCTTTATACAAGCTGAACGTTTTTGAGCAGAGAGAGCTGTTTCCAGGTGCTTTTTACCAGATCTGCACGCAAAAAGAAGGCCACTTCCGGTTTTTTTCGTTTCCACAGGAAAATCTGATGGTGACTTTATGTTGCCGGCAGTAGTATGTACTGTGAAAATCAACCTGATTGGGCTAAGTTAGCAAAGAAATTTCCAGCCGTTTATGCGGATTGACACTGTGTTCAGTGGGATCCATATCCCGAATAATCAAGCGGTACCGGCCCAATAGGAAAGAATATCTACAGTGGCATCATGCCGGCGAATATTAATGATTTTTGCATTGTATTCGCTATTTACCCCATCGTTGTGTTGATTTTAATCTAAGGAAGCGTGTCTGTTAAAATACAGGCATGTATATGCTTGGCATAATACACGATTTGAAAGCGTGTATTAAACCGGTTTTTTTCTTTCCTATTTTTTCGGATTCAGGATAATGATATGACGACGACTTTACCCGATAATATCATGGCGAATGCCATACGTGCGCTGGCAATGGATGCCGTTCAGAAAGCCAATTCCGGTCACCCCGGTATGCCGATGGGTATGGCAGAAATCGCAGTCGCACTCTGGTCGCGGCATTATCGGCATAACCCCGTGAATCCGCATTGGTCAAATCGGGATCGTTTTGTTCTGTCAAACGGGCATGGTTCCATGTTGCAGTATGCCCTTTTACATCTGACGGGTTACGACCTGACGATAGAAGATATCAAAAATTTTCGTCAACTCCATTCCAGAACAGCCGGCCATCCTGAGGTGGGCATCACGCCAGGCGTTGAAACGACGACAGGGCCGCTTGGGCAGGGTGTAACCAATGCGGTGGGTATGGCGCTGGCTGAAAAGCTGCTGGCGTCGGAATTTAACAAGCCCGGATTGAGTCCTGTTGACCATTATACGTATGTTTTTCTGGGGGACGGGTGTTTGATGGAAGGAATTTCCCATGAAGCCTGTTCATTGGCTGGGACTTGGAAACTGAACAAGCTGATTGCCTTGTACGATGATAATGGCATTTCGATTGATGGTGATGTTCAAGGCTGGATGACGGATGATACGCCCAAACGTTTTGAGGCTTATGGCTGGAATGTGATTGCGGAGGTGGATGGACATGATGTGGCTGCCGTGGATGCTGCCATTGTCAAAGCTAAACAGTCAGATAGGCCGACATTGATTTGCTGTAAAACCATTATCGGGAAAGGTTCACCCCATAAAGCGGGAACCCATGATGTGCATGGCGCGCCTCTTGGTGAAAAAGAGATTGAGGCGACCCGTATTGCCATAGATTGGACATATCCGCCTTTTGAAATCCCGGTAGAAGTTTATAAAGCTTGGGATGCAAAGGAGGCTGGCCGTAGATGGCAGGAAGAATGGGAGACGCTTTTGGTTTCTTATACTCAGCAATATCCGAAGGAATCTGCTGAATTTACCCGCAGGATGAGTGGCGCATTACCGGCAAATTTTGATGATACGGTCAAACAGTACGTTGCGGATTGCGTCAGCAAGAAGGAGACGATTGCAACCCGCCGTGCCAGCCAGAATGCGATTCAGGCTTTTGCGCCGGTTCTACCGGATTTTCTGGGTGGTTCAGCCGACCTGACAGGATCGAACCTGACAAACTGGAAGGGAAGCGTGACGGTGACGGCAGACAAGCCGGGCAATTACATCAGTTATGGTGTGCGCGAATTTGGCATGAGTGCCATCATGAATGGCGTTGCGTTGCACGGTGGTTTTATCCCGTTTGGAGGTACTTTCCTGACTTTTTCGGATTACAGCCGCAATGCATTGAGAATGGCCGCGCTGATGCAGATTCGTTCGATTTTTGTTTTTACGCATGATTCAATTGGCGTGGGTGAAGATGGTCCAACGCATGAGCCGGTTGAACATATTTCCAGCTTGCGGCTGATTCCGAATTTGTATAACTGGCGGCCTTGTGATACTGTGGAATCGGCTGTTGCCTGGGCGCATGCCGTCAAGCGGAAGAATGGTCCGACGACGCTGATTTTTTCACGCCAGAATTTGGCTTATCAGGAAAGAACGGCAGAGCAGATCGCAAATATTGCCCGTGGTGGTTATGTTTTGCGTGATGCGCAGGACGCGAAGGTTGTGCTGATTGCCACAGGTTCTGAGGTTGGGCTGGCAGTTGATGCGGCCGAAGCGCTTGGAAAAATGGGGATTTCGGCGCGTGTCGTGTCGATGCCTTCGACAGATGTCTTTGATATCCAGGAACCGGCATACCGGGAAAGTGTGCTGCCCAAAGGTATTCCGCGCGTGGCAATTGAAGCGGGTATTGCTGATTACTGGCGGAAGTATGTTGGTCTGGAAGGTGCGGTTGTTGGCATGGAAAGCTTTGGTGAATCAGCGCCGGCTTCGGTTCTTTTTAAACATTTCGGATTTACTGTAGATCATGTTGTTGTTAAAGTGCAATCCGTTTTGGGAAGGTAAGATTTATAATAATTATTCTGCAAGTGTTTTAGCTAAACAACTGGAAAACATCATGCAGGCGGACAATCGATTTTGATTAATTCAGGAGTAAAACATCATGACCATTCGGATTGCAATTAACGGCTATGGCCGTATTGGCCGAAACGTGCTTCGTGCACATTACGAAGACGGTAAATCCCGCGATATTCAAATTGTCGCTGTGAACGATCTGGGCGACATGGAAATCAGTGCCCATTTGACCCGCTACGATACCGTGCACGGCAAATTTGACGGCAAGGTAGAGTATGAGAAAGATGATTTGATTGTGAATGGAGACCGGATTCGTGCTATTTCAAACCGCAATCCGGCGGAAATGCCCTGGAAAGAGCTGGGTGTGGATGTTGTATTGGAATGTACCGGCCGGTTTACCACCAAAGAAGCGGCTTCCGCGCATTTGCAGGCGGGCGCGAAAAAGGTTTTGATTTCAGCGCCGGGCGGCAAGGATGTGGATGCAACCGTTGTTTATGGTGTGAATGAAGGGGTTCTGAAGGCGTCGGATACGGTTGTGTCCAATGCTTCCTGCACGACCAATTGTTTGGCGCCGGTTGCCAAGGTTCTTCATGAAAAACTGGGTATTGTTACTGGTCTGATGACGACCGTGCATTCTTATACGAATGACCAGGTTTTGACCGATGTTTATCATAGTGATCCGCGGCGTGCCCGCGCGGCTGCCATGAACATTATTCCGACCCGGACAGGTGCGGCGGCGGCAGTTGGATTGGTTTTGCCGGAATTAAGCGGAAAGCTGGATGGTTATGCCATGCGTGTGCCGACTATTAATGTTTCTGCGGTTGATCTGACTTTTATTGCTGCCCGGCCGACTACCGTTGAGGAAGTGAATGCCATTCTTAAAGAGGCTTCTGAAGGCCATTTGAAAGGCATTCTGGCTTACAATACCGAGCCGCTGGTATCGGTTGATTTCAATCATACAACGGTATCCAGTACGTTTGATGCAACGCAAACGCGTGTGAATGGCGGCAATTTGGTCAAGGTCTTGGCCTGGTATGATAATGAGTGGGGATTTAGTTGCCGGATGCTGGATACCACAGTGGCAATGATGCATGCCAAGTAATTCGCTTTGTTGATGAAATGACAGTTTCAGGCGCTTGTTTTTCAGGATAGATGGTGATCAATTAACCGAATGCCATCTATCGTTTGATATATAAATGTGCCTGAGGTTGTTGCCGAAAAGCGTCCCCATTTCTTTTTCTTTGAGATAGCAGTCAATAGGTTTTCTGTTTATCGCCAGGCCATAACAGGCCTGGATTTTATTTTTCAGATTCGCAGGGTGCCGGTTGTTTTGACCGATTTCGTTTTTGTTATCTGAGGGGGAGTGAGTCATGATTAATAAAGAAGCCATTCTTTCTGCATTTCAGTTTCGCCATGCGTGCAAGGAGTTTGATCCAAGCAGAAAAATCAGCGAGGCTGATTTCGATACCATCCTGGAATCAGGACGGCTTTCACCCAGTTCGTTCGGGTTTGAGCCCTGGAAGTTTGTCGTGATCCAGAATATGGCTCTGCGTGAAAAACTGCGTGCGGTTAGTTGGGGCGCGCAGACACAATTGCCGACAGCCAGTCATTATGTTGCGATTATGTGCTATAGGGACGGTATGCGTTTCGATGCCGCTCATGTCATGCATATGATGCGGGATGTGCAGCATCTGCCGGATGATGCGGCGATGCAAAAACGGGAACGTTTCCGGCAATTCCAGGAAGAAAACCATTTGCTGGATACGCCACGGACGCTTTTTGATTGGGCGGGGAAACAAGCTTATATCGCGCTTGGTAACATGATGACGGCGGCTGCTTTTCTGGGTATTGATTCCTGTGCGATTGAAGGCGCCAATTTGGAAGCATCTGAGGCTATTTTAGCTGACGCCGGGTTGACGGAGAATGGACAGCTTGGTTTGTCTGTTATGGCCGCGTTTGGTTATCGCCTTCACGAGCCCAAGGCGAAAACCAGGCAATCAATGAAAGAAGTGGTGGTTTGGATCAAATGAAACATGTCATTGTAAAAATGCCGGCTTTCAGGCCGGCATTTTTACAGGAGAGAAAACATTAAAGTACATAGCGTGAAAGGTCTTCGTTGGCAGAAAGCGCTTCCAGCCGTTCATTGACGTAGTTTGTGTCAATGACAATGGTGCCTGTTTTGATTTCACTGGCTGTAAATGAAATTTCTTCAAGCAGCTTTTCCATGACGGTGTAAAGACGCCTTGCGCCGATATTTTCCGTGCGTTCATTGACAGAAAAAGAGATTTCAGCCAGACGCTTGATGCCGTCTTCAGCGAAGTCCAGTTGAATGTTTTCTGTTGCCAGCAATGCTGTATATTGAGCCGTCAGGCAGGCATCCGTACTGGTTAAGATGCGTTCAAAATCTTCGATGGAGAGTGATTCCATTTCGACGCGGATCGGAAAGCGCCCCTGCAATTCCGGGATCAGATCAGATGGTTTGGACAGGTGAAAAGCGCCGGAAGCGATAAAAAGGATGTGGTCGGTCTTGATCATGCCGTATTTGGTATTGACTGTGGTGCCTTCAACCAATGGCAGCAGATCCCGTTGCACGCCGGCACGGGAAACGTCCGCGCCGCTGATTTCTGAACGGGATGCGATTTTGTCGATTTCATCCAGAAAAACGATGCCGTTTTGCTCAACATTGATAATGGATTTTTGCTTGAGCTCATCTTCGTTGATCATTTTGACGGCTTCTTCATCAGTCAAAAGCCGCATGGCTTCTGTTATTTTCACTTTGCGCGGTTTTTTACGGCCGCTGCCCAGACCTGAAAACATGGATTTGATCTGTTCGGTCATTTCTTCCATACCGGGAGGGGCCATGATTTCCATGTGCGGCAGGGTATCGGCAACCTCGATTTCAATTTCACGGTCATTAAGCGAACCTTCACGCAGGCGTTTGCGGAAAACCTGGCGGGTATTGCCGCCGGAATTCGCGTCATCGTCGTTGGTGTTAAAGCCAAAGTCGCGCGCAGGCGGCACCAGGATATTGAGGATTCGTTCTTCTGCCGCATCGGCGGCTTTTTCCCGGACTTTCCGCATTTCAGATTCCCGTGTTTGCTTGATGCTGATGTCAATCAAGTCACGGATGATGGTTTCCACATCACGTCCGACATAACCGACTTCGGTGAATTTGGTTGCTTCGATCTTGATGAACGGCGCGTCAGCCAGCCGTGCCAGACGGCGGGCGATTTCGGTTTTGCCGACACCCGTTGGGCCGATCATTAAAATGTTTTTCGGCGTGATTTCGTGGCGCAACGGTTCTTCTACTTGCTGGCGGCGCCAGCGGTTACGCAAAGCAATGGCAACCGCGCGCTTGGCTTTTGATTGGCCGACGACATTTTTGTCGAGTTCGGATACGATTTCTGGAGGTGTTAGGTTCATAGTGATCGCATGATGATAAAAAGAGTAAGAGGCCGCAGATAGGTTTAATCAAGCGTCTCGATAATGTGGCTCATATTGGTGTAGATGCAGAGCTCGCCGGCAATGGCCAGCCCTTTTTCCACAATTTCAGCGGGTGAGAGTTTCGTGTTTCGCTGAAGCGCCAATGCAGCGGATTGCGCATAGATGCCGCCCGATCCAATTGCGCCGACGCCCTCTTCCGGCTCCAGTACATCACCGTTTCCGGTGATGATAAAGGTGGATTCCTTGTCGGCAACGAGCAGCATGGCTTCAAGACGCCGGAGTATGCGGTCTGTTCGCCAATCCTTGGCAAGTTCGACTGCGGAACGGAGCAGATTGCCTTGATGTTTTTCCAGTTTGGCTTCAAAGCGTTCCAATAGGGTGAATGCGTCAGCTGTGCCGCCTGCAAATCCGGCAAGCACGCGATTATGGTACAGCTTGCGAACCTTGCGTGCGCCGCCTTTGATGACAACGCTGCCAAGCGTGACTTGACCATCGCCACCGAGAGCAACCTGGTTGCCTTGACGGACGGATAAGATGGTTGTGCCGTGAAATTGTTCCATATCTGTTTCTCCGATGAAACCGCCCGTTGTAATGCGTGCGGATCAAATAATCAATTTATACATCTTGGGATGCTTTTTCAAATTACAAGGGCCATGAAAATGGGTAAAAGAAAGTGTAACCTGCCTTGGAGATTCTGGCTAATGGATCAGTCGCTGTTATAATGGCGCTCCTGTTTTTGGTCTCTTTTTTTCTTATGAGTTCCCCAGCCTTTTTTGATCTTAATACCCAACAACGAGACGCCGTTCATTATGTAGACGGGCCGTGTCTGGTGATTGCAGGAGCCGGTTCAGGCAAGACACGGGTCATCACGCAAAAGATTGCCCGTTTGATTGAAAGCGGCCTGTATGAGGCCAAGTATATTGCAGCGCTGACGTTTACCAATAAGGCCGCAGCGGAAATGCAGGAACGCATAGGCAGGTTGCTGACAAAGCCGTCGCAGGCCTCCGAATTGACGATTTCGACGTTTCATTCACTGGGTGTCAGGGTGTTGCGTCAGGAAGCTGGGGAGCTTGGCTTAAAGAGTCGCTTTTCCATCATGGATAGCGACGATTGTTTTTCGCTGGTTCAGGATATGGCTGTAACAACGGACAAACAGGCCGTACGCCGCCTCCAGACACGTATTTCGCTATGGAAAAATGCCCTGGTCAATCCTGAGAGGGCGCTTGCGGAGGCTGCGGATGAGGATGAGGCGCAGGCTGCCCGGATTTATCACAATTATGTGGCCACTTTATCGGCATATCAGGCTGTCGATTTCGATGACCTGATCCGTTTGCCGGTGGAACTTTTCAAGGCGAATGAGGCCGTTCGTGACAGGTGGCAAAGGCGTATCCGTTATTTGCTGGTGGATGAGTACCAGGATACGAATGCGTGCCAATACGAATTGATGAAATTGCTGGTGACCGGACCGGGGAAAAAGCCGATGTTTACGGCAGTCGGTGATGATGATCAGGCTATTTACGCCTGGCGAGGGGCGACAATTGAAAATTTGAAGATATTGCGTGATGATTTTCCTGATCTGAAATTCGTTCGTTTGGAACAGAATTATCGTTCTTCCATGCATATTTTGCAGGCGGCCAATGCGGTTATCGGTAACAATCCTAAAGTTTTTGAGAAGACGCTCTGGTCTGAGTTAGGGCCGGGCGAACCCATCCAGGTAAGTGTGATGGTTGATGATGAAAAGGAAGCGGAACAAGTCGCGATTTCCTTATCAGCGCACCGGTTTGAGCGGCGCGCCAAGTTTTCGGATTATGCGATTTTGTATCGGGGCAATCATCAGGCGCGTTTGCTTGAAACCGCCTTGCGGCGGGAGCGGATTCCTTACACCATTTCCGGTGGGCAAAGTTTTTTTGCACGGGCGGAAATCCGCGATATTGTGAGTTATTTGCGCCTGATTGCCAATCGTGATGATGATCCAGCCTTTATCCGTGCTGTAACCACACCCAAACGCGGCATCGGCCAGGCTACGCTGGAAGCATTGGGCGTTTTTGCCGGCCATTGGCGGTGTTCACTTTTTGAGGCGGTCTATAAAGGCGGGATAGAAGCCAAACTGCCTCCCCGGCAGTTGCAGCCATTACGCGCGTTCTGTGATTTCATTAACCGGATCGAATCGCGAGCCAGCCGCCAGGGCGCGGCCGGAAGCGGGGAAAACGCGGCCGCACTTTTAGATGACATGATGGCGGAAATGGCTTATGAGACTTATCTGTACGATACGTTTGATGAGCGCACGGCTAAAAGCAAATGGGTGCATGTGCTGGATTTTACCGGCTGGCTAAAGGAAAAAAGCCTGGGTGACCGATCGGGCGGGATTACCGAAAAGAATTTGCTTGAGTTGACACAGATGGTGGCATTGATGACGATGCTGGAAGGGCGCGATGAGGAGCCTGATGCCGTGCGCCTTTCCACATTGCACGCGGCAAAAGGACTCGAATTTCCGCATGTGTATCTGGTTGGCGTTGAGGAAGGTATTTTGCCGCATCGAGGAGACCCGGATGCCCCTGTGGAAACGTTGGCTATGCGGATCGAGGAAGAACGCCGCTTGATGTATGTGGGGATAACACGTGCGCAGCGGAGTCTGCAAATCAGTTGGTGTCAAAAACGGCGGAAAGGCCGGGGAATGGAAATGTGTGAAGTTTCCCGTTTTATTGAGGAAATGATGTTGGATAAAGGCGGGATGTTGCCGGCTGAATCTGAAACCATGACGCCGCAGGCCCGGTTGGCCAATTTGAAATCTTTGCTGCAAAATCCTAAAGTAGCGTGATGAAGGCGTATAAATTGTTAGAATAAGCGATGCCGGGCTGTATGAGTCCTGTTTTTTTAACCGAGCCAAGTGATGCAATTTTATGGAAGAACGTTTTATTGATCTGGAAATGAGAATCAGCCATCAGGAAAACACGATTGATGAGTTGAATAAAACCGTGTTTCAGCAGCAAGGCCGGATTGATCAATTGGAAGCGGCTATAGCCGAGCTTGCGCGCCGTTTGGCTGAAAGAGCGAATAATGGCGTTGTGCTGACCCATGAAAAACCGCCCCATTACTAAATATGGGCCCAATGATAGACAGGCAAGAAGATGAAAATGTCATCCCGGGAGCAGGAATTGCTCTATGCCAAGCTGAATATGGAAACCGCGCAGATGCCCTGGCGTGAATTGCAGCGTTATTTTGCTTCAGGCCATATTATCGCGATTGGCGATAGTCTGGATATGGTCAATGTTGCTGTGATGATGGCGACCGATGATACGGAAGGCATAGCCTGTCTCGTTGCGCAAAACCGGATAGAAAAAGTCACGGATGAACAGGCGCAGGCCTGGTTTGAGGCTAATGCGGATTTGTGGACAGTCGTTGTTAAACCGTGGATTTTAGTGCAGGCCCGAAAAAATCCGGTGCCGAATAACACGATGCTGAACTAATGCACTGATAGCAGCCTATTGATTCTGGATTCGATCATGTCTATTCGTCTTATTGTTGGCCTGGGCAATCCCGGACCGGAGTATGAGCAAACGCGCCATAACGCCGGATTTTGGTTTATTGATAATCTGGCGTATAAGATGAAGGCGCCGGCATTGAAGAAAGAGTCCCGTTTTCAGTCACTTGTCAGCCGTGCGCAGATTGCCGGCCAGGATGTCTGGTTGATGGAGCCGCAGACTTTCATGAATCTTTCCGGCCGGGCAGTTGGCGCGCTGGCTCATTTTTATCGGATTGCGGTGGGGGAAATCCTGGTCGTGCATGACGAGCTGGATATTGCGCCAGGTGCGGCAAGGTTAAAAAAAGGGGGATCGACCGGGGGACATCGTGGGCTAAATGATATTGTATCCGCGATGGGATCACAGGATTTCTGGCGTTTGAGATTGGGTATTGGACATCCCAGGCATGTCAATCCAAAGATGGCGGTGATTGATTATGTGTTGCAGCGTCCTGGCAATGAAGAGCAGGTATTGATCAACCAGTCTATTGAGCGCGGCTTGGAAGTGGTTCCGCTTGTGTGTGAAGGAAAGTTTGACGTAGCGATGAAAGAACTGCATACGGCACGATGATTTTTTTCCTGTAACTGTAAAAAAACCCGCCATTTGGCGGGTTTTTTGATTGGAAGCGGCGACGTTTTATTCGCTTGCTTTCGGTTTTTCCGATGATGCGGCTTTATCGTCGTCTGTTTCTGCACCGGCGCTTAGGACGCTTGCGCTGGCAATGAGCATACCGGCATCATTGCCTACGGCGGAAACGCCTTTGGGAAGTTTCAGGTCAGACAGGTGAATAGCCTGGCCGACATCCAGCTTGGCCAGATCAATTTCAATGAACTCAGGCAGGGCTGCCGGCAGGCAGGAGATGTTCAGTTCGGTGATGGCATGATGAATGATGCCGCCGGATTGTTTGACAGCAGGGGAAGTTTCTTCATTCAGGAAGTGCAGCGGCACTTTGACGTGAATGGGTTGGTTTGCATCTACACGCTGGAAATCAACATGCATGACGAGCTGCTTGTATGCGTGCATCTGATAGTCGCGCAGCAGTACTTTTTCGGTTTTGCCGTCAATTTCCATGTCAAGAATGGAAGCGTGAAAAGCTTCTCTTCTGAGCGCGTGGAAAAGAGCATTGTGATCCAGTTTAATTGCCATTGGTTCGCTGGTTCCCCCATAGATAATGCCTGGGGTCATGCCGGCAGTACGCAGGCGGCGGCTCGCTCCGGTACCCTGTTCTGCCCTTGGAAATGCAACAATTTTCATAATTAACTCCAAAAATTTCAGGACAAATGTCCTGTGTTGTGAAATTCCCGCGACCAGGAATTTCGGAAAAGGATGCGGGTAAAAACCCACACCTGTGATTTGTTGATGATTTAAATGGTGATGGTTTCCGTTTCAAGAAAGAGAGACATGACCGAATCACCTCTGCTGATGCGACGGATGGTTTCAGCGAGCAATCCTGCGCAGGAGACCTGGCGGATTTTTCCGCATTGTTTTGCCGCATCGGATAGCGGGATGGTGTCAGTGACGACCAGTTCATCCAGTTTTGAATTGTTGATGCGCTCGACTGCCGGACCGGATAAAACCGGGTGGGTACAATAGGCCACGACCATCTGGGCGCCCTTGTCTTTCAGGACATCGGCAGCCGTTGTCAGGGTGCCCGCCGTATCGACCATGTCATCCATGATGACGCAGTTTCTGTTGTTGACTTCACCGATGACGTTCATGACTTCGGATTCATTGGCGTGGGGACGGCGTTTGTCGATGATGGAAAGATCACAGTCAAGCTGTTTTGCCAGCGCGCGCGCCCGGACGACGCCACCGACGTCGGGCGATACAACAAGCAGGTCTTTGTAATTTTTTTTCAGCAGATCACGCAGCAGAACCGGTGATGCGTATATGTTGTCGACAGGAATGTTAAAGAAGCCCTGTATCTGATCAGCATGGACATCCATGATCAACACGCGGTCCACACCCACATTTTCCAGCATGTTGGCGACGACTTTTGCAGAAATGGCAACACGGGTAGACCGTGGGCGGCGATCCTGGCGGGCATAACCAAAATAGGGGATGGCGGCGGTGATACGTTCGGCAGAGGCCCGTTTTAAAGCATCCACCATGAGCATGATTTCCATCAGGTTGTCATTTGTCGGGGAACAGGTGGATTGCATGACAAAGACTTCTTTTCCGCGAACATTTTCCTTGATTTCAATGGTGGCTTCACCATCGGAAAATTTGGAAACATAGGCTTTTCCAAGCGGGATACCCAGTTTGCTGGCTACCTTGGAGGCTAATGCGGGGTTGGCATTGCCGGTGAAAATCATCAGATCAGTGTCGGACATGGGGTTCCTGCGACATTCTCGTTACAAAATCAAAAGCGGCATCAATGGAAGATGTGTATGCAGCTTACAAACAACTTGTTTTTCGGGCGCCTGGCGACAAGCGCCATGATTAATATGGCAGGGGAAGAAGGATTCGAACCTTCGCATGCTGGAATCAAAATCCAGTGCCTTAACCAGCTTGGCGATTCCCCTGCTGACCTGTTGCAGGTCCGGTTTGCCCGGATGTCCTGCCAATCATTTTCCGCCTGATGCTTCAAATAAACCATCAAGCGGATGTGTTTTTAATCCTCTTGCTTTCCAGCCTTTCCATTCTTCAGGCATTTCGTGGATGACTTTATCCGCCGCTTCTTCATTGTCAAAACGGGCAAAGACACAAGCGCCTGAACCGGTCATTCTGGCATTTGCATATCTGTCCAACCATTCGATGGCCTTTGATACCGGAGGATACAGTTTCATGGCCACAGACTGCAAATCGTTTTTTCCCCAAAAACCATTTTCAGTAAAAGGGCCAGGGAAGTCCGTTATTTTGATCTTTTCCGTATTTCTTGTCAATTCCTCTGATGCAAATATTGCTGAAGTCGGAACCACAATGTTGGGGTTGATTACTACAAACCATCCATCAGGGATGTCAATGGGCGTCAGTTTTTCACCGATGCCTTCTGCAAAGGCATTGTGTCCGAAAATGAAGAAAGGGACATCCGCACCCAATTGAAGTCCCAGGGTCATGAGCTCTTCCTTGCTTAGCCCGCTTTCCCAGAGATGATTTAAGGCGAGCAGGGTGGTAGCCGCGTCTGAGGAGCCGCCGCCTAGCCCGCCGCCGGCGGGAAGGCGTTTTTCAATGGAGATGTCTGCACCAGGTTTTTTCCCCGTTCGTTTCCTTATTTCCGCTTGCAGTAGCCGGGCGGCGCGGACGATCAGATCGCTGTTTTCCGGAATGCCGTCAATGACGGTTGTCCGTTGGATATGACCGTCATGCCGCAGCGTAAAGTGCAGTGTGTCGCCAATGTCAATTAGCTGAAAAACCGTTTGCAGCAGGTGGTAGCCGTCGGCACGGCGTCCGGTGACGTGCAGAAAAAGGTTGAGCTTGGCGGGGGCTGGACAGTGATGCAGGGAACGTGCCATAACGGGTTTTGCTTTAGTTTTCCGTGTGCCACTCATCTATGATGAGGCGGATCTGAATGTTGCTGATGGCAGCGTCGATTGAAGGTGTGTGCGTCATGTCGATGCGTCGTGGCAGCCATTCATTTTCTCCTGACGGTGTCCATCCGATGTAGCGGATATGCCAGCCATCCCGGGTCGTTGTTTCCATGTGGCTTGGGGTGGCCTGGAAGTGGCGGCCGTTTGCATCGATTGCGCATCCCTGTAGCCAACTGCGCATCCCCGAAACAGGGAGGGGCCAGCCAAGCTGCTGAAAAATCAGTTCATCTGCGCTGGAGGCGCTAAGAGGCGGTTTGCCTGAGGCCGTGAAAATGGCTTGTCCAGGTAAGATATCAATGATTGCCATCGTTTGTCCCAAAGGGGAAAAAAGGCTGATGTGTGTTTTGTCGTTTTTCTGTTTCCAGGCGAATTTTCCATGCAGGGATTCCGTTTTGTCATTGTGTGAGAGCGTGTAATTCATGGAGACGCGGCCGGATAGTTCTACGGTTTCGCTACATTTTCCGATCGTTCGGGAGGAAAAATCGGATTCGTCTATGATGCCGGGAGTGGTTTCGCAGCCGGCAAGCAGGATGAAGAAGAAATAGTGTGCAAACCGGATGAGAGAGAAAAGCGCCTTTTTTTTCTGCATGGAAATAGAGAATGACTCAATAGTAAAGGAAAAAACCGGAATAAGAATCCGATTAATTCAATAAGAAATAAGAGCATACTATACTATTTCACGCCATCTGCTTTATGGCAATAATAAGGAAGGTAACCATTTTTTGCTATTTATGAAATCAGCTCAAGAGAAACAGATTTTGAAAGGAAGAAAGCAACCGGTGGATTTTGATTTTTCCGGAATGCTGATTGCATGGCAGAAGCAGTATGGCAGGCATGTGCTGCCCTGGCAGCAGACACGTGATGCCTATCGGGTCTGGCTATCGGAAATTATGTTGCAACAGACACAGGTTACGACGGTGATTCCCTATTATGCGCGTTTTTTGATGCGTTTTCCGGATGTGGCTGCTTTGGCGTCTGCGGAGCTTGAGGATGTGATGGCCCAATGGAGTGGATTGGGATATTATTCGCGTGCGCGCAATCTTCACCGTTGTGCCCAAATGGTCGTTGAAGAGTATAACGGCCATTTTCCTTGTGATCCTGTTGTACTTGAAACATTACCTGGAATCGGGCGCTCTACGGCCGCAGCGATTTCCGTTTTTTCGAGCGGGGGACGCGCGGCGATTTTGGACGGCAATGTGATCCGGGTGCTTTCCCGGGTTTTCGGGATTGTGGAATATGCCGGAAACAAAAAGGTTAAAGATGGATTGTGGCAATTGGCGGAATCGCTGCTGCCGGACAGGGAATTGGAAGCGTATACCCAGGGCCTGATGGATTTGGGCGCGACGGTTTGTGTGCGCAATAACCCGTCCTGCCGTTTTTGTCCGTTCGCTTCGCATTGTGTTGCTTTTAGAGATGACAAGGTGAAGGATTTACCCGTCAGAAAGCCATTTAAAGCGCTGCCTGAAAAACAGGTGTGTATGTTCATTTTGATACATGAAGGCCAGGTTATGCTGGAAAAACGCCCTGCGCCGGGAATTTGGGGAGGGTTATTTTCTTTGCCTGAATTGGCCGAAACAGAACCTGATGCGGTTAAGATGGTGCTGGAAAGCAGAGTACAGCCTTTCGGAGAAATGGTTTCTTATCAGATGCTTGGCGGATTTGTGCATACTTTCACGCATTTCAGGTTGCAGGTGACGCCCGTTTTGGTCGAGTTGGCTAGTAGAGCCGAAAAATTACCAGGCGTGCAGTACGTCTGGCAGGAAATGAAGGATGTGGAAGAGGCGGCATTACCGTCACCTGTCAAAAAGCTGTTGCTTAAGATGAAACCATTCCTGTAACGAATCAATCGGGAGTCAATCCGGTTTTTGTTCGTATGGGAAGGTTGCGGGTTTTATTAGTCCAGATTGCGGTGCCGGACGAGTACGGTTTCAGTTTTGTTAAAGTGTTTGGCCAATTCTTCAACCATGTAAACAGAACGATGTTGCCCGCCTGTACAGCCTAGTGCAATCGTCAGGTAACTCCGGTGGTCGCGCTTATAGGAGGGGAGCCATTTTCCCACAAAATGACGAATGTCCGTCAGCAGATCGGCTACCTCCGGCTGCGCTTCCAGAAATTGCCGGACAGGTTCATCCTTTCCCGTAAGCGGACGCAAACGCAAATCATAATGGGGATTGGGCAGGCTGCGGACATCAAACATGATATCCGCGTCCTGTGGAATGCCGAATTTAAATCCAAATGATTCCAGATGAAGCGTTAATGAGGCGCTGTGCTCGGTTTCCACAAAATTCTTGATCCAGGCGCGTAGCTTGTTGGTCGAAAGATGGGATGTGTCAACAACGTGGGCGATTGACTGGATTTCGGACAGCATGTCCCGTTCCGCATGAATGGCTTCTATGAGGGTGCGCTGGTCAAATGGGTCATAGCTGGATGGGGTGCGATGCGCAAGCGGATGGCTTCTCCGGGTTTCGGAAAAACGGTTGATGAGCGAATGCGTATCTGCCGTTAAAAACACAACCTGGACGTGATGTTCTTCGCTGCGGAGTTTATCGACTGTCGCTGGAAGATCTGAAAGTGAGTGCGCACTTCGCGAATCGATAGCGACAGCCAGACTCGGTTTTTTTTCTTCCTCGCAGATTGCCACCAGATTGGGCAACAGAGTAGGAGGCAGGTTATCAACACAGAAATAACCGGCATCTTCCAGCACATGCAAAGCAACCGATTTGCCGGACCCTGAAATACCGGTAATGAGGATAATGTGCATTTAATACGCTCTCGGATGATCTAGGGTCAGCCCTCATTAAATTGCCTGCTGCAAAGCTGCTTTTTCCCGTCTGCCTGCGTAGCCGGTTCAAAATAGAACTCGCCGTATGTTCAATACGCCATCGTCCCATTTTGTCCCTGCGCCTTGGCAGACAGAAAAAATCAACTTTTCGCGACGACAATTTAATGAGGGCTGACCCTGGTTTGGAGGTGATAAACCAGGCTTTTTCCTGCATGTTGACAGTCTGGGTAAAATCACTCTCCGGTTATCGCTTTGCGCTGGCGTTCCATAAATTCTTCCATGGTATTGAACCCGCGCAATTGCATAATGGTATTGCGTACAGCGGCTTCCAGCATCACAGCGATATTGCGGCCTGCTGCGACTGGAATGACTACTTTTCGAATAGGAATCCCCAGTACTTCCTGTGTTGGTGAAATGATGGGCAGACGTTCTCCGGTTTCTTCGCCCAGACGGCTTCTCATCAGGTGTACGATCAGTTTGAGTTGCATTTTGCGGCGCACGGCCGTTTCACCGAAAATGGCCCGTATATCCAGCAATCCCAATCCTCTGACTTCCAGCAGATTTTGCAATAATTGCGGGGCGCGTCCTTCAATGATGTTGGGTGCGATTCGGGCAAATTCCACCGCGTCATCGGCGACCAGGCCGTGGTTGCGGGAGATGAGTTCCAGGCCAAGCTCGCTTTTTCCGAGACCTGATTCGCCGGTAATCAATACGCCGACTCCCAGCACATCCATGAAAACCCCATGCATAATGATGCGCAGGGCGAGTTTTTTCGATAGATAGACACGGAGATAGTCAATAATTTCCGCTGCGGTCAGTGGTGTGGTAAAGAGAGGAATATCATTGGCGTTGCATATGGTATGCAGATCTTGCGGGACTTCCAGACCTCTGGCGACAATCAGTGCAGGTGGATTGCAATCGACAATTTCATGGACCAGATAAGCGCGTGATTCAGGCGAGAGCCGGTCATAGTAGCTGATTTCCTGTCTGCCGAATACCTGGATGCGCATCGGGTGAATCAGATTAAGGTGGCCAACCTGGTCTGCTGCGGATGTCGTGCCTGAAGAGACTTGACGGTTTCCCCCTTCCAAACCGGCAAACCATGTCAGCTTCAAAGGGTCTCTGTTTTCTGTATAGAGTCGCTGTATGGTTAGGGTTTTGGGGGCTGTCATAAAGAAAATGCAGATAAATGATTATGCTTTTTTCATATGGGCGGGTAGCCAGGAAACAATCATGTTATGGACAGTCTGCGGATTTTTTTCGTGAGTGAGTGCCTGTCTGAAATCCGAGTCGGAAAACATTTCGGCGATTTCCGATAGTATTTCAAGATGCTTTTGCGTCACATTGCTGGGAATCAAAAGAACGATCATCAAGTCAACCGGTTTACCGTCAGGAGAATCAAACGGAAGCGGTTTAGCCAGATGCACCAACGCAGCGGTAGGGGATTTAAGCTTATCAATCCGTCCGTGCGGTACAGCAACACCATGTCCAAGCCCTGTTGAGGCCAGTGTTTCCCGCTCCAGCAGGTTTTTCGAAATCATTTCTGCAGGCAGCGCATACTGATTTGCAAATAATTGCGCGACTTTATCAAATAGCTGCTGTTTATCGGCAGCTTCAAGATCGAGCACAATGTTTTCAGGAGGAATGATCCTCGACAGGTTTGTCGTCATAAAAACAGCCGTTCTAATACGGCATCAAATTAATTATAAGATGCTTTAAGTAGAATGTAATAAATTACTCTTCATTCGTGTTTACGTCAATTTAACATAATTCAGGCATACCATTATTGTCGGGCGTTCCGGATGAATATGGGGCGCTTTCCTGATGAGGCGTTGTTGCGCCAGGGGTTAATGCTGATGCCGCCGCGACGGGTATAGCGGGCATAAACCGTCAGGCTTTGCGGCTTGCATGCTTTTAGAATGTCCATGAAGATACGCTCGACGCATTGTTCGTGAAATTCCTGTTGCTGCCGATAACTGATCAGATATTTGAGCAAGCTTTCCTGATTGATTGCATGGCCGACATAATGAATCTGGATACTGCCCCAGTCCGGCTGGCCTGTGACAGGGCAGTTTGTTTTCAGGATGTGAGAAACCAGTGTCTCTTCGACAGGCGGCTCGTCAGTATGGGTTTGCAGCAGTGCGGGGTCCAGCGAGTACTGGGTTGCTTCAATATCGAGCCGGTCCAGGAGCAACCCATTAAGTTCTTCAAGGCTGATTGATGCAAAGTTGGGCTGGTGTATCAGGTTGATGGTTGCAGGCGAACCAAATGTGTCTGACAGGTCGGCGCGCAACAGGGCGGTGACGGCATCGGCATCCACCATTTTCATTTGTGCCAGGGAATTCAGGTACAGTTTCATGGATTTGGATTCGACAATGTTGGGTGAATCCGATGAAACGGTCAGATTCATGATGGCGATTTGGGGTTTGCCCCGCATGTTAAGCCAGGAAAGTTCATAGGCATTCCAAATGTCCAGGCCATAAAATGGGATGGTTCCGGTGATACCAAGCGCGTCACGCATAGGTTGGCGCGGGATCGGATAGAGAATACCCGGATCATAGCCTGCCGGTACGGCGGTCGTTTTGCCGAGAAGCGAGTTTTCCGGACGGTTCGGGATGGGGGGGGTATCGGTATCGGCTGACATGGTCATGTGTCTGATCTGTAATGCGTGAAATAATTTTTCAGGGCAGGATTATTGTCCAAGAAAGAGTTTGTAAACAGGATTATCGGTTTCATTTTGGAATGGATAGCCGGTATTGGTCAGAAATTCCCGAAAGGTCTTCATTTCATTTTTCGGAATTTGCAGTCCGACAAGGATACGGCCGTAATCTGCGCCGTGGTTACGGTAATGAAACAGGCTGATATTCCAGTTTGGCTGCATGCAGGATAAAAAGCGCATCAGTGCGCCTGGTCGTTCGGGAAATTCAAAACGATAGAGCAATTCATTTTTTGCCAGCAGGCTTTTGCCGCCGACCATGTAACGGATATGCAATTTGGACAGTTCATCACCTGTCAGATCGATGGTGCGGAAGTGGTGCCGTTCGAAATTTTTGACAATGCGGGAAATCTCGTCCCGGTTCTGGACTTCCATGCCAACGAAAATATGGGCTTGCTTTTCATCGCTGATACGGTAATTGAATTCAGTGATATGGCGCGGGCCGACCAGTTCACAAAAGCGCCGGAAGCTGCCATGTTCTTCCGGTATGGTGACGGCAAATATGGCTTCACGGTTTTCGCCGACATCTGCGCGTTCTGCAACAAAACGCAAGCGGTCAAAATTCATGTTGGCGCCACTGGCAATAGCGACCAATGTTTCGTTTTTGAGCGGTTTCTTTTGGTTTTTCCGCTGTTCAACATAGGCTTTGATGCCGGCTACCGTCAACGCGCCTGCCGGTTCCAGGATGCTGCGGGTGTCCAGGAACATATCCTTGATTGCGGCACAGACATCATCCGTATCCACTTCGACGATTTCATCAACGTATTTCCGGGCAAGACGGAAGGTTTCGCTGCCGACCTGCTTGACGGCCGTGCCGTCTGAAAAAAGGCCGACATCGGATAGGGTGACACGGCGTCTGGCTTTCAGGCTCCTGGCCATGGCATTGGAGTCAACGGTTTCTACCCCGATGATCCGTATTTCGGGCCGGATTTGCTTGATATAGGCAGCCACGCCGGAAATCAGTCCGCCGCCGCCGATTGCCACAAAGACGGCATGAATCGGATCAGGATGCTGCCGGAGGATTTCCATGCCGATGGTGCCTTGGCCTGCGATGACATAAGGATCGTCAAAGGGATGGATAAATGTCATCCGGTGTTTTTTTTCCAATGCCAGCGCATGTTCACAAGTGTCGGAAAACGAATCACCGTAAAGTACGATTTCCACACGTTGTCCGCCGTGTTCCCTGACCGCCTGGACTTTGACTGGCGGCGTGGTGGTAGGCATGACGATCATGGCGCGGCAGCCCAGGCGATTGGCGGCAAGCGCAACACCCTGGGCATGGTTGCCGGCTGAGGCGCAGATTACGCCGTTTTTCAATTGCTTTGGCGAAAGATGGGCCATTTTGTTGTAGGCGCCGCGCAGCTTGAAACTAAAGACACTTTGCATGTCCTCGCGTTTGAAGAGGACATGGTTTCCTGTTCGCTGGGAAAGTTGCGGCGCGTGTTCCAGCGGCGTTTCGAAGGCAACGTCATAAACGCGCGCCGTCAAAATTTTTTTTAGATAGTCAGTCATAATGAGCCTAGATGCGGCATTTTGATTGGTGACACATTATAATCGAGTCCGAATGACTTGTTTTGGGGCACTTTGGTTTTTACCTGATGTTGGCATTGTATGCCGGAGAAGCTGAAAAGAAGCGGAATATTTCTTTAGAAGGCTAAAAATGGTTGAATCTGCTGTTCAATGGTTATTGAGTTATCTGGCGATTCCCGAAATCGGGCTGACATCGGTATTTATTGTCTGTTTCGTTTCAGCGACGTTGCTGCCGATGGGGTCTGAGCCGGCTGTTTTTGCGGTTATTGCTGCGGATGGCGATCTTTTCTGGCAAGTGATTTTTGTTGCGACAGTCGGTAATACGCTTGGTGGCGTACTGAATTACTGGATTGGTTTCGGCACCAGGGAAGCTTTTGCCAAGGAGAGAGAAACCCGCTGGTTTGGATGGCTTGAGCGATACGGAGCGAAAACCATGCTGCTGACCTGGCTGCCGGTAATTGGTGATCCGCTGAGCACACTGGCCGGGTGGCTACGGCTGCCTTTTTGGCCCTGTGTGATTTATATGGCTATTGGCCGGTTTGTGCGTTATCTCATCATGACCTGGCTGCTTTTGCTGATCCCTCTGGAATACTGGCGGGATATTGCGGCATTTTTGGGTTAAGGGGAGGTATGAAATCAACTTGTGCGCTGTGTCAGCCCCGGCAGGATGAGCAGATTGTTATTCAGAGTGAAAAATGGCGGGTGATCTTTGTGGATACCATAGATTATCCGGGTTTTTGCCGGGTAATCTGGATGGATCATGTTGCGGAAATGACGGATTTGCCGGAGAGAGACCGGCAGGAGATGATGAATGTTGTTTTGTCCGTCGAGCAGGCTGTTCGTGATGTGATGCGTCCTGATAAAGTGAACCTGGCCAGTTTGGGTAACATGGTGCCTCATCTTCATTGGCATGTGATTCCCCGTTTTTCGGATGATGCCCATTTTCCTGAATCTATCTGGGGAGAGAAGCAGCGTGAGCCGGATGTTTGGGTTCTGGAAAAGCGCCGCGCCCTTTTGCCTGAACTGAAGGCGGCCATCCGGCGGATTTTAGAATAATAGCGGGCGAAAGTTATATAATAATAGAATGGCATCGGCTTTTTGATGGATACCGCAGTTAGCGAGCTATAACAATGAATAAGAAAACGCACTTCGGTTACAGCCAGGTTGATGAGCCGGAAAAAGCGCGGAAAGTGGCGGGGGTATTTAACCGGGTTGCGCAGCATTATGATCTGATGAATGATCTGATGTCTGCGGGGCTGCACCGGACGTGGAAAGCGTTTACCGTGTCGCAGGCCGGTGTTCGTGAGGGATTCAGGGTACTCGATATTGCCGGCGGAACAGGCGATCTTGCATCTTCCTTCGCGCGGCAGGCAGGCGACAGCGGACAGGTTTGGCTGACGGATATTAATGAATCCATGCTGCATCTCGGACGCGATAAACTGCTCAATCAGGGGTATATCGTGCCGGTTTTGCTTTGTGATGCAGAGCAGCTTCCTTTTCCGGATAATTATTTTGATAGAGTGTCGGTTTCTTTTGGTTTGCGGAATATGACGCACAAAGAGGCTGCATTGTCTGAAATGAAGAGAGTGCTAAAATCAGGCGGTAAGTTGTTGGTTCTGGAGTTTTCAAAAATCTGGAAACCGTTGCAGAGTTTGTATGACCAATATTCTTTTTCTGTCCTGCCACGACTTGGCGGATATGTTGCGAAGGATACAGATAGCTATCGTTATCTGGCGGAGTCTATCCGGATGCATCCTGATCAGGATGCCCTTTTGCAGATGATGCAGGAGGTGGGGTTTGTTGGTGTGAAGTATTTTAATTTGACAGCCGGGATTGCAGCCTTGCATACCGGCTTGAAACTGTAAAGACAGGGAGTTTATGAAAAAATTATTACTTGCTTTTGTGTTGGTAAGCAGTTTGTCCACGATGGTGGTGACAGAGGCGTATGCCCGGCGTTTCGGTGGCGGTTCATTTGGCCGCCAATCTTCGAATGTCAGCCGGATGTCGCCGGCGCAGCGGAGCCAGCCGGCAACCAGCCCGGCACAGCAAAAACAGGCTGCTGCAAACCAGAAGTCACAGCAGCCACAGCAGGGAGCCAATGCGGCAAAGCCGGCAAGTCGCTGGGGCGGCATACTGGGCGGCGCGCTGTTGGGACTGGGGCTTGGCGCATTGCTTTCCCATCTGGGGATTGGCGGCGAACTGGCCGGCATGATCAGCATGATTCTGATGATTTTGATTGTGGTTTGGGCGGCCAGGATGATTTTCCGTATGATGTCAAAAAAGCAGCAGCCGGTTTACCAGCAATCAGCCGGTTCGGGAAGCCATTATGAACTGTCCGGTACAAGCGGTATGCCGCAGATTGGTTCTGGCCTTTCTCGCCCCAGTGCTTTTCAGGCACTTGGGTCGGCGGCGACAGCAACAGCCGCTGACAGTGAACCGTTTACCTGGAATATTCCAGCCGATTTTGAAGTGAATTCTTTTATCCGGAATGCCAAATCCTATTTCATCCGCATGCAGGCGGCATGGGATAAGGCGGATATCAATGATATCCGTGAATTTACAACCCCCGAAATGTTTGCCGAGATGAAGTTGCAGCTTCAGGAACGCGGCCCGGGTTTGAATGTGACGGATGTTGTTTCCCTGGAAGCGGAGTTGCTGGGAATTGAAACCATTGGCGATGAGTATTTTACCAGCGTCAAATTCACGGGCACAATCAGAGAAGATCAGAATGCAGACCTGACCTCTTTTTCCGAAGTCTGGAATTTGACGCGCCCGGTTTCCGGAAAAGAAGGATGGGTACTGGCGGGGGTGCAACAATTATCCTGATTGCCGCTTGTGTCATAAAGGAGAGGTTCGCAAACCGCCCGCATCAACACTGCGGGCGGTTTTGTTTTGAAAAAAAGGCGGTTTGCTGTAATGTGGTGTCTGAAAAATGCTTTTACAGCAAACAGGCTGTTGTATCGGATTGGTAATAATGGACAGGGAGTTGCCGGATCATGCGGAAAGTTTGGCGGCTGTTGACAATTTTATGGGTGGTCATACGGTACGGGTTGGACGATATTATGCTGTCCAGTTCCGGAGGACCCCGATATTTCATACTATTTAACTCTCTTTTTTTCTGGCGAAATCTGTCAGCGCCGCGAGGCGAGCGGCTTCGGCTGGCGTTTGAAACGCTTGGCCCCATTTTTATCAAGCTGGGACAGGCGTTGTCCACACGCCGTGATTTGATGCCGGATGATATTGTTGCAGAACTTTCGCTGTTGCAGGATCGGGTGCCGCCGTTTGATTCCGGGTTGGCTGTCCGGCAGATAACGGAAAGTCTGGGTGCATCGCCGGATAAGCTGTTTGCCCATTTTGACCGCAATCCGGTTGCTTCCGCTTCGGTTGCGCAGGTGCATTTTGCGGTTTTAAAGAGCGGCGTTGAAGTAGCTGTCAAGGTATTGCGTCCCGGTATGAGAAAACGGATTGACCGCGATATTGAGCTGATGCGCGCCATTGCCAATTGGAGCGAGAAAATCTGGGAAGATGCGCGCCGCCTTCGTTTGCGGGACGTCATCGATGAATTCGACAAGTCATTGCATGATGAGCTGGACTTAATGCGTGAGGCAGCAAATTGTAGCCAGTTTAAACGTAATTTTGCCGATTCCCCATTATTGATTGTTCCGGAAATTTATTGGGAATATTGTTCGAGCAATGTCATTGTGATGGAGCGCGTGCGCGGTATTTCTGTTTCCCAGACGGATCGGTTGGTGGCAGAGGGGCTTGATCTGAAAAAGTTGGCCCAAAATGGGGTTGAAATATTTCTGACCCAGGTTTTCCGTGATGGTTTTTTCCATGCCGATATGCATCCGGGCAATATTTTCATTTCCGCCGAGATGTCCACTTACGGGCGCTATGTCGTGATTGATTTCGGCATTGTCGGGACACTGAGTAATTTTGATAAGGCTTATCTGGCTGAAAATATTTTGGCTTTTTTCCATCATGATTACCGGCGGGTTGCCGAAGCGCATATTGAGTCAGGATGGGCGCCTAAAAACACGCGGGTGGAAGAGCTGGAGGCCGCAGTACGTACCTGCTGCGAGCCGATCTTTGATAAACCGCTCAAGGATTTTTCTCTTGGGCAGTTGCTGGTGCGTCTTTTCCAGACATCACGCCGCTTCAATATTGAAATCCAGCCCCAATTGGTGATGCTCCAGAAAACCATGTTAAATATTGAAGGATTGGGACGGCAACTGGATCCGGATCTGGATTTATGGAAAACAGCCAAGCCGATTTTGGAAGCGTGGATGAAAGAACAAATTGGCTTGAAGGGCATGGCTCAGCAGCTTCGCAAGGAAGCGGTGCGGTACGGACATATTTTCCCCCAGTTGCCGCGCCTGATTCAACAGGCATTGATCAGGATTGCTGAGCCGGATACCGAAAAAGAAGCTCTCTTAAAGCAGCTTGTTGCCGAGCAGAAACGGATGAAGCGTTTGGTGAATAGTCTGATTTATTTTGCATGCGGCTTTCTGGTTGGCCTGTTATGCTACCGTTTCTGGTGGGGCTGGAAGTTCCCGCTTTTCTAGTATTTTCTTCGTATCGGCTACTCAAAAAATTTCGGAATCCCGTACACATTCCTCCGCATGTAAGCCTTTAAAAACAAGAGAAAAAATTCTTTTTCAATCTTGTTGAAAATAGTCGCAAAAAACAGCGTCTAGCCTTTATAATTGCGAATCTTTTCAACCTTGGGATTTAATTGTTTTTTTCGCTTACATGAACACGCTTATCTGGTTTGTTATTTTGTATTGGATTATTTCTGTAAGCATCGGCATTTACGCCGCGCGTTTTGTCAGAAATTCCAAGGATTTCGCGGTTGCAGGTCGGTCGCTGCCCATGTATGTTGTGACAGCCACCATTTTTGCGACCTGGTATGGTTCTGAAGCCATATTGGGAATTCCCGCGACTTTTATTGAGGAAGGGCTTCGCGGCGTTGTAGCCGACCCTTTTGGTGCGGGCTTGTGCCTGATGCTGGTTGGTATTGTGCTTGCCAAACGTCTGTACAGAATGAACCTGATGACGATTGGTGATTATTACCGAAATCGGTTTGGCAGAGTGGTAGAGGTCATGGTGACTTTGTGCATCGTGGTTTCCTATCTTGGTTGGGTTGCAGCCCAGATCAAGGCTTTGGGTCTGGTCTTTAATGTCGTGTCCGGCGGTTATATTTCCATGAATGTCGGCATGATTATTGGCGCGGTCAGCGTGCTGATCTATACCCTGATGGGCGGGATGTGGTCTGTTGCCATTTCGGATTTTATCCAGATGATCATTATCGTCATCGGTATTCTTTATATTAGCTGGGAAGTATCCGGCATGGTGGGCGGCGCTCATGTTGTGATCCAGCATGCGGCTGAAGCGGGCAAACTGAATATCCTGCCGAAGGCGGAGCTACGGGATATCCTGTGGTTTTTTGGGGCCTTGTTTACGATGATGTTTGGCTCCATGCCGCAACAGGATATTTTTCAGCGGATCTCCTCATCCAAAACCGAAAAGATTGCGCGAAATGCGGCTATCCTGGGCGGCGTGTTATACGCTTTGTTTGCATTGGTTCCCATGTTCCTGTGTTATTCCGCGACCCTGATTGATCCGGCAATGGTGGCGGGTCTGATGGAAAAAGATTCCCAGCTGATTTTGCCGACCATGATCATGACCAAAATGCCGGTGTTCGCGCAGATCATGTTTTTCGGCGCATTGCTTTCCGCGATCAAGAGCTGTGCCAGTGCGACCCTGCTGGCGCCGTCGGTGACCATTTCTGAAAACGTCATCAAAGAGTTTATGCCGAACATGAGTGACAAGCAGTCGCTTTCTATGATGCGGATTGTTGTGCTGGCTTTTGCCGCTATTGTGCTGGCTTTTGCCATGTATACGGAAGCCAGTATTTTCGAGATGGTTAAAAACGCTTACAAAGTGACGCTGGTGGCGGCTTTTGTTCCGCTTATTTTCGGAATTTACTGGAAACGGGCCAATAGCCGAGGTGCATTAATATCCATGATACTGGGGTTGGTGACATGGCTTGGGCTGGAGTTTATGAATCCGGAGGGCCTGATGCCGCCGCAGTTGATGGGGCTGACCATGTCGTTGATCGGTATGATAGCCGGGTCGCTTTTGTATAAACCGTCTCAAGTCAATATACCTGATTCCGAGCAGGTGTCCGTATAAATATGAAAAGAAACAATTTATAATAAAAAATTTCCAGGTTGATTGGAGTAAGGATATGCCCATTTATGCTTATCGTTGCGAAGTGTGCGGATATACGAAGGATGTGCTGCAAAAGTTGTCCGATGCGCCACTGACGCATTGCCCTTCATGTGGCAAGGAAAGCTTTAAAAAACAACTGACTTCTGCCGGTATCAATACCGGTGCAGCGGGTACGTCTTCGAATTTTTCGTCGGCCTGCTCTGCTTGTCCGATGGGCCATAACGGTCCCTGCGGTTAAGCCGGAGTCAGCATTTTTTCCGACAGTATTTGGTTTTGAGATACATTCAGGCAGGCAGTTCTGTTTTTGTATTCCCGTATGGTTTGCTGTGCTTTTTTCTGATGAGCCGGAGGAGTCTGGATTGTTTTTGATAGTGTCCCAAATGGATGTCATAAGGAAGAATAGGTGTATGGCGGGGTATTTGAACAGATTGTGCTTATGAAACCGCTTCGCCCAAAACAGATAGCGGCTTTGCCGCTTGGACAGGCCATACCTGATGACCGATTGGATAATAAATTATAGGCAGAACAACATGTCGATGCGAACAAATTATTGCGGCCTCACGACAGAGGCGCTTATGGAACAAACCGTCAGTCTTTGCGGCTGGGTACACAGAAGACGGGATCATGGCGGCATTATTTTTATCGACCTGCGGGATCGTGAAGGCTTGGTGCAGGTTGTGTGTGATCCGGATAGGCCGGTTGTGTTTACAACGGCTGAATCCATTCGCAATGAGTACTGCATCCGTGTTACGGGTGTGGTTCGTGAGCGTCCGGCAGGGACAGTCAATCTAAACCTGACATCCGGCAAGGTAGAGGTGTTTTGCGAGAAACTTGAAATTCTCAACGCATCGGTTACGCCGCCTTTTATGCTGGATGATGAACATCTTTCCGAAACGACACGTTTGACCCATCGTGTTTTGGATTTGCGCCGCCCTTCCATGCAGAATAACCTGCGTTTGCGTTACAAGGTGACGATGGAAGTCCGCAAGTTTCTGGATGAAAATGGCTTTATTGATATTGAAACGCCCATGCTGACCCGTTCCACTCCTGAAGGTGCGCGCGATTACCTGGTTCCTTCACGCGTGAATGCGGGCGAGTTTTATGCGTTGCCGCAGTCGCCGCAGCTTTTCAAGCAATTGTTGATGGTTTCGGGTTTTGACCGGTATTACCAAATTACAAAGTGTTTCCGTGATGAGGATTTGCGTGCCGATCGCCAGCCGGAATTCACGCAGATTGATTGTGAAACGTCTTTTATGGGTGAGCAGGAAATCCGGGATTTGTTTGAGAACATGCTGCGCGTTGTTTTCAAAAATGCGATCGATACCGAGTTGCCGTCACCTTTCCCGGTGATGGCCCATACAGAAGCAATGGCGCGGTATGGTTCGGATAAACCGGATTTGCGGGTCAAACTCGAACTGACCGAATTGACGGATGTGATGAAAAATGTCGAGTTTAAGGTTTTCAGCACGGCGGCCAATATGTCGAATGGCCGGGTGGTTGCCTTACGGGTGCCGGGCGGCGCCAGGGAAGGTTTTGGGATGCCGCGTTCGGAAATTGATGCTTATACACAGTTTGTGGCTATTTATGGTGCCAAGGGGCTGGCCTATATCCGGGTGAATGAAAAAGAAAAAGGGGCTGGCGGATTGCAGTCGCCTATCGTGAAAAATCTGAGCGAAGAGGCCTTGAAACAGATTTTGGAACGAACCGGCGCCGAAAATGGGGATTTGATTTTCTTTGGCGCTGACCATGCCCGTGTTGTGAACGATGCCATAGGGGCGTTGCGTGTCAAAATCGGTCATTCCGAATTTGGACAGAAAAACGGTTTGCTTGAAGCGGGTTGGAAGCCACTGTGGGTGGTTGATTTCCCCATGTTTGAGTACGATGAAGATTCAAAACGCTGGACGGCCATGCATCATCCGTTTACCTCGCCCAAGGATGGAGATGAGGATTATCTGGAGACTGATCCAGGGCGCAGTCTCGCTAAAGCATATGACATGGTGCTTAACGGATGGGAATTGGGTGGCGGTTCGGTCCGGATTCACCGGCAGGACATCCAGACCAAGGTTTTTCGTGCATTGAAGATTGATGACGAAGAAGCCAGGGAAAAATTTGGTTTCCTGCTGGATGCGTTGCAGTATGGCGCGCCGCCACACGGTGGGCTGGCTTTTGGACTCGACCGTATTGTCACACTGATGACAGGTTCTGAATCCATCCGTGATGTGATTGCTTTCCCGAAAACCCAGCGGGCGCAGGATTTGCTGACTCATGCGCCTTCACCGGTGAATGAACGGCAGCTTCAGGAATTGCATATCCGGTTGCGTAAAGCGGATCAGCCCAAGACGGTTTGAGCGGGATGGCCGTTAGAAAGCCAAGCGCATTTTGAAAGCATACAAGATTCCCGAATCCGTGCTGGTTGTGATTTACAGCAGTGGGTTGGACGTGCTTCTGATCGAACGGGCGGATAATCCCGGATTCTGGCAGTCTGTCACGGGTTCCCGAGCGACATGGCAGGAATCGCTTTTTGAAACAGCGATCCGGGAAGTCGGAGAGGAAACCGGTATCAGGGTTATCCCGTCGATGACAGGGATCATCTCTGCCGGGAACGAAGTGTTACAGGAGAATCTGCATGACTGGCAGATGACCAACCGGTATGAGATTTATCCTTCCTGGCGTTACCGGTATGAGCCGGGTGTGACAATGAATACAGAACACGTTTTTGGCCTGTGTGTTCCGAGAAATATCCAGGTATCGCTTGAGCCGAGAGAACACCTGCGATATGCGTGGTTTCCCTATCTGGAAGCGGCGGACAAATGTTTCTCTTCATCGAATGCCGAGTCGATTTTGCAATTGCCGCGAAGAATACAGCCTGTATAAAAGGGAAAATAAGAGAGAAAAAGCCGGATAATTTGAAGTGAACCCTCTCCAAAAATGAAATATTGGACTTGTACTAAAAAATGGTGCAATGCGCATAAAAGAACTGAACATAATGAATGACCATCTTTGGCGGGTCAGACTCTCAAGAAAAGCGGACAAAGGCAGTCCAACTTGCATTGGCAGCCCTGATGGGAGAGATTGAAATGAAGGGGCCGGTCAGGGGTAACTGGCCTAACTACAGCAAACTGGCGGATCGTCGCCATCATTGCCATCTAAAAAAAGGAAAGCCCACCTATGTGGCAGTGTGGGAAGCGTTTGAAACAGGTATTCGGATTGTGGAGGTGACCTATGCCGGGACACATGAAAAAGCACCCTACTAAGGCGGTAAGCGTGACTTTCAGCGGGCCGCTATCCGGGATGGAAAAGGCGCTGGAAGCAATGGAGGCGCTCGGATTCAGAAAAGTTGAAGAAGATGCTGTTCACTCAACAGATTCCGTTGCTTGGCGCGAGTCAGAGCATTTCAGTAACCTGCTTTTTCCCGGTTCTTATATCGCAGGCTTTCGACATCGTGAAGGCATCACACAGGTGGCGCTTTCCGAAAAAACCGGTATCCCGCGCCGCCATATCTCCGAAATGGAAAACGGCAAGCGCACTATCGGCAAAACCAACGCCAAAAAATTGGCGAAGGTGCTGAACATCGATTCGAGAATGTTGCTGTCGGTGTAGAAGTAAGTCTGATGATCTAAAAATAAGATGTCACGCATCTAACATCGTTTGCAACGGCTCCACTTAAAGAATTTCATTTTCTAGCTTCATAATTACATCAGTCATTCCGGAAGCGTTTTTAAAACGCGTGCGAGCATCAGTAATCCAAAATATAATTTCTTGTCGCAGTACAGGTGATAACGTACCACCTAACTCAACATATTTAGTTGTGCCACCAAATAATGCCAGATATCCATGGCGACTTTGGCGGCGCAATCTACTAATATCAAAATTCAAAGTCTTTATAAGCAAATCGACAGCTTCTTTAAAAGTGGTATCTAGATCATTCCCTTTCGCCATTCTGCGAAAGAGTAATGATGCAAGTGTTGTCCATGGGAAAGGGTGCGCCTCAATTGCAACGGCATGGCGGGCATATTGAATAGCCATTTCAATATCACGATTGGCAAGTAATATTGCACGATGCTCCCAGTAGCGCGAATTCCATTCCCACTGCTTTTGTACGGTTTCATAGAAGCGCCCAGCATTTTCGCCCAACAACCGAAAAACGATATCATCAGCGTTGAACAGTCGACCTGACAATCGGGCTTCAGAGGTTTGTTGCCTAATAGTATTTCTGCTTACATGCGGAGCCAGTGCTTTAGCTAATGCCACAAATGCATCAAATATCACTTCTTGATGATTCTCGCATGCCAACATTAAAACACTTTCACCAATAGTGGCATTAAGCGGAACAATATAATCGCTGTCTTTTTCAATAAAGCACAATGGCAACGGATGTTCATGATTTACTTGGTTAGCTAAGCCAGCGGTATGATGTGCCGAGTGAAGCACAGAGTACAGTACGCCCAACGAAGAGCAATATTCGGCAAGTGCTGCGATTAAATAACTCAACTTACTATCATTAGAAGCCTCTTCCCAAAGAGACTGCGCTATTCGACGAATTGGCTTAAAATTATTTAGAATACGACATGTAGCGCTAGCCACATCCTCATTGGTCGCAAACTTTTTTGCTACATCCATTGGATTTTTCAATGCGTCTGAGTCAGTAACTAATCCTAGCGTTCTAAAATGCTCGATTAATTGGATGTAATTTCGTTCTTTCCAAGATTCAACATTAAAAAAACTATAGCTGAGTTCTTCTAGAGTATTTTCAATATGTTTTCGGCGATAGGCTCTTTCAGCGCCTAATAATAGGAAACGTCCATCTAGGTTTTCTGCCTCAAGAAGAGAACGCACGGTGTTTGCATTTTCAGCAACGTCATCAACTATTAAGATGCATTTGTTTTGGAGTGACATTAGACACTCAATTACCTCGTCTATTTCAACTATTGACTGACTCTTAAGAGCAAACACAACATAATCGGTAGCCAAGTTATATGCGATACGTCGCAAAATTGTTGTTTTGCCTGTGCCTGGTTCGCCTAACAAAATAGTTGCGCTATTACTCTTAATGCCACTATCCAAAAAACGCTTAGCCAATTGCGTGAGACGTAGTATGTCCTCAACAGGCAAATCTACTGAAGATGCCAAATCATTCCATGTTGGCGCTTGTCCAAGATAAAAGCCAGATAATGTTCCATTAATGTTAGTTGGGATAACAGGTTCTACTAATTCAAAAGACGAAAAAAAGGAAATTTTTTTTGAAGAGTTCAAATTTGGAATAAACAATTCGTCTTTTGATGGAACAACAAGAGTCTCTAATGATGGAGTCGGCCCCAATTTTTCCCTTAGCCATTTCAGAAAATCATGAAAAGATGCTTCGACCAAAACTAGCCCATGGCGAACACAATCACTTCTCGTAACAGCATCTGGGTGAGGTTCTACTAATATTGATGGTCCGCGATCTAGTCGAGGTGATATTTCGTTACGAGAACTAAGGTAGTGCTCCAGATCTGGTTCCGTTAAACTTGTGCCTGCAATAATAAATGGCTCTGTTGCCAATAGCTCTGAAAGTACCATCATCCATGGATTGGCTGAACTTGATACACGACCGTATTCAGATTGTGAAAAAACATAGCCATCTTTTGGGGATTGGGTATATCCATGCAAATGGATAACCAGAGCTTCTTTGCGAGAACTGTGTGTGAAGTATTGCAAGTTGTAATTAACTGGCCTTACATGTTGCGCTGGTTTCAGTGCAGCTTTATATGCATTTTCAACAGCATCATCAATATTAAATGTAAAAATGCGTTCCCAAATAAAATTGGGAATCATAGTTACTGTTTCCCCTGGAATGCAATTGGAATACGGTACAGTCAAATATTGCTCCCTTTCCTCCTCTGATAGCAGAGGATACAAGCGAGTTAATGGCCATGTTTTTTTTACATCTTTAATATCCGCTATTTTTTCTTGAAGATCACCGGCACTCAGCAATTTGCGACCCTGCTGATCTTTGCTGTCTAGCGATATTCCTGATCCAAGCAATAAATTATATTGACCTGAAAATAAGGTATGCTGAACTTTTTGCAAAATATCAGGGCGTAGCATTTTAATTTTCCCTTCTACGAATTATTTCACTTTGGCATTTCCGAGAAGCGATTTCGTATAAGCTTCCCACTTCATTTCCTGAATGTTTTGGGTGAGCCGGGGTTTGATCTCTTCCAGGGAAGGGAAGACCAGCGGTTTGGTGTCCTCGAGCTTGATAATGTGATAACCGAAGTTGGATTTGACCGGTGTCCGGGTATATTCCCCTTTTTTCAGTTTGATGAGCGCTTCTGCAAATGGGGAAACATAGACGTTCGGGACATTCCATCCCAAGTTGCCGCCTTGAGCTGCTGTCGGGGCGTCAACTGATTTTTCCTTGGCCAGTTCATTGAAATTGCCGCCATTGTTTAATTTTTCTATGATGGCTTTGGCTTCTTCTTCTGATTTGAGCAGAATATGGCTGACCAGATATTCCGTGTTTCCTGCCTGTGTTTTTAAGCGGTTGTATTCTTTTTGGATGTCTGCGTCACTGACTGGATTTTTGTTGATAAAGTCACTCATCAAGGCACGGATCAAAATGTTTCTCCGCATGACTTCCATCTGTGTTTTCACAGCAGGCAGTGTTCCCAGCTTTTTCTTTTCAGCTTCCTGTACCAGTACTTCACGCATGATCAGGTTTTCTTTTACGTTTGCGCGTAATTCCGGGGTATCAGGCTGTCCTTGCTGGACGACTTCGCTGACGATGGCGTCCACATGTGAAGCTGGAATCGGTTTTCCATTGACGACAGCGGCATTTTGGGCAAATACAGGTAAACTGATTGCGGTAATCAGCAAAAGCAAAAGTCGGGTTGTTTTTTTCATCATAAAGTCCTGGTGAAGTGAATTCAGGCCGTCCTCTTTGGGAGGATAGTTGCATGTGGGCTATTCAATGCGTCGGGACAGGCAGGAGAGCCCGATCCTTTTGCGAAAACAGCTGATTTTGGCACAGTAGCACATTCTGTATCCAAAAGTGAAATTTTCTTGCCGGATAAATGATGGGGTGGGATTTTTTGAAGGATGCCGATGCGCTTTGTCCGGGGAAAATGAAAGGTCGTGCAATTTGATGAAAACAGGTTACCGAAGTAAGAGATGGTTGTGGGCGGGTGCGCTGGCGGTATTGTTGATGGGTGTTATTTGCATGCGTGTTGATGCTGCGGACCCGAATAAGGTGCTGCGTTACGTTTTTCCGGTAGCTGAAACCGGCTTTGATCCGGCGGTTGCCCATGATCTTTATTCGTCCCAGGTTATCCGGTCAATTTGCGAACCGCTTTATGCTTATGACTATTTGGCACGGCCTGCCCGTTTGGTTCCTCTGATAGCGGAGAATATGCCTGATATGAGTAATGGGGGCAGGACGTATACCATTCGCATCAAAAAAGGCATTTTTTTTGCCGATGATCCTGCTTTTAACGGTAAACCGCGTGAATTGGTCGCAGCTGATTTTGCCTATGCGATTAAACGGCTGGTTGACCCCCATGTCCGGTCGGCGTGGGGCTGGCTGGTTGAAGGCAAGATCGTCGGGCTTGATGAACTGGCTAAGCGCACTGGTGGATCAGGCCAGCTGGATTATGATAGGCCAGTGAAGGGCCTTGAGCTGCTGGGTCGCTATACCCTGCGCATCAGTTTGAAGAAGCCGGATTACAACTTTGTCTATATCCTTGCGCATTATCCTACCTGTGCCGTATCGCGGGAAGTAGTGGAGAAGTATGGGGATGCCAGTAGCCATATTATGGCAAATCCTGTTGGAACCGGACCTTACAAGCTGGCTGAGTGGAAACGCGGTTCAAAGATGGTGCTGACGGCCAATCCGGATTTCAGGGGATTTATCTGGGATTTTGCCGCTGGAGATGATCCGCAGGATGCCGGTATCGTCAAGCAAATGAGAGGCAAGCCCATGCCTCAGATCGGCAGGGTGGAAATTAGTGTGATTCCGGAAGACCAGTCGCGCTGGCTGGCTTTCCAAAATGCGGAAATCGATATGTTTAATCTGGATGGCCCGCTTGCGCCCAAAGCGCTTGCTGATGGAAAGCTGCGCCCGGAATTGCTGGCTAAGGGGGTACAGTTGTCACGATCGGTGGATGCGGAATTGAGCCATTATTATTTCAACATGCAAGACCCGATACTGGGTGGGATGGGGAAGGAGAAAATTGCTTTACGCCGCGCTATTGCCATGGCGCATAACGTGGATGAAGAAATCAGGGTGGTGTGGAATGGAGAAGCTATCCGGCTGGAGTATCCCATACCGCCAGGCGTGGTGGGACATGACCCGGCATATAAAAGTAGTGTGAAGTATGATCCGGCCCTGGCGAATGCGCTTTTGGATCGGTTTGGTTACAAGAAAGGCAGCGATGGCTGGCGCACGCGGCCGGACGGCAGTCCGCTGGAAGTTGTTTTTTCAGCCAGGGTAGAATCGACCGGACAGCTGCAAAGTGAAATGTGGAAAAAAACATTCGATTCACTGGGTATCCGCATGAAAAGCGATAAGCGGCTTTTCCCTGATTTGTTGAAGGCGGAAAAACAATGCCAGCTCATGATGCGCACGAGTCCGTGGATAGCGGATTATCCGGATGGCGATAATTTTATGCAGCTTTTTTATGGCCCGCATATCGGTCAGAGTAATAATGGCTGCATGAAAATTCCGGAGTTTGATGCGTTGTATGAACAGTCTGCCGCACTGCCGGATGGGGATGCGCGTAATGTGCTTTACCATAAAATGACACGCATTCTGGAGGTGGTTGCGCCGACTAGAATCGGCTATGCGCGTTATCGCAATATGCTGCTCCAGCCTTATGTTATGGGTTACAAAAAACATCCCGTCATGCATAACGAGTGGGTTTATATGGATATTGACCGGAAAGGAAAATAGGTATGAACATAACGGCGTTTTGGCCTGACTTAAACGCAATCGGAAGGTTTGCCTTTACAATCGGTTGTCTGAAATAAAACCCCGATAATTGGATAACATGATGAAAATGAAAATGCCGGTTCCTCTCATGATGCGTTTTTCTTTGGCTGCCTTGCTGATATTGCCGGTTATCCTCATGAAACCGGCTCATGCGGAACCCGCGCGGGCGACCGTTCCTGTTATAGGGGCAGA
Organism: Betaproteobacteria bacterium; assembly: GCA_009783065.1. The sequence goes on along the minus strand of WRHV01000005.1, from coordinate 49,027 downwards.
TGAGGTAACTGCCCTATGCAGGCAGGGGCTTCTTGACTGGAAACAGCGTGTCGGTCAGCTTGAAGCTATCCAGGCTTATACGCCGGAGGGGTCTATCCGGTTTATTCAAGGGTGGAATCGCCTGCAGATTGCAATGGATGATGTGCATGGCCCCGTGTATTTGCTGAGCCAGGTTTCGCCGGATGAAGGTGTCCGTGCCGGTGCGGAAGCCTGTGATACCCAAATACGGGCATTCAATACAGATTTGTACTTGAATGAAAAGCTGTATGCGAATGTCCGGGTTTCCCGCACGACGGATAACGTGGAGAGAAAACTGCGCAAGGATATTCTCAATGATTTTGAAGATGCCGGCATTTCTTTGATTCCTCAAAAGAGGGCGCGGATGCGGGAAATCAGAAAACGGCTGGATGCTATTGCGCAGGCGTTTTCCCGCAATATCCGGGACAACAAAACCCGTGTGGTTTTGACGCCTGAACAGATGCGGGGATTGCCTGAAGATTATCTTGCCGGGCTCAAGCGGGATGCTGCCGGCAATTTTCTGCTGGATTTTTCCTATCCCGTCTATGTCCCGTTCATGCGGTATGCGGATGACAGGGAAGCGAGGCGGCAATACCAGTTTGAATTCCTGAATCGGGGAACACCCCAGAATCTGGAATTGCTGCAAGAGGCCATTACATTGCGCCATGAGATGGCTGTGCTGGCAGGTTACCGCAGTTATGCCGATTATAAATTGCGGCGGCGCATGGCAAGAAAACCGGGTATTGTCGAAAATTTCCTGGATGAGATTCAAAAAACCGTCAAAGCGGCTGAAATAAAGGAACTGGAAGATCTTCGCCAGTTTAAGGCGCATTCGCTGGGTATATCGCCGGATGAGGCTTCGATCGAGCGTTGGGATGTGTCTTATTGGCAGGAGAAGGTGAAAAAAGCCCGTTTCGATGTGGATCAGAACGCGTTGCGCCGTTATTTCCCGACAGATGCGGCTGTCCGCTGGGCGCTGGGCATATCCGAAACGCTGTATGGCATCGAATTCAAGAAAGCGGATGTGCCGGTCTGGCATGAAGATGTGGCGTATTTTGATGTATATGATAGCCGTACCCGGCAACGCTTGAGCGGCGTCTATCTGGATTTGTTTCCACGCGAAGGCAAGTATGGCCACGCCGCCGCATTTCCAGTGAGGGGAGGAAGCACATTGGAAGGTCGCACGCCTATTTCCGTGCTGGTGACTAATTTCAACCGGGTTGGGTTGGATAGCGGCGAATTGGAGACGTTGCTGCATGAGTTTGGTCATGTGTTGCATGGCGCGCTTTCAAGGACCCGATACGTGACGCATTCCGGCACAAGTGTGGAACGGGATTTTGTCGAAGCGCCTTCGCAGATGTTCGAGGAGTGGGCTCATGCGAAAGAGCCTATCGCCTTGTTGCCGAATTATTGTTCTCTACCTTGTCCGGCGGTGGATGACGGTTTGCTGAAGCGGATCAACCAGGCAAGAAAGTATGGCAAGGGGATGTTCTATGCGCGCCAGCTGTTATATGCCCGATATGATATGGCGCTTTACAGCGGGCCTGAGAAAAATGCGATGACCCTGTGGGAGACGATGGAAGGCAAAACGCCGTTGGGCTATATAAAAGGCACCCAGTTTCCCGGGCAGTTTAACCATATCGTCAGCGGGTATGCTGCCGGTTATTACAGCTATTTGTGGTCTGAAGTCCTGGCGGTGGATATGCTGTCGCAGTTTGGCGATAATTTGATGAACCCGCAGGTCGGCATGCGGTACCGGCAGGCTATTTTAGAGCGCGGAGGAGAAGCTCCGGCTGATGAGCTGGTACGTGCATTTTTGGGGCGCGCGCCTGATAACAGAGCGTTTTACCGGAAAATTGCCGGGAGTGTGAAAGAGTGATGTTTTGATGGGTTGAAGGAAAATAGCAGAGAAACCGATGTCCGCTTACCTGATGCGCCGATTGTGGCAAATGATCCCGACGATGCTTGGGGTGCTGTTGCTGGTATTTATCCTGTTTAACTGGGTTGGGGGTGATCCCGCCTATATTCTGGCCGGGAAAATATCGAATCCGGAGCAGATCGCCAATATCCGTAAGCAGTTGGGTCTTGATGAGCCTTACTTTGTCCAGCTCTGGATTTTTGTCAAACAGGTCATTACCTTTGATTTCGGCAATAGCTGGAGCACGGGTGAACCGGTTTCACGGATTATCATCACGCGACTGGGCCCTTCTTTAACCCTCCTGATTCCGCTGACGATACTGGAAACCACGATTGCCATTGGTCTGGCGCTGGTTGTTGCCTATGTTCGCGGGTCTTTGACGGACCGTATGATCATGATGGCCTGCACAGTCGGCATGTCGATCAGCATTCTGGTTTACATCATCGTGTTTCAGTATGGGCTTGCCTATAAACTAGGTCTTTTTCCCGTCCAGGGCTGGGGCGATAGCCTGTCGCAGAATCTGTTTCATTATGCGCTCTTGCCGATCATTATTCTCCTGGTAGTTAGCCTGGCGCCTAACTTGCGGCTTTTTAGAACTTTTATGCTGGATGAGATTGGTCAGGATTATGTCCGGACAGCGCGGGCAAAAGGGTTGAGCGAAGGGCGCGTCATGTGGGTGCATGTGCTGCGCAATGCCGCTATTCCAATTATCACGTATGTGATGTCCAATTTGCCCGCATTGCTGATCGGCGCTTTCCTGGTTGAACGTTTCTTTTCGATTCCCGGGATTGGACGGGAGGTGATCATGTCCGTGGAGAGAAGCGATTTTCCGGTCATTAAGGCCATTACCGTGCTGGTGGCGGCGGCAACGATGCTTTTTAATTTGCTGGCTGACTTGCTTTACCAGGTGGTCGATCCGCGTGTCCAGTTGAGGTGATCAATGACGAATGCACGTATGCCGGTGTCGTCAGGGCTGTGGAGTATGGCGTATAAACGCCTGCGTTCGGATTATGTATCGCTCGTTTCGCTCGTTATTGTCGGGCTGTTTATGGTGATGCTTGTTTTGTCAGCCACCGGTCTTGTCGCGTCAGATTGGGCGGATGAGGTCGGGGTTAATTATGCGCCGCCTGCGTTTGTTGGTTTAAGTCCGTCTTTAGGCGTTCCGATGTTGCCGGAATCAAAACTGCGGGATATTCCTCCGGAAAATCCGGTTGATCCCTTGCGCGATATTATCCGGCAGTTGCGATCCGAGATGGCTAATCAGCCGCAAGTCCCTGTCATGAATGATTATGGCATCCCTGATCCGTTAGAAAAAGAGCTGGCGGAAATCCGCTCGGCCATGAAGGATGGTGGTGTGGCAAGCGGGGTTGAGCGAAAGGCGACGCTGCCGTTTGGTGCGGATAAATGGGGGCATGACATTATCAAGAAAACAATCAAAGGCGGGGAAACCTCCATTATTGTCGGGCTGGTCGCCGCTTTTGTCGCAACCTTTATTGGAACGGTGCTGGGTGCATTTGCAGGTTATTTCGGCGGCAGGATTGATGATTTTTTCAACTGGTTTTACAGCATTTTTACATCCATTCCCTATTTGCTTTTGATTCTGGCTGTCGCAGCCGTCCTGCAAAAGAAGGGGATTGTCACCATTATTCTGATTTTGGGATTGACAGGCTGGACAGGTGTTTTCAGGCTGGTCAGGGCGGAGTATATGCGGCACAAGGAGCGGGAATATGTGATGGCGGCAAGCACGATTGGCGCTTCCCATTGGCGGCGCATGTTTTCACATATTTTTCCGAATGTCAGCCACATTCCGCTGGTTCAGATGTCGATTCTGGTTGTCGGTTTTATCAAATCGGAAGTGATTCTGAGTTTTCTGGGGTTCGGCGTGCCGGTTGGTGTTGTTTCATGGGGCAGCATGCTAAATGAAGCGCAAAATGAGCTTATCCTGGGCAAGTGGTGGCAACTGACGGCAGCGACGCTGGCGATGGCGGTTTTAGTGACGGCCTTTTCGTTATTTACGGATGGCTTGCGTGATGCGCTTGATCCCAGGTTAAAGGAGTCGTAATGGAAGCAAACAGCACGCCTCTTTTACAGGTGAAAAACCTTCAGGTTCGGTTCCGTGTTGACCGGCAGACGACGTTTGAGGCGGTGAAACGTATTTCATTTGATATTCCCCGCAATCAAACGGTTGCGTTAGTCGGAGAGTCCGGAAGCGGCAAGTCGGTCAGCGGTTTGGCCGTCATGGGGCTTTTGCCGCCGGAGACGGCGCTGATTAATGAGGATGCCCGTATTATTTTCGATGACATGGATTTGTTGGGTATGTCCATCCGGGAGCGCCGCAGGCTGTGCGGAACCGGTATTTCCATGATTTTTCAGGAACCGATGTCTTCACTGAACCCGGTTTTCACGGTCGGATTTCAGATTGCCGAGATGCTCCGTGTTCATAGAGGCCTGGATGCGAAGCAGGCCCGAAAACGGGCGATTGAGCTTTTAGATGAAGTCGGGATTGCCGATCCCCGGATGCGGATAGACGCTTACCCCCATCAGCTTTCCGGCGGGCAGCAGCAGCGCGTGATGATTGCCATGGCAATCGCCTGTGATCCCAAATTGCTGATTGCCGATGAGCCGACTACGGCGCTGGATGTGACTATCCAGAAGCAGATTATCGACTTGATCCGGACACTACAGCAAAGGCATCATATGTCTGTGCTTTTTATTACGCATGATTTGCAACTGGTATCGGAGATAGCGGATCAGGTGATCGTGATGCGGCATGGAGAAATCCAGGAAACGGGGAGTACCGAACAGGTTTTTCTGCACCCGGCTCATCCGTATACGACGGCGCTTTTGGCGTGCCGGCCCACTTTAGACGCGCGGCCCTGGCATTTGCCTGTGATTGAAGATATTCTGCATCCGGAAAATGATCGCGAAGAGATGAGCCGCCAGAGAGTGCGCGGTTATGCTGAAAATGACCAGATCCTGCTGGAGGTTAGGCATTTGAGCAAGCATTTTTTCAGCCGCGAGGGATTCTTTGGCCGGAAAGCGTTTCCGGCGGTAAAAGAGGTGTCTTTTGCCTTGCCGAAGGGCAAGACGCTGGGTGTGGTTGGCGAATCCGGATCAGGCAAGACGACAATGGGTCTTACTTTGCTGCGTTTGCATGAACCGACAGGAGGGCAGGCTTTTTTTGACGGAAAGGATTTGTTTGCCCTGTCTGAAGCGGCGTTTTTTGCCTACAAGCGGCGTATCCAGATTGTTTTCCAGAATCCGTTTGCCTCGTTGAATCCGCGTTTTACGGTTGGGCAGATTTTGATGGAGCCAATGCGAATCCACGGGATCGGTTCGGATGATCGGGAACGGATGGCGGGGGCGTTGCAGTGGCTTAAGCGAGTGGGGTTGCCCGAAACAGCTTTTTACCGGTATCCGCATGAATTTTCAGGTGGACAGCGCCAGCGAATCGCTATTGCACGCTGTCTGACATTGCAGCCGGAAGTATTGGTGTGCGACGAGTCCGTTTCGGCGCTGGATGTGTCCGTGCAGGCACAGATTCTCAATTTGCTCCAGGATTTGCAGGATGAGTTCGGCATCAGCTATCTTTTTATTTCACACGATCTTTCTGTCGTCAAATATATGGCGGACCAGGTGATGGTGATGCAACACGGTGAAGTTGTCGAGATGGCGGATTCTGACGAGATTTATCTTTATCCGAAGCATCCCTATACCCGAACGCTGCTGGAAGCGATTCCCAAAGGCCGCCATTTTTGATGGCAGGGTGTTATTGTTCTGAAAGGTTATAAAAGAGATGGCGTTGGCAGCAACCATTTTTAAGGCGGCTATCGATCTTTCAGATATTGATCGTCACCATTACCAGCATTATGCGCTGACGCTGGCGCGGCATCCTTCCGAGACCAGCGAGCGCATGATGGTGAGGCTGGTTGCGTTTTTGCTTCATGCTGACGCGCAACTGAAATTAACGAAGGGGCTTTCTGAAACGGGGGAGCCGGATTTGTGGCTAAAGGACATGACCGGACAGACCCGGCTCTGGATAGAAGCCGGCCTGCCAGATGCGCGGCGTCTCGCACAGGCTGCGGGCCGTGCTGATCATGTGGTTGTGTATGCTTACGGGCGTCAAGCCCTCCAGTGGTGGCAAAAGACCGAAAAGGCGCTGGCAAAACTCAGGAACCTCACGGTCACGATTTTTCCGGTTTCCGTGACGCAGGCGCTTTCGGAGATGGCGGCGCGTTCCATGCGGATAGTGTGTTCGATCCAGGAAGGGCAGTTGTACCTGACGGCGAACGATGAAACCGTTCATATGGATCTGCTTGCTTGCCGGGTACGGGATGGCGATTCCTGAAAGTGAAAACCGCTGCCTTTTCTTCAAGGGCAGCGGTTTTCTTGCTAGAGAGGATATTTTTCAGGCCAGAAGCTGGCGGAGCCAGGCGCTGATGTCATTCAATTCTTCAAGCGATAAGGTATGGGTAATCGGATACGCATGCCATTCCACATTGTAATGGAGCTTATCAAGCAGCATTCTGGCGTCTTCGGCGCGGCTAAAAGGCACCACTTCGTCATAGGTGCCGTGCCCCAGGAAAATCGGGGTATCCTGGTTTGCCGGATTGCGGTCATCCGGAAACTGGTTGATTAGCGGGATGTATCCGGAAAGGCCGATAACGCCTCCCATTTTTTCCGGGCTGCACAGTGCCGTGTAAAGCGCCATAGCGCATCCCTGCGAGAAGCCGGCAAGGATAATTTTATCGGTAGGAACGCCACGCTCTTTTTCCTGATGGATGAGTTGTGTGATTAGTTGCTGGGATTCCTTGACGCCTTCGGTATCTTCCGCATCAGAGACGTCAAATCCGCCATAGATGTCAAACCAGGCGCGCATTTCATAGCCCGTGTTCACGGTGATGGGCCGTTCCGGCGCATGGGGGAAAATAAAACGGATTGGCGGACAGCCGGAAAGATCAAAATGCTGAACCAATGGAACAAAACTGGAGCCGTGGTCTCCCAAGCCGTGCATCCAGATAATGGAAATTTTGGGATCACTGCCGGTATCAACCTGATCGTAATCCAGTCTAAGTGTACTCATTTTTTTCTCTTTGGTTATCGGTTTTTCAAATCCTCTTCGCTGCAAAATAGCGAAGAGCCGGTTCAGGTGTTTTTAGCGGTATCGGGCCGCCAAGCCCTGGATATGGCGTCATTGGTTTCGATGCGCGGCCCGCCGATCAAATCAATACAGTCCGGTATGGCGGTAAAAATACCTGGCATGCGCAGCGTGCCATCGGGATCCCGCACCCCTTCCAGTATCTGCCGTATGGCTTCAGGCCGCCCAGGCAGGTTCAAAATCAGGGTTGCATGATCCGGGTCTTCACGAATGACTGCCACCTGCCTTGATAATACCGCAGTTGGGACGAAATGCAGACTGATCCGGCGCATTTGTTCTGCCAATCCAGGCAATTCTTTGGTACCGATAGCCAGAGTCGCTTCCGGCGTGATATCGCGGCGTCCCGGACCGGTGCCGCCTGTGGTGAAGATCAGCGAACACCGCTCTTCTTCGGCCAGCTCAAGCAGGGTTTTTTCGATCTGTTCTTTTTCGTCGGGAATCTGGCGGGTTTCAAACCAGTACGGGCTGGTGATGGCAGATGAAAGCCATTCGGTTAAGGCTGGAATGCCCTTATCCACGTAAGTGCCATCGTAAGCCCGGTCTGAAATGGATACCAGTCCGATAATGATGCTGTCGGAATTATTCATCGTCGTTTTCCTCCATCGGTTCTGTCTGGCCGGAAATTCCGGCGTGCAATGCTTTGAGAATCTGGAAAATCTCCCTGTAGGCTTTGGGCGGTTTGCCTTCGGCCTGTTCTTTTCGCGCATTGCGTATCAGGTTACGCAAATGTGGAACATCAGTTTGCGGATATTGTGCCAGCAATTCGGTTAAGGCTGAATCCTGCGTTAAAAGTTTTTCCCGTTGCCGTTCAAGCAGGTGCATGGCAGCCGTTTCCGCCTTGGATTGCCCGCGCCAGCTTTCGATGGCGTTATTAATGGCGGCGACATTGGTTTCATCCAAACTGCGCATGATTTTTCCGATGAACTGGAGTTGTCGCCGCCGGCCCTCGTGACTTTTTATTTTCCGGTATTCTTCAATCGCTGTTTTGAGATTTTCGGGAAGCGGGATACGTTTAACACGGTCAGCTGGGGCATCGCCAAGCAGTTGCCCCAGCTTTTGCAGCGCCGTCATGTCGCGCTTACGCTGTGATTTGGATGGCTTATCGTATTCCTGATCGAATTCGGCGGATTGAAAGCCGGTTGAACCGCGGTTTGAATTAGGCATAGACGTTCTGTGAAAGCGCACAAATCATTTTGAATTGGCTGTTATCATAACAGCCTTGACTTGTCATGAGAAAGAGAATGATCATGAATGATTCCGTTTTCGTCCATACACAGGACCAGTTGAAACAGATAGCAAGCGATGTATTGCGCTATGCCAGAGAAAAAGGCGCGACATCAGCCGCTGTCGGCGTGAGCGACGGCAATGGGCTGACGGTGAGCGTGCGGAAAGGCAGCGTTGAAACAATCGAGAGAAATCAGGATAAGGCTGTGGGCGTAACCGTTTATATCGGCAGTCGGCGCGGTAATGCCACATCGTCTGATTTTTCTGGAAATTCATTGCGCTCAACGGTGGAAGCGGCTTATAACATCGCTTCTTTTACAGCCGAAGACGAAAGCGCCGGATTGCCGGACGAAGAGATGCTGGAACGCCATCCGCGCGATCTGAAATTGTATTATCCCTGGCGGATCACGGCGGATGAGGCCGTGAAAATTGCCGAGCGCTGTGAGGCGGCGGCTTTTGCCGTGGACAAGCGCATTACGAATAGTGAAGGCGCGACGGTCAGCGTTCAGCATTCCCATTTCATCACAGCCGATACGCAGGGATTCCTGGGCGGCTACCCTTATACGAGGCATGCTGTTTCAGTCGCGCCCATCGCGGGAAAAGGCGAGCAGATGCAGCAGGATTACTGGTATACCACCTCACGCAATCCTGAAAAGCTGGATGATCCTGAATCGGTCGGGCGATATGCTGCCGAACGCGCGCTGGCACGGTTAAATGCGCGCCGCATTGAAACGCAGCGGTGTCCGGTTCTTTTTGAGGCGCCGCTGGCTACCGGACTGGTCGGCGCTTTTGTCAATGCCGTATCCGGCGGCGCGTTGTACCGCAAATCCAGTTTTCTGGTGGATTCGCTTGGCAAGAAAGTGTTTCCGGAACATATCAGCCTGTTGGAAGACCCTTTTATTTTAGGCGCAACCGGTTCCGCCCCTTTTGATGATGAAGGCGTGAGAACGGCACGCCGGGATGTCGTGAAGGATGGGGTTGTTGAGGGCTACTTTTTGTCTTCTTACTCTGCGCGGCGTTTGGGCATGAAAACAACCGGCAATGCCGGCGGCGCGCACAATCTCTTTTTGACATCGTCACTAACCAGGAAAGAGGATCATTTTGCGGCTATGCTGAAAAAACTGGACAGGGGATTGCTTGTGACTGACCTGATGGGGCAGGGCGTGAATTATGTTACAGGAGATTATTCCCGCGGCGCATCCGGATTTTGGGTCGAAAACGGTGTGATCCAGTATCCGGTGCAGGAGATAACTATTGCCGGTAATCTGAAAGAGATGTTTGCCCAGATTGTCGCTGTTGGCGCGGATGTCCTGAGCCGGGGCGGCAAGGAATCCGGTTCCATTCTTATCGAGAATATGACGATTGCGGGAAATTAAGGGTGTTTTCCGGTATTTTTCCGGAATTATGTAGCAATGGCACAAACACTTAAAAATCATTGCTATGATAATGGCTATAAATTGCGGTCAAAAACCACTACCATTCAAGGGGCTGGCAGGAATGTCCAAAAAAGCTTTTATTCTTCAAGGTGTGACGCCAAAAACGCACGCCGAAGCAATACGTGAATTGTTTGACATTCCTGATATTGAACGGGTGCTATTAAGCATTGCATTTGTTAGTGAAAGCGGTGTACAGCAAATTGAGGATGAACTAAAGGCTCATGCAGCGTGTGTGACTGTTTTCGCCGGAGTCCGAAACAATATTACATCTCACCAAGGGCTTACTCGCCTGCTTAACATTGGTAGCAAGCTCTATACTGTTGATACGGGCTCACGGACGATCATCTTTCATCCCAAGTTGTACTTGGTATGCGGGAAAGCAAGCGCTCGCCTTGTAATAAGTAGTGCGAATCTCACCCTCGGCGGGTTAAATAACAACATTGAGGCAGGAATGCTGCTTGATTTTGATTTGACTGACCCGTCCGACAAGATAGTAGTCGATGAAATCGAGGCGCAATTTACGGCCTTGCCGATAGATTACCCAGATCATATTGTGAAAGTGGGAGCCAGGGTTGATCTCGATGACATGCTCGTCAATGGCCGCTTAGTCGATGAAATGGCAATTTTGCCACCTAGACCCACAACATCGGCAGGAGGGACTGGTGGAGGAGACACAGTTCCCCGCATTAAGCTAAAAGTGGTTCCACTTCGCCACGCGCTTGCAAAAGCGAAAGCCATGCCTACGAAGAAGCCAATTAAAGCGCCAACAATGGTCACAGCGGATGAAACCGTTCCTAAACCGGCACATCCAATCGTGGGGGTGGAATTTGAACTTGTTTGGGAAAGCAAACCACTTACACGGCGTGACCTGACAATTCCTGATACTGCGGGTACACACGCGACCGGCTCGGTTAACCTAGACAAAGGCCTACTTCCCGAGAGTGTCGATCATCGGCACTATTTTCGGGACAACGTATTTCCGCACCTCGTGTGGGCTACTCGATCAGGAACGGTAGATGAAGCTTTTGCAAAATTCCAGCTTGTTTTGAAGGGAATCAGTTATGGCGAGTTTGATTTGGCTATTCGCCATACCACCAGTACAACCACCGAGACGTATAAACAGAGAAATGCAATGACCCGCCTAAGCTGGGGGCCGATGCGAGAATATGTGGCCCGTCCTGACCTGATTGGCAGAACATTAGCGCTCTACCGTGATAAAGTCGACCCGATGCGGTTTATCCTGGAAATAGACTAGGAGGCATCGGTTGAAGATTCTTCGGATGTGCGGTGTCGCCGACCTTTCAACTTACGCCAACCGTCTAATACACGTTCTTGTTTTGCATGGGATATACCCATAGCACCCAAAACCGTTTTGCCTTGATATGCAAGCACCTCATAAGTTGGCAAGTTACGAATTGCGTTGTCCAGGCCAACAAGATCGACGTTTGCCTCTTCGGGCAGAGGAATCATTAATCGCTCGATTTCGGAAGGTATCAATTCCAGTACTCCTCCACCATAGTGGCGGCCTTCCAGTTCGGCGCTAAGGGCTGTCAGCGGATTGATGAAGCAACCAACGAGTTTTTCGGGGGTAACACCTCGCGTACGGATACGATAAGCCGTATCGGTCGTGTAGGCGCCAATTCGATTGAGAATAAGGCGTGGCGTATCATGAGCTCGCTTGAGCATGCCAATTTCCGTCGCATAGACAGAGGGCACGGTATACCATGGAGTTCGAATTCTACATTTATAGCGAGTGTGGAGGTCCTGTTCTTCTCCCTGCCGAATATAGGTTTCAGCAGCAGTATCCACCTTGCCCTTATTTTCTAAAAACCAAAGAAAATTCGTAGGATTCCCCTTCGCTGCATTTGCGGCATGTTGCTGGTCATCATAGATAATTCCAGGGCAATGTTCGCTACGTCCAAACATTGGGTGCGCCCACTTGTCGAGTTTATAGTTCTCTACAACCTCATCAGGAACAAGAAAAAACTTGTTCGCGCCAGTGACAATACCAACATAGACCTCGGCAATATCCTTGAACTGATGTACAGCCTCATGTTGCGCAAGTTCATCGAAAAGTGCCAGCGTCTCCTGATCGAGCAAAGCACGAGTCCATTTACCTTGTACAGTTTTGCCGTTAATTGATTGTGGTGCCAGGAAAACATCAGCCGGATTAAGATAAAGAAATTCACGACCCTTTACCGGATATATACCAAGACCTTCAGCTCTATCCGTTTTGCCATGTTTTTTTTCTGCAAGCAAAATCACCGCGCCCTGCAGCGTGTCGCTAAACCAAAGCTCTTCGGGGTCAATAATGACTAGACGACGACATTCACGTCCGAGATAGGAACGTAATGATTGTGCATGCGTGACGTGGATAATCTCGGCAGGAACCACCATTGCCAAGCGTCCACCAGGGCGCAGAAGTGTCATGGATGCGAGAATAAACGATACCCAAGCGTTTGTATGCTTTGTAAATGGAAGACTCAGCTCCCTGAAGATTTGCTCAGCACAAACTTGGAATGGCGCTGGAAGATATTGATATCGAATAAAGGGAGGATTACCAACAATAGCATCAAACCTAGCGCTGACATCATTCCGGTGATTGATTGTCCATTGAAGGAAATCCTCGTTATGGATTACCGCTTCTATACCAACAGCTTTAGCACGTGCCTGTGCCTTTGCAGCTTCATCCGGCTCAAGTTCGAATCCAAGGACATTCGCTTCTTGGAGTCCCTTAACATTGGCAAGAGCCTCAAAAAACACTCCATCCCCACAACTAGGCTCCAAAATACGCGCAGGACGAATGTCCTTGATCCACTGGGCAAGAAAAACAGCTAGATCCAGTGGCGTGTAGTAACCTCCCCGAAGCTTTTGAGCAGTTTCGTTTTCAATGAAATTCATAGCTTGTAATTCCTAAATATTCGGTATTAGGTTCAGATTAATTTGTTTTGCTCCGCCGAACCTTCCTTTGATGGCACCACCACGAGGTTTACTCGCTTCATACTGGATGCGAGCTAACGTAGTGCGGAAATCCAGTCCAGCTTCAGCCATATCGCCCATCAATGCTGCAATAATCGCTAGATGCGGTGGCACTTCGCCATGAGTTGCATAATTGGTAATAGAGTTTGGCGTTTGCTTGATTAACAGAGCAAACCCTTTCACGGTTAGCCCAGCCTTTCCAAGTTGTCGCCGAAATTCATCATAGGTCATGACTAAAATCATATCAAACTTTGTAGTGCATTGCCCAGCCTTTACTTTACTATACAAATTAAATAAGGTGTATTGCAAATCAAAATATTTGTTTTTAATTTGAAACACATAATAGGCTGTGTATAATAAACACATATTTTCATGTGTTATGAGGTTTTCTGTGTTTTACCACCAACACTTTCTTTTCTTCGCCAAAGCTCGCACACTGTTGGTACGCCAAGTGATGGAAATGTCCGAATCGGAAGTTTCGCGTTTTCCGTGAAATCCGTTGGGGCAACCGCGGAGGAACAATTTACTCGGTGTGTAGCGTAGTGGATGGCATTATTTCCTGGGTACATGTCGGCTGGCAGTGCGAGATTTGCAGCCATACTAATGGCATCAATATGCATCAGATCGATAATCAATGGGGTAATTTCTTGCCGGTGATGATCAATCAGTCCGGTCAGTTCTGACCGTTTGGCCGCAAGGCCGAAAATAATGTGAGATTCAGCCATGATACACCTATCTGAAAAACAAAACGGGCTGATTGTAGGAGTTCAGGTGGTCATTGGCTTTGTATGGTTGCTACATAATTTCCTATTTTTTCAGGTTATAGGCAGTTGGTGAATGGGGCGGAGAGCGTACTGATCAAGCGCTTGTTGCCAGTCAACGTGATCGGTGTGAGTGCTTACTTGCCACGGCGCGAGCGGCCAGTTTATAGCGCGACGGATGCCATGCAACGCATTGACGACCCATGTTTCACAGCCGTTGAGCTCATGCAAATGCCGGAAACGGGTTGCCGTAGCAATTCCATGGCTGGCGGCGATCTGCATGATAAGCGCGGACGTGATAGAAGGCAGGATGCGTTTGGAAAGCGGTGTCTGGCAAAGCGTGTTTTTTTCCCACCACAAGATGCTGCTGAAAAAGCCTTCAAGGAGATAACGCGACGGGGTGCACAGGATGCCTTCATCTGCCCCTTTTTTTGATATGTTTTTTCTTTGCGCTGTCAGTTGCAAGATATCCGGTCCCTTGTGTCTTGGATGGCGCCGGTTGTCCCGTGTATCGCAATGGATGAGGCGCGCCGTGTTTTGCCGTTCGGGTGCCGGCCTGATGCGGATTTGCAGAAAAGACTGTTTGCGGGAGCCGACGAGTTCCAGTCTGGGAAACCATTGTCCTTTTGCCGGGATGTGCCGCATGGCAAGCGGCCAAAAGCGGGTGAGCAGTCCGGCGTCAATGTTTGCCAGTGATTGGCAGCTTGCCGTAAAACGTCTGGCATGCAATTCGGGAGCGCGGGCCATGCCGTTATTGACCAGGAAAGAATCCGCAACCAACAATCTGGCGGATGTGTCCGTTATAGGCTGCATCTGACCATCGGGTGTATAGCGGTAGAGTGATGTCGAAGTATCCATTTTTTAGCCGGCCTCTGTTGCAAAATCCGTATCAAAGAGGGTCAGGAAAGCTTGTGCTTTGGTGCGTATTTCCTCAAATTCTTCTTTTGGGTCGGAGAGGGCGGTAATGGCGCCGCCTATGCCAAATGATAGATGTCCGTTGGTCATGACCAGGGTTCGGATGATAATGCTTAAGTCGGCGGCGCCGCAAAGGGAGAAGTAACCAAGCGTGCCGGAGTAAATGCCTCTGGGACCGCCTTCAAGCCGGTCCAGTATTTGCAGGGTGCGCCGTTTCGGCGCACCGGTCATAGAGCCGCCGGGGAAAGCGGCGCGCACGCACCGGCTGACGGAAATGCCGTCCTGTATTTTCGCGGTGACGGTACTGACCATCTGGTGTACGGTTTGGTAGGATTCGATGTCAAACAGCCGGGATACCTTAACAGAGTCAGGTTGTGCAATTTTCCCCAGATCGTTACGAACCAGGTCGACGATCATCAGGTTTTCAGCGCGTTCTTTTTCGCTGTTTGCCAGTTCTTCTTTTAACTGTGCGTCTTTTATGGGGTCTTTTGAGCGGGGGCGAGTCCCCTTGATGGGTTTGGATTCAATGATGCGTTCACGTGAAATGCCCAGAAAACGTTCGGGCGAACAGCTTAGTATGGTGATGCCGTCCAACTGCATGAATGCGCCGTAAGGAACAGGGTTGGATTTGCGCAATATGCGCCAGACGGTCCACGGATCAATCGTGCAGGCGGCATGCGCCATATTGGTCAGGCAGATTTCGTAACTTTCACCCTGGAGCAATGTTTCTTTGCATTGGGCTATCAGTTCAAGATAGGCGGTTTTATCATGGCGTAGTGTGACCAGGTTGTGCAGCGGGAGTTTTTCCGGCAGGGGCGCGATTTTAAGCTGTTCTTGGGCTAATGATGCCAGTTGACCGGCGGTTTTTGAGAGCCATTCCTGAGGTGTTTTGCGGCAGGAGGCGCTTGCCAGCGCTAAAAGCCAGATGCTGTTTTCTTCATGGTCGATGACCAGTGCCCTGTCACAGAAAAGCAGACAGGCGTCGGGCAGTGCCGATGCGTGGGAAGGAACGGCTTCTGTCAGCGATTTCATTTCGTAGCCGATATAGCCTGCCCAGCCAAGCGCGAATTCAAAGGGTGTGTCAGGCGGCGCGACAGCGTGTGTCTGAAGGTCTTTTTCCAGCCAGTCGAAAAAGTCGCTTTGGATAAGCTCTTTTTTTTCGGCAGATGTGACCGTGATCGTTTGGCTGCCAGTATCGGCTCGTGCGATCCGGCCTAATGGGCCATCTGCATCGCACATGATGGAAAAACGTCCTGATCCATAATCCTGACGGCTGTTGTCGAGCCAGACCGCATGGGGCGATTGCCTGAAAATAGCGTCAAAGAGCATTTCTGCCGGAATGGCCCACGGCAGTTTGTCGTGAAGAACCTGATAACTTTCCTGCGCTTTTTTAGTTTGGTTTTCTGCCGGCGGCTGCAAGACGTTTGTTGGAAATAAATGTTCAGGTATGAAGACTGGCACAGGCGTGCTTTTCTGTGTCTGCCGGGAACGCGTTATTTCCGAAAAATTCCGAAACAAAATCTCACCATATCCCGTGCAGATGGATTCAGGATGAAACTGGACGCCAAACAGGGGTTTGGTGCGATGCGCCACAGCCATGATGACGCCATCCTCTGACCAGGCTGTTGGTTCCAATTCTTCAGGCAGATTGTAAACAGCCAGAGAGTGATACCTGACAGCATGAAAAGGGGAAGGGATATGAAGAAAGAGTCCAGCCTGATGATGAGAGATCGGTGAGATGCGGCCATGTCGGGGTTCAGGCGCGAGGTCAATGGTTGCGCCATGCAGGGCGCATATGCCCTGGTGTCCAAGACAGACGCCCAGTACCGGGATGGTTGATGTCAAAATGATTTCACGACAAAGGCCAAAATCGGTGATTTTTTCCGGTCGGCCGGGGCCGGGCGAAATGACAATATTGTCAAAATAGTGCAGATATTCGTTTTTCCATGCTTTTTCATCATTTCGCATCAAAAAGGGCGGCGTGCCGTTGACACGTGTGATGAGATGAACCAGGTTGTGGGTGAAGGAATCGTAGTTATCGATAAGGAGTGTTTTGATCGGTTTCACCCTATTTCCCCGTTATGTTTTCGGGGTGTCCTGTTCAAGCGCGTTATTGGCGTTTACCGGGTTACGGCGATTGGAGCCCGCAATCATGTCAAAACGGAAGAGGCGGCATTCAATGGCGCCATTGTAGAAAGGGGTTTTTCGGGATTCTTTTAAACGCAGCATGCGCGGCACATCCAGGTCTGCCGTGAAGAGAAAGATTTTCCAGCCGGAGAAGCGCTGCTTGAGCGTGGAACCGAAGGCCGTGTAAAACAGGGATGCTCTTTCTTCGGCTTCCGTGGTGCGGTCTCCACGGACACCGATGCGTTCCCCGTAGGGCGGATTGGTTAGCATGATGCCGGGCACGTCAGTCGGCGGCTGCACTTCCTGCGCTTCTATTTGCTTGAGCGGGATGTCCATGCTGATGCCGGCTGCCTTGATGTTGTGCTTTGCTATGGCAATCATGTCCCCGGAAATGTCACTGCCGAAAAGGGTTGGTTCTGCGGGCAGCGGGCGGGGTTTGCAGGCGCTTTTCATCGCTTGCCATTTTTTTGCGTCAAATCCGTTGAGCTTTTCAAAAGCAAATGATCGGTTGAGGCCGGGAGGAATACCGGCCAGGATTTGCGCGGCTTCCGCCAGGATCGTGCCGGAGCCGCACATGGGATCAAACAGGACCATTCCGGGTTTCCAGCCTGCGGCCCGCAAAAGACCAGCGGCAAGATTTTCACGCAGGGGGGCATCCCCTTTTTTGGTACGCCATCCCCGTTTGAAAAGCGATTCTCCGGAAGTATCAAGATAAAGCGTTACATGACTGGCATCCAAAAAGGCGGCAATCCGGATATCCGGTGTTTTCGTATCGATGGAGGGACGTTTTCCGAAAAGGTTGCGGAAATGGTCGGCAACGGCGTCTTTTATTTTGAGTGTTGTGAAATTGATGCTTTTTAGTGGCGATTTGATGGCGGCGACATCAATCCGGATCGTACAGTCAACACGAAACCAGTCTTCCCATTTCTGGGAAAGCGCCAGGTTGTAAATATCGTCCTCATGGCGGTAGGAACCTTGCGCGATTCGGAGCAGGATACGGGAAGCGATGCGGGAGTGCAGGTTGATAAGCCAGCCGTCTTCCATCGTGCCTGAACAATGCACGCCGCCTGAAATGGGGGCCTGTATTTTGAGAGAAGGGCTTTTTTCGGCAATTTCGCCGAGTTCTTCCGCCAGTAGTGTTTCCAGTCCGCGTGGACAGGTGCAGAAATAAAAATAGCGAGCAGACATAGTGAAACCTTTTCCGGAAAGAGGGGATTGAGCCGTTCAATCCCGCTGGGAGAGCTTATTTTCTTATTTCACCGTGGCCCAGCACGATGTATTTTTGCGAAGTCAGCCCTTCAAGACCGACTGGCCCACGGGCATGCAGCTTGTCATTGGATATGCCGATCTCAGCGCCGAGGCCATATTCAAAGCCATCGGCAAAACGGGTTGAGGCATTGACCATGACGGATGCGGAATCAATTTCGCGGAGAAAGCGCAGGGCATGGCTGTAGTCTTCGGTGATGATGGTATCCGTGTGCTGTGACGACCAGGTATTGATATGCGCGATGGCTTGATCCAGCCCATCCACGACTCGCACAGCGAGGATGGGCGCGAGGTATTCAGTTTGCCAGTCTTCTGTTGTTGCCGCTTTCAGGTAAGGGTAACGATCCAGAATTTGCATCGCCGTTTCGTCGCATCGCAGCTCGACTTGCTCCGGTTCATAAAGTTTGGCCAGCTTGGGCAAAACGACTGGCGCGATTTGACGGGAGACAAGGAGGGTTTCCATGGTGTTGCACGTGCCGTATCGCTGGCATTTGGCGTTAAAGGAAATAGCCAGGGCCTTGCCAATATCTGCGCTGTCATCAATATAGACATGGCAAATGCCGTCCAAGTGCTTGATCATGGGAATACGTGAGTCGCGCATGAGGCGCTCGATTAATCCTTTTCCGCCGCGCGGAACGATCACATCAACGTATTCCGGCATCGTGATGAGTTCACCTACTGCGGCGCGGTCTGTCGTTTCAACGATCTGTATGGCTTCTTCCGGCAGGGCAGCACTTGAGAGTCCTTCGCGGACAAGGGCGGCTAAAGCCTGATTGCAATGGATGGCTTCCGAACCGCCCCGCAGGATGGCGGCATTGCCGCTCTTGATGCAAAGACCGGCGGCATCGACCGTTACATTCGGGCGCGCTTCATAAATGATGCCGATAACGCCTAAAGGCACCCGCATCTGGCCTACCTGGATACCGCTTGGGCGATATTTGAGGTTGGTGATTTCACCGATGGGATCAGGCAATGCGATGATTTGTTCAAGCCCTTCCGCCATGGTGGCAATACTGGCTGGTGTCAATGTCAGCCGATCGAGCAGGGCGGATTCCAGTCCGTTTGCATGTGCAGCGGCAAGGTCTTTTTCATTGGCTTCTAACAGGGTTGATGCATCACGGCGGATGGCGGCAGCGATGGATGCGAGCGCCCGGTTTTTGGCTGCCGTATCCGCTTTTGCCATAATGCGTGAAGCTTGGCGTGCCTGTTTGCCGATTCGGCTCATGTATTCCCGGATATTCATAATTCAAGTAAGGGTTGGCGCCTGATAAGCTGATTAAATTGAAATTGTACGCGTTTTAAGCCGTTTTTGTGCCGCTTTGCGTCAGAATCAAGCCAAGCTGGAGCAGCGCATCCCAGGCATCGTCCACCAGTGTTTCGACACGAAGCCCTTTGACGATTTTATCGACCTGGGCTGCTTGCTGGAGTGCTTGCTGGAGCGTATCGGTATTGAGACGGCGCAAAGCTGTGGTGATCAGTTTTTCCCGGGGGCCCCAGATTCTCAGATTTTTCATCAGCGTGCCAGCAGTTTGCCCTTGAGCGGTACCGATCTGAATTTTTAAAAGTGTACGGATTTCTTCCGTTATCGTCCACAGCACGAGCGGCAAGGGCTCACCTTCGCCTTTTAGCCCTTCCATCATTCGGACAAAACGGGTGGTGTTGCCTGTCAGCATCGCTTCATTGAGCTTGAACACATCGTAACGCGCAACATTTAAGACCGCTTCCTTAATTTGTTCAAAGTTCAGCTTCCCTTGTGGGTACAGCAGTCCCAGCTTTCGGATTTCCTGGTGTGCTGCCAGGAGGTTGCCTTCGACCCGGCTGACCAGAAATTCGATGCTTTCGGTATCGGCGCTTTGATTCTGTAATTTAAGGCGGGATGCAATCCAGTTTCCCAGTTGGGACCGCTCGACGATAGGGATGTCGATGTAAATGGCCGTTTTTTGCAAGGCGCTGACCCAGGCTGATTTTTGTGTCGCCCAGTCGAGTTTCGGCAGGGTGATCAATGTGACGTTATCCGGGTGTAGTTCGGCCGTGTAGCGCTGCAATACCTGGCTGCCTTCCTTTCCCGGCTTGCCGGTAGGGATACGCAGCTCAATCAGTTTTTTGTCGCCAAAAAGGGACATGGCGCTGTTGGCAGCTTGCAGATCGCCCCATTTAAAGCTGCGTTCAACCGTCAGGATTTCCCGTTCGGTACAGCCGTGTTTTCTTGCCGCTTCCCGGATTTTGTCGGCGGCTTCCAGCAGCAGCAGATGTTCATCGCTGGTAATGACATACAAAGGAGCCAGTTCCTTTTCAAGATGGGCTTCAAGGGTTTCCGGTCGCAGTTGCATGCTTTTCGTATAGGATAAAGTGGTGTTTATAAATCAGGTTCCGTTTTGTCGGATTGATCGTTTATCTCAATATTGGCCATCCGGCGGACAACCTGCGATATCACATCATTTTGCATATCCTCGTAAAGCATTTCTGCTTCCTTTTCTCTGGCATAGGCTTGTGATTCGTCGTAAATGAGTGTCCGTCTCAGACGGATTTCCACCGGTTCCATCAAAATGCGATTTTCACGATCCGTGACCTGAAAGCGGAAAGTGTAAAAGAGGGCGTATTCACGAACCCGTCCCGCTGTACTGAGAGAGAGGACTTCCCTGGTTCTGTCACGGCGCAAGATTTCCAGTGAGGCATCAGCCTGCTTGCGATCCTGGACGATTTCTGTTCCCGTGCTGCGGATATGCCGTCTGAGCGTGGCGGCAAAAGCGTCGTTGCCAGAAATGTTGATATACAGGGTCTTGAAAGGCAATCGGAAATCGCCGCCCGTGCCGCGCAGGGTAAAGCCGCAAGCGGAAAGCAGGAGCACACCGGCAAGCATGGCCAGTGTGGATGAAAAAAGAAGAGGGCGTTTCATGGTTCGTCTGTTTTCGATTGACCAGTTTATACAACAATATTGACCAGCCGCCCTGGTACAACAATTACTTTTTTGGGCGTGCCGGTGATGAATTTGGCGGCGCTTTCATTAGCCAGCGCCGCCGCTTCGATGGCGGCGCGATCAGCATCCTTGGCAATGCGCATGTTGCCGCGCAGTTTGCCGTTGACCTGGATGACCATGTCGATTTCATTTTGCTCAAGGGCGGCGGCATCGACTTGCGGCCAGGGCGCATTCAGAATTTCGCCTTGTGTTTTCGCGTATCCCAATTCTTGCCACAGGATGTAAGTGATGTGGGGGACGATAGGATACAGCACGCGCAGGAAAATGGAGAAACATTCCCGGGTGACAGCGTGTGAGGCGGGCGCGTTGTCCAGCTTGGCGCCTTCCAATGTATTGAGCATGATCATACATGCGGAAACGACGGTGTTGTATTGGATACGGGTGTAGTCGTGATTGGCCTGTTGCAGAACCTGATGGATTCGGAAACGGATATTTTTGTGTGTTTCCGGCAAATCGGCGGGTATCTTGTCGGAACCGGCGGCAATGGCCTGGGCATTCGCATGCGCATAGGCCCAGACCCGGCGCAGGAAACGTTGCGCACCTTCCACGCCGGTGCCGGACCATTCCAGCGTTTGTTCGGGAGGCGAGGCAAACATGGTAAACAGGCGGGCGGTATCCGCACCGTATTGTTCGATTTGTGCCTGAGGGTCAATGCCGTTATTCTTGGATTTCGACATTTTTTCCGTGCCGCCGATCAAAACCGGTTTATGGTCACTTTTCAGTTTGGCGGAAAGTGGGCGGCCTTTGCTGTCTAGTTCCAGTTCAACGTTTTCGGGGTTGAACCAGGTTTTGCGCCCGGAGGCGTCTTCCCGGTAGTAGGTTTCGTTTAAAACCATACCTTGCGTGAGCAAGCGGGTAAAGGGTTCATCGAATTTGACCAGACCAAAGTCACGCATGACCTTGGTCCAGAACCGGGCATACAGCAGGTGCATGACGGCGTGTTCGATGCCGCCGATATACTGATCCATCGGCATCCAGTGATCAACCCGGTTATCCACCATGGCGTCCTGGCTGTCAGGGCAGCAGTAACGCATGAAATACCAGCAGGAATCAACGAAAGTGTCCATGGTGTCGGTTTCACGGCGCGCCGCTTTACCGCACACGGGACAGGTTGTTTTCAGGAAAGCTTCATCACGATTTAAGGGATTGCCTGTGCCGTCCGGAACAAGGTTTTCCGGCAGGATGACCGGCAAATCTTTTTCCGGAACCGGTACAGCGCCGCAGTCGGGGCAATGGATGATCGGGATGGGCGTGCCCCAGTAACGCTGGCGGGAAATGCCCCAATCACGCAAACGATAGGTGACGGTTTTTTCGCCCAAATCCATTTCAGCAAGCGTTGCGGCAATGGCATCAACGGCTTCCTGATGTCTGAGGCCATCGTATCGACCGGAATTGATGCAGTAGCCATGATCCTTGTCGGCATACCAGTCGTGCCAGGTGAGTTCGGAAAAGACCTTGCCTTCAACAGCAATGACCTGGCGGATGGGCAGATTGTATTTGTGGGCAAATTCAAAGTCGCGCTCATCGTGGGCGGGTACAGCCATGACAGCGCCATCACCGTAACTCATTAAAACATAGTTGCCGACCCACACTTCGACAAGCTGGCCGGTCAGCGGATGCTTGACGAACAGTCCGGTTGGCATGCCTTTTTTTTCCATGGTGGCCAGATCAGCCTCAATAACGCTGCCTCTTTTGCATTCCTCAATGAATTCCGTCAATTCAGGATTGTTTTTGGCTGCGTAAGTGGCCAATTCATGCTCAGGCGCGACAGCGCAAAAGGTGACGCCTTTGATCGTATCGGCACGGGTGGTAAAGACCCATAATTTGCCGTCGCCAATCAATTGGCCGTTTTCATCCTTGATGTCATGCGGGAAAGCGAATCGCACGCCGGTGGATTTGCCGATCCAGTTGGTTTGCATGATCCGGACACGTTCCGGCCATCCCGGCAGCTTGTTTTCGACATGATCCAGCAGTTCTTCCGCATATTCGGTAATGCGGGCGTAATACATGGGAATTTCCCGTTTTTCAATGAGTGCGCCGGACCGCCAGCCCCGTCCGTCTATAACCTGTTCATTGGCCAGCACGGTTTGGTCGATGGGGTCCCAGTTTACCGTGCCGGTTCGCTGATAGATAATGCCTTTTTCAAGCATTTTCAAAAACAGCCATTGGTTCCACTTGTAATAACCCGGATCGCAGGCCGTGATTTCACGTGACCAGTCGATGCCGAATCCCATGGATTCCAGTTGCTGCTTCATATAGGCGATATTGGAGTAAGTCCATTGTGCCGGCGGCACGCCATTTTCCATCGCCGCATTTTCGGCGGGCATGCCGAAGGCATCCCACCCCATCGGCTGCAAGACGTTGTATCCATTCATGCGCAAATGACGGTACATCACGTCATTGATCGTGTAATTGCGCACATGCCCCATGTGAAGCCGGCCTGAAGGGTATGGCAGCATGGAGCAGGCATAGAATTTGCCTTTTGGAAAACGGGGATCATTTTCGATGGCTTTGTAGGCATCGGTTGCTTTCCAGTGTGCCTGTGCGGCTTTTTCAACATCAGACGGATTGTATTTGTCTTGCATCATACGAGAGAGAAAAGGTTGGATAAACAATCACATTACGGTTTATGTCAGAGAAAATCGGTTTTTGATTTTCAAGTTAAAGCAGTAGCCTATCTGCGTGGCTGCCGCAGATGGACTAAAAGAGAAATGAGGCAGCCTTAGCTATCTTTTAGTCCAAGTACGTCTTGCATATCGTACAAGCCGTTTGTCTTATCGGCCAGAAAACGGGCGGCTCTTAAGCTGCCCAGTGCGTAAGAGACACGGCTTGCCGATTTATGGGTGATTTCGATACGTTCGCCGATACCGGCGAACAGGACAGTGTGGTCACCAATGATGTCGCCGCCTCTTATGGTGGCAAAGCCGATCGTGGAAGGATCACGCTCTCCCGTTATTCCGTGACGTACAAATGTGCCGCATTCCTGCAAATCGCGGCCAATCGCGTCGGCGATGACTTCTCCCATTTTGAGCGCAGTGCCGGATGGCGCGTCGATTTTATGCCGGTGATGCGCCTCAATGATTTCAATATCGTAACCGGTTGAGAAATTTTTTGCGGCCAGTTCCAGCAGTTTCATGGTGACATTAACGCCAATACTCATATTGGGCGCAAATACAATCGCGATTTTTTTTGCAGCTTCGGCAATTCTTGCCTTACCGGCGTCATCAAAACCGGTTGTGCCGATAATCATCTTGATGCCATGCTGTTCGCAGTAAGCCAAATGATCCAGTGTGCCTTCCGGCCGGGTAAAATCAATCAGGTATTCCGCATTGCTGAGGCTTTTTGAGATGTCGGATTGAACGGCAATGCCGGTTTGCCGTCCAAGAAAAAGGCCGGCATCCTTGCCGATATTCTCGCTTTTCGCAACATCCATTGCGCCCACCAGGGTTGCATCTTCCGTGTTTAAGATGGTTTCAATCAACATGTGCCCCATGCGACCGCTGGCTCCTGCAATGGCAATTTTCATTGAATTCATTTCCTTCTTTTTTATTTGGATTGCATCAGTTGATGAAGCTGCATGATGGAGTCAGGCGTAGCCTCGAAATTTTTATCCTGTTTCTCAGATATATCCTGCGTGACGGCTTCTGCCGGTATTGCCTGTCTGACCGGTTCGGGTGTATCCGTCTGTACCGTCTCGACTTCCGTGGTTGACGGCATCGTTTCTGATACGCCGGTTGAAACCGGTTTGCTTTCATGATGACTGGTTTCTACAGGCATGGGGATTGCTTCACGCTGTTCAAGGCTGGATGGCACAGGTGCTGTTGCAGGTGGGATCGTTTCGTTAGTTTCTGTGACAACGGGTTCAGAATAAAATGTCTTTTCGGGTGTTGTTGTTGCTTCAACCGTTTCCGTTGCGGTAGATGACACCGTGTTTTGCGGGGCCGTTACAGCCGGTTCAGAATGGTATTTTTCTACGGGTTCGGATAGGGTTTCAACGGCTTCAGTTGAAACGGGCATCGTTTCCGGTGAGTCGCTTATAATAGGAGCGGTGGTATCTGTTTTAATTGCGGTTTCAGGGGAATCGACATCCGGAGCACTTTTTTCTGATATGGGGGGTTGTGCCTGTTGAGCCGTCTCTTTTTCATCGGCTATTGGAGCAGCGGTCTTGTCTTTGCTGGTTGCTTTCTTTTTGGAGGGTGGTCCGGCAATGGTTTCCAGGTATTGCATTTCATTCGGCAACGGGTCGTGAACGATTCGGGCGACGCGGTTATCCGTAAAATAGATGATGACGCGATTGTTGGTTATTCTTCCATCCGGTTTTTGCAGACGGAAAATATAATCCCAGCGGGTAGGATGGAAAATATCCGTCATCAGTGGCGTGCCTAGCGCAAACCGGACCTGCTCTTTGGTCATGCCTTCCTGTATTTTGGCCAGCATTTCCTGGGAAACAAAATTACCCTGCTGGATACTGATCCTGTAGGGCGTAATGATATGAAGCAGATTTTGCGTAACGGTAACTTCAGTAGAATCCCATGCCGGATTGCGGGGAAGCCCATCTGGAGAGACGGGTTCGGTATCGCTTGATGATACGGGAACCGCATTATCAGCGCGCTTTTGAACCGGTTCGCCAAGGAAGGTTTTTTTTGTGGTAACGCCACAGCCGGTCAGTAGAAATGCGGCTGAAAATAGGGCCAGCAAGTACCGTTTTGAGGACAATGTTGTGTGCATTGTGTAATTTATTCCTTGTTGCAATTCATTGAGCTGGACAAACAAACACTATATGATAAAGCAGATGGGAAGAATTTTGTGCTTTTAACTGGATTCATCATGAGTAAAAAGGACACTGAAAACAACAATCCGGCTGAACTGAAGGCCAGCGGGCTCAAGGCGACACAGCCCCGCCTGAAGATTTTAGAGATTTTCCAGCAAAATCCGGTTCGCCACCTTAGTGCGGAAGATATTTTTCGGCTGCTGATAGCCGATAACCTGGAAATTGGTCTGGCAACCGTTTACCGGGTGCTGACACAATTTGAACAGGCTGGTCTTTTAACCCGCAATTATTTTGAAACCGGCAAAGCGGTATATGAATTGAATGAAGGCGTGCATCATGATCATATCGTTTGCTTAAGGTGTGGCAGGGTTGAGGAATTTCATGATGATCAGATAGAAGCGCGGCAGCGTAAAATGGCACGGGATCGCGGTTTTGAAATGGTTGATCACGCACTGGCGCTGTATGGTTATTGTATGCCTGCCTGTAAAAAATAAAGAAGCAAAGCACGTTAGGATCAGCCCTCCTTAATTTGTCTGCTGCAAAGCCGCTTTATCCCGTCTGCCTGCGTTGCCGGTTCAAAATTGAACTCACCGTATGTTCAATACGCCATCGTCCCATTTTGGCCCTGCGCCTTGGCAGACAGAATAAATCATCTTTTCGCGACGACAAATTAATGAGGGCTGACCCTGGAAATGGTTCAGCCGGACTTGTATAATGTGATTGTCAGTTTGACAGGAATAAATAATGAGTGATCTTTTGCTTTCTGGGAAAACATCTTTTATTGCGCGGGCGATTTTTATAGGTAATCGTCTCGATCTGCGCATTATGGAAGAATCCGATGCCCTTGCTTCCAATCCGCTTACCATTCGCGCTGAAAATGGCATTGCGGTTTTGTATCGTCATGGCGTGGTCGTTTTTTTCGGCGTTGATCCGTTATACGAAGCCGTTGTGCGCGAGCGCCTGAAATCTCTCATCAGCGAACCTTACAGTAACCCGGAAATAGAGGAAATCACGGTACGTGTGGATCCTGCCGAGCGTGAGGGAATGCGCGGCAACACGGTATTTATTTCTGAAATTTCTGTCGAACGGTTGCAGATTATTGCGGATGTGCTGGCGAAAAGTGTGGTGCTGGCAGAGTATGAAGCAAAAATTGCGCATAATTTTGATCGTATCGAGCCGTTGGCCAAGAATATGGAAATGTCTGGCCGTATTAGCGGAACAGCGAAAGAATTGTTGCAAAATATCGGAGCAATGCTGCTTTCCGAGCATTTGATGGTCGGGCGGGTAAATATTCCTGAAAAACCGGAAGTGCTGTGGGAAAATCCGGCTTTGCAGGGGCTTTACAGCCGTCTTGAGGATGAATTCGAGATTTTAGAGCGGCATGCGGCGATGGAACGCAAGCTGAACCTGATTTCGCGCACAGCAGAAACACTGCTTGATCTGCTGAACAACCGTCATTCCAACCGCCTGGAATGGTATATCATCATCCTCATCGCAGTTGAGATTATTCTCAGTTTGTATTCAATTTTCCTGAACTGAAGATATTGCCGGTTAGGCTGGTTAGAGTTCAGGCTGAGGCAGCATGGTTTTAATAAGATCACGCCAGCTTATAATACCAATAGGCCGAAATTCATCGTCCACAATGGGGATGCACGAAATCCGGTGGGTATTGAATAAAACCGCCGCGTCACTGATAGAGGCATCCGGTTTGAGCGTGATCGGTTTACGGGTCATAATCTGGTGAACCCGTTTGTTAAGGGTTGCCAAGTCCCGGTGAGTGACAACCATGGTTCCCAGGTTGGGGCTGAGCGCCTTTAAGAGGTCACGGTCAGAGACAACGCCAAAGAGCTTGCCTTCGTCGATGACCAGCAGGTGACGAAATTTTGAATTGTCAAAAATCTCTTTTACCAAAGACAGTTTGTCGTCCATTTCAACGGCGACGACGGATTTGGTCATGATATCTCTGATTTTCATTTTGCCTCTTGCTTATTGGTTCGGTCAGTCTACATGCTGCTGAATGTTCCTTTTAGAACGAGTTTATACCATGAACTTGTTTATTTGACTTGAAAAAGATGGAAATTAGGAAATATTTTTCCTGATTTCGTGGAAGATCGTGTCTTTTCTAAGAATTTACTGACCAAATTGGTGGAGGTATTTTTCCGCCAGTCTGATCCAGTAGCTCATGCCTAAAGGAAGAATGCGGTCGTTAAAGTCGAAGCTTGGATTGTGGAGTCGGCAAGGACCTTGACCATGATCGGCTTCTCTGTGCTCGCCGGACCCGTTTCCAATGAATACATAGCATCCCGGCTTTTTTTCCAGCATAAAAGAAAAATCCTCAGCCGTCATGGTTGGCGCGGCATCCCGGATGACATGCTTGTTTCCGACAAGTGACGCCATGACTTCGATGGCGAGTGCGGTTTCTGTTGCGTGATTGACGAGCGGCGGGTAATTTCGCTGGAATTCAAATTCGGCCTGGCAATGGAATGCGGCGGCAGTATGTGCTGCGATTTCGCGCATGCGTTGCTCAATTAAATCAAGCACTTCTGTTGAAAAAGTCCGGACCGTTCCCGCTATCATGGCATCATCCGGCACGACATTAAAGGCGCTGCCGGTATGGATTTGGGTGACTGAAAGCGCTGCTGCATCAATCGGGGCTTTGTTGCGGGTGATAATCGTTTGCCATGCCTGTGCAATCTGTATGGCAGTCATGATAGGGTCAATCGTATGATGGGGTTGGGCGCCATGGCCGCCGCGCCCACGAATGGTTAGGGTGAAGGAATTACTGGATGCCATCATGGGGCCTGACCGGACGGCAAATTCACCCGCCGCGTAGTCGGGCCAGTTGTGCATGCCGAAAACAGCATCGACAGGACATTTCTCGAAAAGCCCTTCCTTAATCATGCGCAAAGCGCCGCCATAACTTTCTTCGGCCGGTTGGAAGATCGCATAGATGGTGCCATCGAACTGGCGGGTTTTGGCCAGGTGGATGGCAGCGCCCAGCAGCATGGCGGCATGACCGTCATGGCCGCATGCATGCATTTTTCCGGGGTGGCGGGATGCGTGGCCGAACTGGTTGAGTTCTTGCATTGGAAGCGCGTCAATATCTGCGCGCAAGCCGATAGCACGTTTGCTGGCGCCGTTCTGGATTTTGCCGACAACCCCAGTGCCTCCTATATTGCGCAAAGCGGGGATGCCATTTTCTTCTAATTTTTTCGCAATGAGCTCAGATGTGCCGTGTTCTTCATAAGCGATTTCCGGATGGGCATGAATGTGGCGGCGGATATGCTGGATTTCTGCAAGAAATTCAGGTGTGAAATGGATGAGTTGTGTCATAACGTGGTCAGTTTTCCCCGACGGGATTCTCGGATGGTGATGTTGAATGCTTTTTTCTGGGTATGACGGGATAAGCATATCGTTTCGCCAGCGCGTGATAGAGCGGGACTGGGCTGATAAACCGTGAAACGCCGCTAGCCAGAAAAGCCGTTATCATCAGTGATAACAGGATATGATTGCTGCCCGTCATTTCCATTGTAATGATAAAGGAAGTTAACGGCGAGCGTGTGACGCCGGACAAGTAAGCCGCCATGACCAGAATGATGATTGCGCCGTGAGGAGCAATAGCTGGAAAAAGTGCCGATATATTGTCGCCAAGACCGGCGCCGACAGAAAGGGTTGGCGCAAAAAGGCCGCCAGGCATGCCGCTTAATGCGGATAGCAGCGTGGCAAGGAATTTGCAGATGCCGTAATACCATAACAAGAGGCTGCCGTCGGCTTCAAGCGTCATTCTGGTTGGCTGATAGCTGGTGCCGAATGTTTCGCCGTTGGTGAGCAACCCCAAAGCGGCGACCAAAAAGCCGCATATGGCGGCAAACGCGTAGGGACGGACGTGAATAAATGTTTTTAGGCAGTTAGGAATGAAAAAAGTGAATTTCTGGATCAGCAGGCTAAAAAAGCCTCCAGCCAATCCTCCCACTATGCCGCAGATGAGAATGGCATAAACATGCTGGGACAGATCCAGCATCACATTGGTAGAACCAAAATACGTGTAGTTACCCTGTATCGCCAGTGAAATCAGGCCGGCAATGATGACGGTCAACAGTGTTGAACTGTGCGCATTGAAAGGATATTTTTTGTTGAGTTCTTCAATGGCAAACATAATACCGGCTAAAGGCGTATTAAAGGCGGCAGCAATGCCTGCCGCACCGCCTGCTAAAACGAGCGTGCGGCGGTGTTCGGCTGTCTGAAATGGGCCGCGTCCATAGAAGAAGTGGCTGATGGACGCGCCAATCTGGACAGTTGGACCTTCGCGTCCGATAGAAGCGCCTACAGCCAGGCCACCCAGCAGCATGGCGATTTTGCCGATGAGATTGCGTATGGAAAGCAGGTTGCTTTTTTTCCGGTCGTCCGGATCATTAATGACGGCAATGGTCTGGGGGATGCCGCTGCCCTGTATGCCTGGAAAGTAGCGGTTTGTCAGCCAGACAAAAAGGGCAAAGGCAGCCGGGACAAAGACCAGAAGCCACCAATGGAGTTTTTCCTGTAGCCAAAGGTTGGCTTTATACGCATAATCACCGGCAATAGCCAGACCGACGCTGGTCAGGCCAATCAGAATGGAGGCTGATAACCAAAGGAGAACGTGCTGCCACGTGTCGTGTGTTTGGTCGATGAGACGATTGGTTGTCTGGTCCAGCTCTTCGGGTGGGGCGTTTTTTGACGGCTCCTCTGGTGCGGATGATGACATGTGCCAAAAGATAGATTAGGATTTTTGTCTCATTATAGAGGATGCTTCCTAAATGGCGAAATCATCAGGATGCCGTCTTTTGCAAAAACATGAAAAAAACCCGCAATACATGACGTATTGCGGGTTAAGCGCGTGATAGCGAATAGTAGGCTTACATCATGCCGTCCATACCCATGCCGCCCATACCGCCCATGCCACCCATACCGCCGCCGGCGGCAGGTTTTTCTTCCGGGATTTCGGCAACCATGCAGTCGGTTGTCAGCATCAGGGATGCGATGGACGCGGCATTTTGCAGTGCCGAGCGGGTGACTTTGGCCGGGTCGAGAACACCCATTTCAACCAGGTCGCCGTAAGTGTCGTTTGCAGCGTTGTATCCAAAGTTGTCTTTGCCTTCCAGCACTTTGTTGACGACAACAGACGCTTCGGCGCCAGCGTTGGCGACGATCATGCGGAGCGGTTCTTCCAGCGCGCGCATGACGATCTGGATGCCTGCGTCCTGATCAGCGTTGTCACCTTTAATCTTGACTTTTTCACGTGCGCGGAGCAGTGCGACACCGCCACCGGGAACGATACCTTCTTCAACAGCAGCGCGAGTGGAATGCAGCGCATCTTCCACGCGGGCTTTCTTTTCCTTCATTTCCACTTCTGTTGCTGCGCCAACGCGGATAACGGCAACACCGCCAGCCAGCTTGGCAATACGCTCTTGCAGTTTTTCCTTGTCATAGTCGGAAGTGGCGTCATCCACCAGGACACGAACCTGTTTGACACGGGTTTGAATGGCGGCAGCGTCGCCGTTGCCGTCGATGATCGTGGTGTTTTCCTTGTTGATTTCAACGCGCTTGGCCTGGCCGAGCTGATCCAGTACGGCTTCTTCCAGATTCAGGCCGGTTTCTTCGGTGATGACCTGGCCGCCGGTAAGGATTGCGATGTCTTCCAGCATGGCTTTACGGCGATCGCCGAAACCAGGCGCTTTGACCGAGCAGGTTTTGAGCACGCCACGGATATTGTTCACAACGAGTGTCGCCAGTGCTTCACCTTCAATGTCTTCTGCAATGATCAGCAGCGGCCGGCCGGATTTGGCAATTTGTTCAAGCAACGGCAGCAGATCGCGGATATTGGTGACTTTTTTGTCGGTCATCAAAATGTACGGATTGTCTAAAACAGCCGTTTGTTTTTCCGGATTATTGATGAAATAAGGGGAAAGGTAACCACGGTCGAACTGCATGCCTTCAACAATTTCGAGTTCGTCCGTTAAGGATTTGCCGTCTTCAATGGTAATAACCCCTTCTTTGCCGACTTTGTCCATGGCTTCTGCGATACGATCACCAATGGAAGTATCGCTGTTGGCGGAAATGGAACCGACCTGGGCGATTTCTTTGCTGGTGGTGGTTGGTTTGGCGAGTTTGGCGAGTTCGATCACAACGGCTTCAACCGCTTTGTCGATGCCGCGTTTCAGATCCATCGGGTTCATGCCGGCAGCAACGTATTTCATGCCTTCACGCACGATGGCCTGTGCCAGCACGGTTGCCGTTGTGGTGCCGTCACCGGCGTTGTCGCTGGTTTTGGATGCGACTTCCTTGACCATTTGCGCGCCCATGTTCATGAGCTTGTCTTTGAGTTCGACTTCCTTGGCGACAGAAACGCCATCCTTGGTGACGACCGGTGCGCCCCATGAGCGTTCGAGGACGACATTGCGGCCTTTCGGGCCAAGCGTTACCTTGACGGCATTGGCGAGAATGTTGACGCCTTCTACCATCTTGGCTCGTGCGGCATCGCCAAAAATAACTTCTTTTGCTGACATGTGAATTTCTCCGTTTATATAAAATTAATCGCGTTCTTTGTTATAGCGGGTATGGCCTTGATTTATTTCTGGATGATGGCCATGATATCGCTTTCATGCATGACCAGCAGTTCTTCACCGTCTACCTTGACGGTTTGGCCGGCGTATCTGCCGAAAAGAACACGGTCCCCGACTTTGATATCCATTGGAAGAACCTTGCCTTCCGGCGTGATTTTGCCGTTTCCGACCGCCAGTACTTCGCCTTGGTCCGGCTTTTCTGCTGCTGTTTCGGGGATGACAATACCGGATGCGGTTTTTGTTTCCAGGTCCATGCGTTTGACAATGATACGGTCATGTAAGGGACGAAGTTTCATAACAATAATTCCTTTTTCGTACATTTAAGTTGTTGACAAATCTTCAAAGACAGCTCAAGCGCGGATTTTTTCTTGGTTTTTCAATCAGGAACAACACGGCCTGCTGTCTGCAAAGCCCGGAAGGGTTATTAGCACTCCGAGCTGGTGAGTGCTAAGTATATGGGTGGTTATTTTAGATTTCAAGAGATGTTTTTAAAAATCATACTATTTTTTTAACGAAACAATGCCTGCATGATATGGAGTAAGGACAAATTGAAATTGTAGAAGATAATAATGCCGAAATAGAAAAGCCGTTTTGTATTTTATTAAGAACCATTTGGGTTTAATGCGGTTACAGAACTTATACAAGAATGCTACATTTCCCGGTTTTTTTTAATCATAATGGTTGAAGTGATAGCGGTTGTTTTGATGTTTAATATTTTTCTTATGGATTGGAAAAAGAATGCGTAATCCCGAAACTCGTATGCATGGTATGGATATTAATGAATCCTTGTTATTGGCTGATGAAGCGAAATACTGTTCATTTGGCGATACGGTGCATTATGTTGAACCTCCCAAAATATTTACGGGTTGCGAGGGAAGTTATATGTTTGATGCTGCCGGCATTCCTTATCTTGATTTGCAGATGTGGTATTCGGCTGTTAATTTTGGCTATGCCAATCCGAGGCTGAATGACGTTTTGAAAAAACAGATTGATACGCTGCCGCAAACAGCCAGCCAATATCTGCATCCGACCAAGATTCAGCTCGCTAAAATGATTGCGCAGGATGTTGAGGAAAAATTCGGGTTGCCGGGCCGGGTGCATTTTAATGTGGGCGGTTCGCAGTGCATTGAGGATTCACTCAAGATTGTCCGTAATGCAACGGGCGGAAAGAGTCTGATGTTTGCCTTTGAGGGTGGGTATCACGGCAGAACGCTTGGGGCATCTTCGATTACATCAAGTTATCGCTACCGTCGCCGTTATGGTCATTTCGGCGAAAGGGCGCTGTTTATTCCTTTTCCTTATCCGTTCCGCCGGCCAAAGGGCATGACCTCGGAAGAATACGGCGAACATTGCGTTCACCAGTTTGCCCGCCTTTTCGAATCCGAGTATAACGGCGTATGGGATCCCAAGGTAGAACAGGCCGAGTATGCCGCGTTTTATATTGAGACGATTCAGGGAACAGGCGGTTATGTGATTCCGCCCCGCAATTTTTATCCGGGATTGAAAAAAGTATTGGATCAGTACGGCATTTTACTGGTTGTGGATGAGGTTCAGATGGGCTTTTATCGTACCGGCAAGCTATGGTCTGTCGAACATTTCGGTATTACGCCGGATATTCTTGTTTTTGCTAAAGCGATGACCAACGGCATGAATCCGCTGGGAGGGCTATGGGCACGTGAAGAGCTGATTAACCCGACTGTTTTCCCGCCGGGTTCAACGCATTCCACCTTTGCGTCCAATCCATTGGGTACGGCGCTTGGCCTGGAAGTCATGACCATGCTGAAAGAAACGGATTATGAAACCATGGTGATGAATAAGGGCGCCCATTTTCTGGCCGGTTTGCAGGATTTGCAAAAGCGCCATAAGGAAATCGGGGATGTGGATGGCCTGGGCCTTGCGTTGCGTGCCGAGATTTGCACGGAAGATGGTTATACGCCCAACAAGGCGCTTTTGGATCGGATGGTGGAGATCGGTTTGTCAGGCGATCTGGAATGGAAAGGCAAAAAAGTGGGGTTGGTGCTGGATGTCGGCGGTTATTACAAGAATGTGATTACACTGGCGCCTTCATTGCATATTTCTCCTGAGGAAATTGATCAGGGTATTGCGCTTTTGGACCAGTTGCTGACACGTGCGAAACAGGGCTGAGCTATTCCATTTGCTTCGTGAGAATAAAGCGGCAGGATGTCCTATTTTAATCAGCTGGAACCGGATGCGTTGATTCGGCATTTTCTGGCTTATCCGCCTCAGGACTTTGATGTTTGGGTGGGGGCGGGAGGCATGCCGCTTTTTGCGGCGGATTTTGATTTGCTGACGACGCTGGACCCTTCTATACGCAGCAGGGTGATGCGTTTGCCGGGATATTCATATTGGCGAAAGTATCTTCAGCCTAAAACTTGTTTTGCTGGAACCACCGTTTCAGAATATGCCTTGCTGCCGGATGATCGGCCGGCGGAAGAACTGGCAGATCAGCTTTTACGGGAAGCGGGGAGCCAATACCCTTTGTTGATTGTCAAGGATGTGCCTTTGCAGTCGCCTTTGCTGGATGCCCGGTGCAATGCTTTTTCCCAGGCGTTTTTGCAGGCGTTAAAGGCAAGGGACTTTTTTTTGGTCGATGGTCAGGCACTGGCATGGGTTCCGGTTGATTATGCGGATAGTGATGATTATCTTAAGCGGCTTTCCAGCGGCAGGAGGAAGGATCTCCGGCGAAAACTGAAAACCCGTTCCAGCCTGGATATTCAGGTTTGTTCATGCGGGGATTCCCGGTTTGATGATCCCGCGTTTGTTGATCTTTTTTACCGGCTTTATTTGAATGTTTTCCGGCAGAGCGAGATTCATTTTGATTTGCTGACACGGGAATTTTTCCATGCGTTACTTCGGGACGGCAACAGTCAGGGGGTTGTTTTTCTTTATTATCATGACGGCAGATTGATTGGCTACAATATCTGTTTTGTTGTGGGTGATGCGCTGATTGATAAGTATGTCGGTTTTGAGTATCCGGCTGCGCGCGAATGTAATTTGTATCATGTCAGCTGGTTTTATAACCTGGAGTATGCGGCAACCCATCATCTGAAATACTATATTGCGGGCTGGACGGACCCGGAAATCAAGGCTTATTTGGGAGCGCGGTTTTCTTTGACGCAGCATGCGGTGTTTGTCCGCAATCCGTTATTGCGTTTTATTTTGCGTCGTTTGAGTCCGCTTTTTGAAAGCGATAAGAATTGGGCTGACGGCTATAAAAAAGATGAAACCTCCGCTAATTCTTAATTTTGACAACAGTGCCGGATTGATGCCTGGCGCTGCGGTCGTTGATTTGACCGGGTGGCAGGAGACAATCCGTTTCGGATGTTCCATGAAAAATTTCCGGCACTTTTGTCAGATGCTGGAAGGGCAGCTTCCCAAAGAATATGGTACGGTGTTTTTAGGCAGCGGCGATTATCATCATCTTAGTTATTACCTGATCGAGCGAATCGCCGACAGGCTCTTTCCTTCTCCTTTCCAGGTGGTGGTGTTTGATAACCATCCGGATAATATGCGTTTTCCTTTTGGCATTCATTGCGGCTCCTGGGTTTCCCATGTTGCGAAGCTGCCGCAGGTTAGTCATGTTCATGTGCTGGGCATTACGTCTGAAGATATTGGGTTAAAGCATGCCTGGGAAAACCGTTTGCGTCCGCTTTTTGCCGGAAAGCTGACGTATTGGTGCACGGATGTATCTGTGGGGTGGGCGCGTGCGTTGGGATTGGGGCATGCGTTTAGGCGTTTTGATTCTCCGGATGAATTGGTTGCCGCTTTTGTGGATAAAGTGCGGCAAAGCGCCTTGCCTGTTTATCTTTCTATCGATAAGGATGTGCTTTCCGAAGAAAGCGTCCAGACAAATTGGGATCAGGGGCGTTTTCAGGAAGAGCACCTTGCCGGGATTATCAGCGAATTGAAAGGCCGTATCATCGGCAGCGATATTACCGGAGAGGTGTCAACATGGACTTATGCCAGCCGATGGAAACGCTATTTGAGCCAGATGGATGGACAGGAATCTGTTTCGGAATCCGAAATGATCCTTTGGCAGAAAGCACAGCAGGAATTGAACCGGCGTTTGCTTCAGATGCTGAAAGCATCGTTGTTTTGAAGCGGGTTTTAGCGGATGGATGCAGGTGGCTTGACTGCTGATTTGATGACTTGAAAAATGGCTTCAAAGCGGGGTTCATCCAGCCATAAGCTATTGGTTATGGTCAGGAGGCGGTCGGCAAAGTCACGGGCTTTTGGGACATGCGTTTGCGGTATGGTTTTTGCAAGATAGGCATAGTCCGGCAGCGCGTGAATAAACAGACGGCTGACGCCAAGCGGGCTGTCCCATAGCCGGGCCAGTACCTGGTTCCGGCTGGGAGCGTCGGGCATCAGTACCATCAAAAAGGGCCAGACGCCTTTTTTTTCTGAATCGTCTTGAAATACTTGTATGCCTTCAATGGCTTGCAGGCGCTGGCAACGCTCTAGAGCTTGTCGCCGTGTGTCGGCTAAAAAGGTCGGCAGCCGCTCTAAAGCCTGTGCGGCGACATTTTTTCGCCATTGGCTGACAGGATGCAAAGGAATGGTTGATGGAAAACGGTCGCCGACGGCTTCGATGAGGTTGCCGGTTTTTAGCGCATTTCTTCGCGGTTTTCCGTAAATATAGTGCAGGCCGCGAGGACGATAAAAGGCGGTGTAGCCGATCAATTCCAGGCAGCGACGCCATTCTAAAATCCGGTTAGGCCGGATGTGCTTTTGGGCTGTTTTTTTGAGTTTTTCCCGCATGGCGGGATCGTTCGCTGTCAGAATGCCGCCCTCATAAATACTGAGTCCTTTTCCAACCGCCATGCTGAAAAAGGTGATGTCGCCCAGATCGCCCACCTCAGCGCCGAGCGCCTGGGCAGCATCTTCAATGACCGTAGCGCCGCATGGGTCTGCAATTTGTTTTGCGCGGGCGATATCAGCGATACGGCCGCCTAAATGAGTGGGGACGATGGCCAGTGTGTTGTCATTGGCGAGCCGCGCAAGCTGATCAAAGTCAAAATCAAAGTGGTTGTCGGCCAGATCGCATAATGTCAGTTTCAGGCCGCAATGGTTGACCGCCATTGCGACGAGCGGGCAGGTATAGGCCGGGATAATGACTTCTTTGCGGTGGCTGCATTGTTTTAGGGCCGTGAGGGCGACAATGAAGGCGGCTGTGCCTGAACATTCGATTTGCGGTTCAACCAAACTGAAATGGTGCTCCAGGCCGGTTGCAAAGTCCCGTTTACCGGGGAACAGGTCTGACCAGCGGGGGGGGAGTCCTGCTGTCGGCGGTATTTCAAACCGGTTTTTCATGGTGCGGCAGTTTCTGTCGGGCGGCTTTCCAATTCTTTTTCGGCAAAGGCCAAACAGATAATGCCACTGACGATGAGCAGGGCGCCAAGAAATCTTGGCCAGGTTATTCCTTCATTGAATACCCAGATCGAAGCGATCATGACGGTGACGACTTCCAGGTGGGAAGCGGCAAATGCAGGACCGACCGGCGCGCGCTTTAAGAGCGTCATCCAGGTAAAAAAGGCGCCGATGTATCCCGCAATGGCGGTATAAACCCAGTAGTTGGTGAAAACCCGAATAATCCATTGCCAGCTAAATTCAAGCGGCTCGGCGTGGATGGCGGTGAGTTTGAAGCTGACCTGGCCGATGGTGTCAAATAGCATTAAAAAGGCAAAGCCGATGAGGTAAAAGCGGCGCATCAGAATGCTCCTACAATGGCGACACCTCCCGCGACAAGCAGAATGCCCGTTACCCGAAGCGGTGTTAGTGTTTCTTTAAAGAGAAGCCGGCCTACGATCATGACAGCGACAATATTGATCGAGCCCAGCAAGATACCTTCAGATAAAGGAACCAGCGTCAAAAAAGCCAGCCAGAGCGGAAATTCGCATAAATAGGCCCCGACGCCAATCCAGAGCCAGGGTCTTTTGAAGAGATTCAGCCAGTATTGGATGCCGCTATGCGTGCCTGGCGCTGATGCGGCATATTTAAAAGCCGTCTGGCCAAGTGTGTCAAAACAAACATTGGCTATCCATAGGAAAACGATCAGCGTACTCATAGGCCCCCGGTTTTCAGGCGACCTTTTTGAATGGAGGCCAATCTGCGTGTTCCCGGCAAGTGTCTGCCGATGCGGCGTCGATGATTTTCTGGAAGAAGTCGGCTGTTTCGAGAATCACTTCCCGACGCTGCCGGTCAATAGTGACGAGATGATAACTGTCATCCAGCACAACGAATTTACTGGGGCCACTGATGTAACGTTCCACGATTCGCGCGTTACTGTCAATGTCGGCAATGTCATCATGACCGGAGTGGATGATCAGGCAGGGCGTTTGCACATCCGGTAATTGCCGGCGGACGATTTTTGCCAGATACTGCATTTCAGCGAGTGCCGCAAACGGGTTGCCGGCCAGCCCGGCTTGCGTGCTGTCACCGCTGAACATGCTGGCTTCGACTGTTGCCCGAATCCGGTCATCCTTTAACCCGTATGGCGGTTGTTCGATAAAGGAGGTTTTCTGGAACAGGCCAAGCCGTTTGAGCCAGGTAAGCAGAAAGAAAAAGTGCTTGGCCCATCCCGGCATGCTCCAGCCATCGTAACGGAAGGTGACGCCGTAAACCCCGACGCCTTTGACGAGTTCTGGTTGATCTGCCGCCAGTTTGAGCGCGAGAAGGGCGCCCATCGAAAGGCCGGAGACAAAAACCCGTTCAACTTTTGTTTGCAGGAAGGCTGCGGCTTTTTCAACACTGGCATACCAATCTTGCCAGACGGTTTGGCACAGGTCATCTTCATTGCCGCAATGGCCTGCCAGTTGCATGCCGTAAACGGTAAAGCCGGCCCGGTTTAAGCCTTTTCCGATAATTCTCATTTCATTCGGCGTGCCGGTTAGCCCATGTATCAGGAGGATGCCGTTCGGGCCGCCAGGCATGAAAAATTCGACGTTCTGAATCATGATAATGTTTCTTAAATAACGGTTTCAGGTTCTGTCATAAAGATTTCGTCACAGATGAAAGGCCACAGTGCCTGTGCATCATCGAAGTGGCGAATCGGCGTGTGGGAAATGCCGTTTTGCAGGCAATAGGCAATCAATTTATTTTTTGCCAGGACATGACTGACTTTGCCGGAAACACAAAAGTCCGATGTACTGTCCCCCACGTACAGGATAGAGGAAGATTGCGGGCATCGCTGCGATACATGTTTGCATTTGCAGTGGCCGCTGCCTTTTTCGCAATTGGCATTGGCGTATGGAAATTCAAGTTGCCACCGTTTTTCACCACGATACAGGAGACGATTGGCATAGACCGGGATGGATGGCAGTCGGTAACGCTGCAATATGTGATGGATGGCGTAATCCAACCCATCGCTGACAATGTGAAGCGGAATTCCCAATGACGCGGCTGTTGCGGCGAATTTTATAAATGCCGGGTCGATATCGATTTTCGAAAGGCAGTCATCGAGTTCGACCGGACTCATATCTAAAAGCGCAATCTGTTCTCTCATACAGATACGGGAACCGATTTTACCGGCTTTCCAGTCTTCTTCCAGTTCCAGGTACCCATCCATGCCAAAGTGTTTGAGCAGAGTATCAGTGACATCCTGATGGCTGATGGTGCCGTCGAAATCGCATAAAATGATGGGAAGATTGGTTTGTGTATACATGTCAAGCCTGTGGGGTCAGACGCAAAAAGTGTGGTTACTGTTTATTTTCAAGTCAATTGACTTGATTTATGTCACATTATCAGGAAAAAGGATGTATTTTACTGTAAGTTTTTGTTTAAGTTTTGTAACAGGTTGCAACGAATAAAGAGAAGAAGGTGTAGAGGGCGGCAATGAAATAAAAAGGTTGCCGTCTGTTATGATGCCGTATTTGAAGTAGCGGGTAATGAATCATTGCCTTGGTGTGGTTGGGATGAAATAGTCTGATGACGGAACGCATACTGATTGTTGAAGATGATGAGCGCCTTGCGAATCTGATTCGTGAATATCTTGTTCACTACGGGTATACCGTTGAGTGGCACGATAGGGGAGATACGGCCGAGTCCGTTATTCTGGCAATGTTGCCGGATTTGCTGATTTTGGATGTGATGTTGCCAGGGAAGTCAGGTTTTGATATTTGCCGGGATATTCGTCCGCTTTTTGGCGGATTGATTTTGATTTTGACAGCCCGTGAAGATGATATTGATGAGATTGTCGGACTGGAACTGGGCGCGGATGATTATCTGGCCAAGCCGGTCGAACCCAGGCGCCTTTTGGCACGTATCAGGGCGCTGCTCCGAAGAAAGCAGACCGATAATCAAGAACCGAATGAACTGATGGATGACCAAACGGGTTTTGTTTCAGTTGTGCCCGATGGATCGCGTCTGCGGTTTGGTTCTCTTTATATTAATGGCGAGACCCGGCAGGTTATGTTGGATGGTGAGCCGGTGGAATTCACGACAGCAGAATTTGATCTGTTGTGGCTGCTTGCCAGCCATGCCGGTCAAATACTATCCCGTGACGACATCCTGAATTCTTTACGGGGGATCAGCTTTGACGGGTTGGATCGGTCTATTGATGCGCGTATTTCCCGTCTTCGCAAAAAACTGAA
The DNA here is from genome assembly GCA_009783065.1 of Betaproteobacteria bacterium. The sequence goes on along the minus strand of WRHV01000005.1, from coordinate 8,266 downwards.
TGAAGATCCGGATTATCCAAAGCGTATCAAAACGGTGCGGGGAAAGGGATACCTCTTCTTTCATGAGCAAAAATCAGCATGATGAGAAAATTTGCTGATATGCCAAGCCGGCCTCTCAGATTCCGTCTCATAGGCTACCTGATTATTTTGCTGCTGATTCAGGGGATCATTGCTTATGGGGCGTTGCTGGTGTTTGATTCGCTGCCGCCAGAGCTGACCGGATCACCGGTTTCGCATAGCCTGCCGTATCGGGATGCCATGCGCGGCACGGTTCAGTTGATGCGGGAAAAAATGCAGCATTCCGGAAGAACGGATGAGGAAGCACTGGATCAGATCCGGCCTTATTTTTCCTATCCTATGGCGTTTGTTTCTGCAGAAACCACTTTGCCGGCATCGGTTCAAAAGCAACTGGCGCATGATGATTTGGCTGTTGATGAAAGCCAGTTCATCTTTTATGTTGCTTTGTCCCCAAACAGGTTGCTTAAGATTGGCCCGATTATTGAGCCGGGTACTTTTGAACCGGATGCGATGGCTATTTTGGTGTTGCTTTTGGTTTGGTCTGTCCTGAGCGCCCTTATTTTCTTTGGCCTTTGGCATATGGCGATGGCGCCTCTTTGGCGGGATGCTTTTTCCATCCGGGATACGGCGGAGTCGCTGGCGCAGGGCAACCTTAAGGCACGGACCGGCACGGTCAATACATGGCTTTTTAAACCGTTGGCCGGTGTGTTAAACGATATGGCCGTGAAAATCGAAAAACAGGTGTCTAACATCAAGGTGATGTCGCACGCCGTATCGCATGAACTAAGGACGCCGCTTGCGCGGCTGCGGTTCAGCGTAAGTATGTTGGATGAGATGGCGAGCAATCCCGAAAGGCAGGCGCAATATATCGAAGAGATAAACCGTGACATTGCAGAGCTGGAGTCGCTTATTAATGTCAGCCTGGATTATTTCCGTATGGAGCAGCATAAGATTGTGTTGCATCGTGTGGAGACATCCCTCAAGCAGTGGGGAGAGGCGTTATGTGCAGGGCTGATTCCATTAAAGCCCTCGCATTTCCGGCTGGTTTTTCACGGTGAGGATATGATGGTTTATTTTGATAGCCAGATTGCCGGCATTGCTGTTAAAAACCTGCTTTTGAATGCGTTTAAATATGCATCAAGCCAGGTGGAGTTGAGAGTGGACAAACTACCTGGCGGCGGTATTTTGATCGAAGTCGATGATGATGGCCCCGGCATTCCGGAAAGTGCCTACGATGAGGTATTCACTCCCTTTGCACGGCTGGATAACAGCCGGACACGGGCAACCGGCGGATACGGATTGGGCTTGTCCTATGTGAAGCTGATTGCTGAACAGCATCATGGCAGTACCCAGGTCAAATCGAGTCCGTTGGGCGGCGCCAAATTTATTATCCATCTCGATATAGAAGATGAACCGCTTGATACGGCATGATCGCCTGGACAGGGTGGGTACGGATTATCGTTTTTGAATGTTTTTGGGCCGGATGCGTATCTCACATCCGGATGGCGGTTCCGGTTGCTTGCAGCCATGGCAGAGGGCGCATCCGGATTCATGGGTAATCGTCACTGTTTTTTTGGCTGGTTTTTTCGCTATGCCTGTCCAGCCCATTCGGAGGGCCGCCTCTTTACATGCCTGGTTGATCCCTGATCGAAGGGAACGGGGCGCCATGTGTTTCCAGATAACGCAGATGGCTGCGATAAGAATGATTGAAACGAGCATTTCCTGCATGGCTATCCTCCTGTGAGCAACAGACTGATGCGGTAGGTGATGAATGATGCGGCATAGGCTAATACGAACAGGTAGATTGTCATGATGCCGGCATATTTCCACGAATTGGTTTCCCGTTTTGTGACAATGATGGTGGGGATGCACTGAGGAGCAAAGACATACCAGGCTAATAAGGACAAGCCGGTTGGCAGCCCCCAGGTGGTTGCAATGACGGAAGAGAGCGCCGTAGATAATTCATCACCGGTTGCCGAAAGGGCATAGACTGTGCCGAGGGCGGCAACGGAGGCTTCACGTGCAGCCATGCCGGGAATTAAGGCAATGGAGAGCTGCCAGTTAAAACCGATCGGTTCAAATATATATTGCAGAAGATGGCCAATTTGGCCGGCAAAACTGTACCGGATGGCCGGTTCTGTTGCGTTTTCGGGAGCGCCTGGAAAGCTGGAAAAGAACCAGAGCAGGACCATGAGCGCAAGAATGATGGTGCCGGCCCGCATCACGAATATTTTGGCCCGCTCCCACAGACCAAGCAGTAAATTAAGCAGGTTGGGCCAGTGATAGGCGGGTAGTTCCATCAAGAGCGGCTGATATTGATTTTTTCCGATAAAGAGTTTGATGAGTAGCGCAATGATCATGGCCGAGAGAATGCCGCTGATGTAGAGTCCGAATAAAACCAGGCCCTGCATGTTGAAAATACCGACTCGCGTGTTGGGTATGAAAGCGCCGATGATAAGGAGATAGACAGGCAGCCTGGCTGAGCAGGTCATGAGCGGGGCGATCATGATGGTAGCAAGGCGATTGCGTGGATCATGGATGGTGCGCGTAGCCATAATCCCCGGAATGGCACAGGCAAAACAAGAGAGGAGGGGGATGAATGCCCGTCCTGAGAGGCCGACGGAACGCATGAGGCGGTCGAGCAGAAAAGCGGCTCTGGGAAGATATCCGGATTCTTCCAGAACCAAGATAAATAGAAAGAGAATCAGTATTTGCGGTAAGAAAACAATCACACTGCCGACTCCAGCTAAGATGCCGTCAATAAGCAGGCTTTTCAGGATGCCGTCAGGCAGAATGCTGCCAAGCAAATCACCGGCGTATGTTACACCGCTTTCGATCCATTCCATTGGTAAGGCAGACCAACTGTAAACAGCCTGAAACATGCCAAACAGGATGGCAGCCAGTAATAAGTATCCGAGTATCGGATGGAGCGCAATGGCGTCAAGGCGGTCTCCGAAGGTGTCGGATGCGGAAGGTGTTTTGATGATGGTTTTCAGGATACGGCTGATTTCTTCCTGGGCAGGTTCTGTTGCCGGTGAATGGGTGGTGGAGGCTGTTTTTCCGGTCAAAGTGATTGCTTGTGCTTTTTTTTGAAGGCTGGCAATGAGTTCGGGTATGCCTTTTGAACGGATGGCGATGGTTTCTACAACCGGCATCCCGAGTTCGTTGGAGAGTCGTCGGGTATCAATTTCGAGGCCGCGTTTTTTCGCGATGTCCATCATGTTTAAGACAAGAACGGCCGGGTAACCCAGTTGCCTGACTTCCAATACAAGCTGGAGATTACGGCGCAGGTTATTGGCGTCGGTGACCAGCACGACCATATCAATCGTGCCATTCTCCTTTCGGATTCCCTGCAACACTTCCCGCGTGACGGCTTCATCCGGAGATAGCGTGTTTAAACTGTAGGTGCCGGGAAGGTCAATAATTTTAAAGGATGTGCCGGCTGTGTTAAGGAATCCTTCTTTGCGTTCTACCGTGACCCCGGCATAATTGGCTACTTTCTGATTGGCGCCGGTTAAGCGGTTGAAAAGGGCCGATTTTCCACTGTTTGGATTGCCGATCAATGCAACGGATATCATGCGTTTTTTGTTTGTTTTGGGGACACTACCGGATTCAAGTATTTGCGGGGCTGTCCTGGGTAACATAAATCATGGATGCTTCAAGACGTCTTAATGCAAAGGTGGCGCTACCAACACGTACCGCCATCGGATCGCGTCCGGGGAATGATTCGGCAATAACCGTAATTTTTTCTCCCTGGAGAAAACCCAGTTCCATAAGACGCGTCCGGATGAAATCCGGCCTTTGAGCATCTGCATCCGCCAGTCCCATGACGGTTGCGCAATCGCCTTTTTTTAGTTGTGCCAGATTACAGATTTTTTGCAACTGGGCGTCCGGTTTGAGAGTCATTTTTTAGTTCCTGCTTGATGCTGCTGTCCGGTATGGGATATTACCCGGGCTAGATGTTCCATTTCAATTAGTCTAAATAATAATGATTATTAATAAGGATGTCAATTAAATGAAAATAATTCTTATTTAGATATTTCTGTGTGTAAAGATATTTCGAATGTGAAGCGGCAAATAAGCATTTTTAGAGCCAAGGCAGTAAAATAATGGTTTCCCCCAAAGCAGCTTAGGGTTGATCGAGGCATGGGCCTAAATAAGCTAGGCGATACATCCGGGTACTTGAATTTTTTATAACGGAATGGACAGCCGGATTGCCTAAGATGAGGTTGATTTTTCCATAGACGGGGAGATGGATTCGACGGAAGGTTTTGATACATGAAGGTACAAAGCGGGTTTGCGGTTTATCTGAGGTGGGGCATGCAGCTTTGTCTGGCTTTGTCCCTACAGGTGTTTTTGCCGGTTAGCAGTATGGCGCAGGAGAGCCGGCCGGTTCCTGAAGCGGTTGTGCGGGAACTTAAGAAAGTCGGGATTCCGATGGATGCGGTTGGCGTGTATGTACAACCGCTTTCCGGTTCGGGCAGATCAAGGATTCCGGCTATCAGGTTGAATGATAATACGCCTTTTGTTCCTGCTTCTATTATGAAGGTGGTTACGACTTATGCCGCGCTGGAGATACTGGGACCGGCTTATCGCTGGAAAACGGCAGCCTACTTGAAGGGGACCCAGAATGGGGATGTGTTGAATGGGGACCTGATTTTCAAAGGGGGCGGTGATCCCAAATTCAATCTGGAAAGTTTTTGGCTTTTTTTACGTCAAATCCGTTCAAAAGGGATTCGCGAAATTCGCGGAGATCTGGTGCTCGATCGCGGCGCATTTGAGGCGCGTTATTTTGATCCAGCCGCTTTTGATAATGATCCTTTCCGTCCCTACAATGCCAGTCCGGATGCGCTGCTTTTAAATCATAAGGCACTGGAAGTGACATTCAGACCGAATGGTCTTGACGGGACAGTCGACGTTTTGGTTTCTCCCCCGTTAGATGGCATCATGATTAGCCCGCCGGTCTTGAAAGATGTGGGGGGATGCAATGGCTGGCAGAAAGAAATCAACCTCCGGTTTTCCGAGAGGCAGGCTGTGTTTGAAGGACAGTATCCACTTTCCTGCGGTGAACAGATTTGGTTTATTTCTCCTTATTCGATGGGTGATTCAAGTTTTTTCAAGGCCGTGTTTGCCAATTTATGGAAAGAACTAGGCGGCACGTTTACCGGACAGGTTAGGGATGAGAGTACGCCGCCTGACGCGCTGTTGCTGGCGGAGTGGCTTTCTCCGCCTTTGAGTGAAGTGATTCGTGACGTCAATAAGTATAGTAATAATGTGATGGCGCGCCATGTTCTGATGGCGGTTGGCGCGCAATCCTCAAATGGGCCTGCAAGCCCTGAAAGAGGCGCTTTTGCTGTCCGTTCGTTTCTGGCATCCAAGGGGATTGCCTTAAATGGTTTACAGATTGAAAATGGGTCCGGGCTTTCACGCACCGAACGTATTTCGCCTCAAACCATGGGTCATATTTTAGTGACCGCATACCATTCGGCTGTGATGCCGGAATTGATGGCATCCCTGCCGATTGCCGGACGGGATGGGACATTATGGCGGAGCATGCGGCAGACCAGCCTGGCAGGGAAAGCCCATCTGAAGACGGGAACAATCCAGGATGTGCGGGCGATTGCCGGTTATGTGCTGGCAGCATCAGGCGAGCGTTATGCGGTTGTGTTTGTGGTAAACCATCCCAATGCGGCGTCGGCCATTAAGGCGCGGGATAGGTTGCTAACCTGGGTCCACGATAGTGGCTGATTGGCAGGTCAGGCAAATGGGGCTTTAGGGTCAGCCCTCATTAATTTGTCGTCGCGAAAAGCCGCTTATTCCCGCCTGCCTGCGTTGCCGGTTCAAAATAGAACTCGCCGTATGTTCAATACGCCATCGTCCCATTTTGTCCCTGCGCCTTGTCAGACAGAAAAAATCGACTTTTCGCGACGACAAATTAATGAGGGCTGACCCTAGCTTAAAAACGCCTTGGCAAAATAATAGATGCCGATGATCAGGAAGAAAATTGCCAGTGCCCGCAGTGCCCGGGTGATAAAATCTATTTTTGGTTTTTCCTGATTAGTCATACGTTTTCCTTCGGTTTTAATTAGGGATGGCTTCAAATGCAGCGCACCTGCTTTCTTTCCAAATGAGCCGATTATGTTAAGACTATTATGATAATCCGGCCGGCCTGATAGTTATTGCCTGGATAAGCGGATCATATCCATCGTTGATCAGATGAAATCAAAGTGATAAGTCAAAGGCATCCTTGATTTATCGCTTTATCGGCTTTTGTGATCATTTTATGCCTTTTTATTTTTTTTTGTTTTTCCGAATTAAAAGTATTTTTCAAATAAACGCAAGAATTACATTTTGAACGTTGACATGCCAATAAAGATTGAGGCATAATTTGGGGTTCCTTGCGGAGGGGTGGCCGAGTGGTTAAAGGCAGCAGACTGTAAATCTGCCCTCTTACGAGTACGCTGGTTCGAATCCAGCCCCCTCCACCATGAATGCAGCAAGTTTAGCTGAAGTGGATGCAGGCGGGCGTAGCTCAATGGTAGAGCAGAAGCCTTCCAAGCTTAAGATGAGGGTTCGATTCCCTTCGCCCGCTCCAGCTTCTTTCCCTTGCAGATAAAATAGTTGCAGGGGTTGTAGATGCCCTTGTAGCTCAGTGGCAGAGCACTCCCTTGGTAAGGGAGAGGTCACGTGTTCAATCCACGTCAGGGGCACCACGACTTGTTAGTTAAGAGTACCATGTATTGTTATATCATTCGAAGGATGAATTTTTAAAAAAGTGTAGTAGGAATGCGAAGATCAGGCTTGTGCCTTGATGTTTTTTTTTCGTTAGGAGTCGAAAATGGCAAAGAGCAAATTTGAGCGGACGAAGCCGCACGTGAATGTAGGTACGATAGGTCATGTGGATCATGGTAAGACGACATTAACAGCGGCGATAGCGACGGTGTTATCGAAGAAGTTTGGTGGAGAGGCGAAGAATTACGACCAGATTGATGCGGCTCCTGAGGAGAAGGCGCGCGGCATTACGATTAACACGGCGCATGTGGAGTATGAGACGGCGAGTCGTCATTATGCGCATGTGGATTGTCCGGGTCATGCGGATTACATCAAGAACATGATTACTGGTGCGGCGCAGATGGATGGAGCGATTTTAGTGTGTTCAGCGGCAGATGGTCCGATGCCTCAGACGCGAGAGCATATATTGTTGGCACGTCAGGTGGGAGTTCCGTACATGGTGGTGTTTTTGAACAAGTGCGACATGGTGGATGACGAGGAGTTGCTGGAGTTAGTGGAGATGGAAGTGCGAGAGCTTTTATCGCATTACGAATTTCCTGGAGATGACATTCCGATCATCAAGGGTTCTGCGAAGATGGCATTGGATGGAGATACTGGGTCATTGGGAGAGGAGTCGATCATGGCGTTAGCGGATGCGTTGGATAGTTACATTCCGACGCCGGAGCGAGCGATTGATGGTGCATTTTTGATGCCTGTTGAGGATGTATTTTCGATATCTGGTCGTGGGACTGTGGTGACGGGTCGAGTGGAACGCGGGATTGTGAAGGTAGGAGATGAGATAGAGATTGTTGGTTTGAAGGCGACTGCGAAGACGACGTGTACGGGAGTTGAGATGTTTCGTAAGTTATTGGATCAGGGTCAGGCTGGCGATAATGTGGGGATATTGTTGCGCGGTACGAAGCGAGAGGATGTTGAGCGTGGTCAGGTATTGGCAAAGCCGGGATCGATTAAGCCGCATAGCACGTTTACAGGTGAGATATACGTGCTATCGAAGGAGGAGGGAGGTCGTCATACACCGTTTTTCAACAACTACCGTCCGCAGTTTTACTTTAGGACAACAGATGTAACGGGATCGATAGAGTTGCCGAAGGATAAGGAGATGGTGATGCCTGGAGATAACGTATCGATAACGGTACGATTGATCAGTCCGATTGCGATGGAAGAGGGATTGCGTTTTGCGATTCGTGAGGGTGGCAAGACCGTAGGTGCAGGCGTTGTCTCCAAAATTATTGAATAATGATATTGCAGAAAACGCAAGAGATTGTATTTAAATTATTTAACATGTTGCGAATGATTTTTTTATTCGCAATTCGCTCTTTGAGAAAGAAAACATGCAAAGCCAAAAAATTCGCATTCGCCTAAAGGCGTTTGACTATAAACTGATTGACCAGTCTGCACAGGAAATAATTGATACAGCCAAGCGGACAGGTGCTGTGGTTAAAGGACCAGTACCATT
>WRHV01000004.1 GCA_009783065.1 Betaproteobacteria bacterium | reverse complement strand
ACCGGTGTAATCGCCTTGTGTGAACATTTGGTCGGCTTTCGGTTTAACCGTGCTCATGGAAGCGTACAGTTTTTGTTCCGTGATTTCCTGGAGAAGGTCGGTTTGTACCATGCCGGCCCTGATCTCGGATTTCTTCAGAATATTGGTAATCCGCTTGTTTGCGGCTGCCAATGATTCTGCTTCAGGAAGTGCTGTAAAGGCTTTTACGGCATTCAGACGATCAAGAATATTATCGAAGCGGTCCGGATTTTGTGCCAGAACAGCTTCTATTTCATCAGGTGTATGCCCCCTGTCCCGTAAAAGTCCCCTTAACCGATCCATCATAAAAGGGATCAGTCCTGGCGTGGGATCCTTAAAGCTGGCATTTGCGATGAGTATGCCTATGGCACGGGAAAGCATGGCGCGCAATGACAAAGGTAATTTCTTTTCAATCAGGATACGCAAAATACCAAGGGCATGTCTTCGTAATGCGAAAGGATCACGATCACCAGTTGGTTGCAATCCAATTCCCCAAATGCCTGCCAGTGCTTCCAGTTTGTCTGCCAGTGCAATGGCTGTGCTGGTTGGCGTGCTTGGTAAAATGTCGCCGGCAAAGCGGGGCAGATAATGTTCTGTCGCAGCGAGTGCGACTTCTTCCGGCTCGCCATCGTGACGGGCGTAGTAAGTGCCCATGATACCCTGCAATTCCGGAAATTCTCCGACCATCTCTGTTAACAGATCGGCTTTTGCCAGGAGTGCACCACGTTCGACAAGCGTGGTGTCAATGCGCATCATTTCAGCGATCGAGACAGCAAGAATGCGAACCCGGGCCATTCGTTGTGCCAGGGTACCCAGTTTGTTGTGATAAACCACGTGAGATAAGCCTGGCAAGCGATCTTCCAGTTTCTTTTTTTTGTCCTGTTCAAAAAAGAACTGTGCATCGGAAAGGCGCGGTCGGATAACCCGTTCATTACCGCTGATAATACGTTGCGGCGTACTTGTTTCCATATTTGAAACAATCAGAAAACGCGAGCGAAGCTGCCCGGCGGAATCGGTCAGTGCGAAGTATTTCTGATTGGTTTGCATGGTCAGGATCAAACATTCCTGAGGAACATCGAGAAAAGTGGGTTCGAAATGACATTCGTAAACAGCAGGCCATTCGACCAATGCCGTTACTTCATCCAAAAGCGCATCCGGCATCAGAACGTGATCATTTTGAGCTTTATCATGGAGAATGGCGCGGATCTTGTTCTTACGAGCTTCAAAACCGGCAATAACCTTGCCTTTTGCCTCCAGAGTTGCCTCATAGGCATTGGCTTTTGGTATGTTAATTTCATCTTGTGTCAGAAAACGATGCCCATGCGTTGTTCGTCCTGCTGAGAGTCCTAGTATGGCAATAGGCACAACTTTTTGGCCATGCAATGCTAAAAGACCATGCACAGGCCGGACAAATTCAACGGTTTCACCGTCGGGCCGCTGATAGGACATCATTTTAGGAATAGGCAGGTTTCGGATGGCTTTTTCAAGAGCAACCTGCAGGTGTGACGCCAATATGGATCCTGGAGCCGTGTAGGTATAGAAAAAGGTTTCCGTTTTTCCGTCCATCTCTCTTTCCATATCGTTTATAACGATATGAGGGAATCCCAATGATGCCAGTTTTTTCTTGAGTGGTGCGGTTGGATTGCCTTCAGCATCAATAGCAATGGTTACTGGCAGTACTTTTAGACGAATGGATTTATCCGGCGATGTATCAGATACGTCGTTTATGATGACTGCCAGACGACGTGGCGTGGCAAAAATCGTTTTCTGAGATTGGGCAGCAAGAAAGCCTTCCTGCTTCAAACTCTCTTCAATTGTACTGGCAAAAGCCTCTGCCAGCTTGGTAAGCGCTTTGGGGGGCAGTTCTTCCGTTAATAACTCAACAAGTAGAGTCTGGTTCATGATTTGTGATTTTCTTTTTGCCTGGTCAGATAAATTTGTTTGTAATTTGACTTGTTTTTTAAGTCACTATTCTTGTATCACCTAGTCTGGGAAAACCCAGTTTTTCACGGGATTCATAATAGGCTTGCGCAACAAGGCGTGACAGATTACGAATGCGTCCAATATAAGCTGCCCGCTCAGTTACGGACAAGGCGCCTCTGGCATCCAGCATGTTAAAAGTGTGTGCCGCTTTCAGGATCATTTCATAGGCGGGAAGTGTTAGTCCTTCATCAATGAGTCGTTTGGTTTCTGATTCGTAGTTTGAAAACAGGGAAAAGAGAAACTTGGTATTGGCGCCTTCAAAATTATAGGTTGTTTGTTCGACTTCATTTTGATGAAATACGTCTCCGTATGTTAGATATCTCTTGGTACCTTGGTTTTCCCACTGGGTCCATATCAGGTCATAGACATTTTCCACACCCTGAAGATACATGGCCAGCCTTTCAAGGCCATAGGTAATTTCTCCCAGGATAGGCTTGCAGTCTAAGCCGCCCACTTGCTGGAAATAAGTGAATTGTGTGATTTCCATTCCATTTAACCAGACTTCCCAGCCCAATCCCCAAGCGCCCAGGGTTGGATTTTCCCAGTCATCTTCAACAAAGCGGACATCATTTTGTTTCAGGTCCAGTCCCAGTGCAACAAGTGATCCGAGGTAAATATCCAGGATATTTTCAGGAGCTGGTTTTAGGACAACCTGGTACTGATAATAATGCTGCATTCGGTTGGGGTTTTCACCATATCGGCCGTCTTTGGGGCGGCGTGATGGCTGCACATAGGCGGCTTGCCAGGGTTCAGGACCAATGGCCTGCAAAAACGTGGCAGGGTGAGATGTACCTGCGCCGACCTCCATATCATAGGGCTGTAAAAGGGCACATCCTTGCTCACTCCAGTATTGTTGCAGGGTCAGGATGACTTGTTGAAAAGTTATCGTACTCATTTTTGTGCTTCCGGTTATGCATCGCAGTGTTTTGAGGCAAGGCTTTGCTGAACCTAAAATTTTAGCGTTTTTTAGTAAAATGTTTAAATTTTCGTATTGAGCGCATTCATGTACTCATGATGATAACGGGTTACCCGTTCCACTTCATTTTTGGAGCCTAGAAACACCGGTACGCGCTGGTGCAGCCTGTCGGGCTTGATATCCATCAAGCGGGTATGGCCGTCAGTTGCCATGCCGTTTGCCTGCTCGACAATAAAAGCCATCGGATTCGCTTCATACAGTAATCGGATTCTCCCCAGTTGAGAGGAGTCTCGAGTATCGCCTGGATACATGAAAATACCACCGCGGCTAAGTATGCGGTGCATGTCAGTAACCATGGACCCGACCCACCGCATATTAAAATTTTTATTCCTCTGGCCAGCCGTTCCTTCCTGCATTTCTTGGACGTATTTTTTGACCGGAGGATGCCAGAAGCGATAATTGGATGCGTTGATTGCGTACTCATTGGTGTCTTCAGGGATTTGCATGTTTCGCTGTGTCAGGACCCATGATCCCATTTCACGGTCAAGTGTGAAGCAATTTACCCCTCGTCCCGTTGTCAGGACTAAAAGCGTTTGTGGGCCATAGAGGGCGTAACCCGCTGCAATCTGCTGGTGTCCTGGTTGCAGGAAGTCATTTTCACAGGGATTTTCATCAGTTTCCGGCGCTCGAAGAACGGAAAAAATGGTGCCGATGGAAACATTAACATCAATATTACTTGAACCATCAAGCGGATCAAAAAGAAGAAGATATTTTCCTTTTGGATATTCATTTGAAATCGGGTGAATGGTTTCCATTTCCTCGGATGCCATAGCGCCCAAATAACCACCCCATTCATTGGATTCGAGAAGAATCTGGTTGGACAGAACATCTAATTTCTTTTGTATCTCACCCTGAACGTTTTCAGTTTGCATACTTCCGAGAATATCGCCAAGTGCGCCCTTTCCGACAGCATGCCCAATGGTTTTACAGGCTCGAGCCACGACTTCAAGGAGCAATCTGAGTTCTTCAGGAATCCTGTGGGTGATACGATGCTCTTCAATTAAATGCTGTGTCAGACTAACGCGTCTTTTTCTCATGATTTTTCCTGTTTGATCCGGCTTTCTTATGACGTCGCCAATATTTTATTAATGATTTCTCCGGTATCTTTTGATAATTTGTGCGAAGCAATCTGTTTCAGTGTTTTCCTAGCCTGTTTTTTTAGTTCAGGTATATAGCGATTATGCTGTATAAGCGAACGGGAGAGTCGTGCTGCGATTTGCGGGTTGATTTTGTCAAGTGCCAGGACGTTTTCAGCCCAGAAGTCATAACCGCTCCTGTCTTTTATATGGAATTGTGCCATATTGTTCATACAAAAACCAAAAATCAAGCTTCTGACGCGATTCGGGTTTTTTAATGTGAATAATGGATGCTTTGCCAGTTTACGGATTGCTGATACATCTGTTCCTGGAGAGGTTGCTTGCAGGGTGAACCACTTGTCGACAACGAGAGGTTCTGATCGGAATTCATGATAAAAATGGCGCAGGCAGCGGGTCGCCTCCGTTTTAGACGCATGATTGTTGGCGTGCACAAGGGCGGTGAGAGCAGCGAGCTTGTCTGTCATATTGTCAGCATGATCATATTGAGTGGCTGCCAGTGGCGTCAATTTTTTGTCGTCCAGTTTCATCAGGTTGGAAAGGGCGAGATTTTTTAGGCTGCGTTTTCCAATATCGCAGGGTTCAGGACGATATGGTTTGGGTATCTGTATCGTATTGTAAATATTGAGCCATTCTTCGCGCATGGTATGGGAGAACGTTTTTTGCATGAAATGCCATGCCTGGTATATCGCTTGAGGATCAATTTCTTCCATTTCCTCGGCAATCATCATTTCTGTTGGGAGGGTCAAGGCAAGTGAACGGAAAGCCGGATCTAAAGATGTATCACTTAAAACGGAGCGAAAGGCATGAATAACAGCCGGATCGAGTTCCAACGGCTTTTGGTTTTGTGCATCTTGAGTCAATTTTATGAGATGACGCAAAGCCAGGCGTTGTCCTGCTTCCCATCGGTTAAAGGCATCGGGGTCGGCGGAGAGTAAAAGCGCGAGTTCTTCATCTGACTGTTCATATTCAAAAATGACAGGGGCAGAAAAATTGCGTAAAGCGGATATGACAGGCTTTTCAGGAATGTCGGTTAGTGTGAAAACCTGTGATTTTTGGGTTAATTCCAGTAAGACGGTTTCTGGTGCTGCGTCAGAGAGGTTTTTCCGAATGGCAGGGTCATTGCTTTTGATGGGTATGCTGATGCCCTTTTGATCGAGCAGGCCAAGTGCAATCGGAATAAGACAAGGTCGTTTTCTGTTTTGTCCGGGTGTGGGAGGACAGAATTGGGAGAATAAAAGTTTAAGAGATTGTGTTTTTCGATTGTATCGGGATCGGAGTTTGACACGCGGTGTGCCGGCCTGGCTGTACCAGTTTTCAAATTGCGTCAGGTCCTGTTTGTTTGCATCAGCCATGGCTGCCAGAAAATCATTGCATGTTACAGCCTGACCGTCATGACGTTGGAAATAGAGATCCATGCCTTTTCTAAAACCATCCACTCCGAGGAGGGTTTGGATCATGCGGACAATTTCCGCGCCTTTTTCATAGATTGTTACGGTGTAAAAGTTATTGATTTCTTCGTATGAGTCTGGCCGCACCGGATGAGCGGTTGCGCCTGCGTCTTCTGGGAATTGATGTTGGCGCAGGATACGGATGTCTTCTATGCGCTTAATGGCTCGTCCGCTTTCAGTTCCGATGCGATCCGCTGAAAATTCCTGGTCGCGAAATACAGTCAGGCCTTCTTTTAAAGAAAGCTGGAACCAGTCGCGGCATGTTACACGGTTTCCGGTCCAGTTATGAAAATATTCGTGACCGACGACAGATTCGATATTGACATAATCCGTATCAGTCGCAAGTTTAGGATTAGCAAGAATAAATCGGGTATTGAAGATGTTCAATCCCTTATTTTCCATAGCGCCCATATTAAAGTCGCCGACAGCCACGATCATGAATCTATCAAGATCAAGCTCCAGTCCGTATCGTTTTTCATCCCAGTGGATGCTGTGCTTGAGAGATTCCATAGCGTGGGCAGTCTTATCCAGATTGCCTGCTTCAACCCAGACTTGAAGCAGGACACGGCGTCCGGAAGCCAGCGTGAATGCTTCCTCATGACATGCCAGTTTGCCGGCGACTATGGCAAATAGATAGGAAGGCTTGTTAAAGGGATCTTCCCATTTCGCATAATGACGGCCACGTGGAAGGTTTCCTTCTTCAACAAGGTTGCCATTAGAAAGAAGAACAGGAAACTTCTTTTTATTTGCCTTTAGTGTGACTGTATATTTGGCCATGACATCAGGCCGGTCAGGAAAATAAGTGATTTTTCTGAATCCTTCTGCTTCGCATTGTGTGAAAAAATTGCCATTGGACATATACAGTCCCATCAAGGCTGTATTTTTTTCAGGCCTGATAATCGTTTCTATTTCCAGATGCGCAATTTCCGGTCCTTTTGCAATACGAAGCATCCCGTTTTTTAGCGTATATTCCCTGGGCTTTAATTGAGTATCGTTGAGCGATATTCTTACGAGTTCCAGATCTTCGCCATACAACACAATGTCAGTATTTTTTGCGCCGGGATTATGAATCAACTCTGTTTTTGCTATCACGTGGGTTTGCGCCGGATTCAGATCAAAAACCAGATCAACGGTATTGGCAAGAAACGAAGGTGGGTTGTAATGTTTGCGGTAAACGGTTTGTCGTGTGCGAGATTTCATGGTTTGATTTTTTATGTAGGCAAACATTTATAAGTTTAAATGTGCTATGGCCAGAATAAAAGGTTTTGGACCATTTAGTGTCTTTACATTAAAACATCAAAATGGTTATTTTTAGCAACATTTTTAGCAACATTCTTTGTGTTTTAACATCGATCTCAAGCAGAGTAATTTCTCACAAGATATAAAGCAAACATTTATTTTTAAGTATTTTCAGAAATGAAAATACTTAAAAGAAGGAGGAAGAGAAGATCAGACCTGATTGCGGCATGTATTAAACAGCCATGATATCAGAAGGGGGATATTTTTAATAAAAAAGGAATAATCATGGTTATTGGATGATTATTCCTTTTTAAGTATCAGAAGGGAGATTACTTAATTAAGTATTTGTCCTTGTTTTTCTGTTCAATCCATTTTGGGGCTTTGCCTCGGCCTGACCATGTTTCTCCGGTTGTCGGATTCCGGTACTTAGGTGCTAGAGGCACTTTTGTCTTGGTCCCTTTCTTTTTACCGTTGCCGAGATCTGAAACCGTAATACCATACTCTGCCATAATGGTTTTGATCTGGCTAATAGCATTACTGAGTTCTTTTTTTCTTAATTCTTCTGCCTGTTGTTGTAGATGTTTAATCTGATCCTGTATTTGCTTGTATGTTGACATATTTATCCTATCAATAAGACGAAATCTATTTTTTCAACAAATTTTTCTATCGTGAAAAATATTGAAAAAGTAAATAATGAACATGAACAATTTTAGATTGTATACGAATAATAAAAAAACGGAATAGAAAGAAAGATATTTTTTAAATATTATCAAATAACAGGTTTAAGTGTAGCTGATATAAGATGTGATTGTTCTGGTTTGATAATGTGGAAAAGTTGTCGTTTTTTAGTTTTCCCGGATAATTTTAATAAGGCTTTATCTTTTGTAATCAGAAATTTTGCCTGCGCATCATAAGCCAATTCTAGAAATTTCTGGTCATCCTGATCCTTGCACATGGGGAGAGAAGCATAATTTTTGCTTTCGAAATCGCAACAGAGTACGGCCTTATCATATTCAATGATACTTTTTTCCTGGGTATGGTTATTCAGCGACAAGAGAGGATAAGTGAGAACGCGCAGCCATTCATCGCGACAGTCTTTTCGCGTGATGGCATTGATAATCCGGTTCTTTAGCATTTGCATCAGTTCATGACAGCGGACATCATGAAAAACGAACAAATCCAGGCAGACATTAGTATCAAGAATGACGTTACAGGTGGACATATTACTTTGATCTGAACAAACTATTTTTATTCATGGTTTTTTTCTTCTGATCTGTTGTTTTAAAGCATCTATTTCATTTTTTTGATCTGAGAGAATAATCAATTTTTATAAATGAGGTTGGGAACAGGCGTTCATTTATCATATTCTGTATGATGGGTTCCGGTTGCCTATTTTGCCAGAGGCAGCGCATGGGTTCATGTTTAATTGATTTATTCTTAAAACAGACGGCTTTCTTCTGGATCAGTTTTTTTAAATAACGGATAATAGTAAAGATTTTACAGATAGGAAATTTTATCGGTTTATCTGAATTTGAGTTGTAATAAATTATTTTGAGTTTTGTATATTTCGGGCGGTAAGTTTGAAATAACGTTAAACGGGAATAAATGATGTCTTGTTATGAAAAATTGAAGGCGTTGCAAATCGAGTTGCCCCAGGTTGCACAACCTGTTGCAGCTTATGTTATGTATGCCCAGACAGGCAACACGGTGTATCTCTCCGGACATATTGCAAAAAAAAATGGTCAACCGCATGTTGGCCAATTTGGCAAAAACATTTCGGTTGAAGAGGGACGTATTGCTGCCCGCAATATTGCGATTGACATGATGGCGACCTTACAGGAAGCCTGTGGCGGCAATCTCAATCGTGTCAAAAAGATTGTTAAGGTTTTAAGTCTGGTGAATTCGACTGGGGATTTTACAGACCATCATCTTGTCACAAATGGCGCTTCCGAATTATTGGTAGAAATTTTCGGACAAAAAGGACGCCATGCGCGTTCCGCGTTTGGTGTGGCACAGATTCCAACAGGAGCCTGTATTGAAATGGAAATGATTGCAGAGATTGAATGATTTTTTTGTCATGAAACATAAAATCCAGTCATGGCGAGCTGGATTTTATGTTTTGATGTTTCTGTAAAACAAGACTATTTTTCAGTGGTATGCGTTGAATCTGTTTTTACCGGTATGGGTTCCAGATTAACCGGCTTGAAACGGGATTCGATAAGGCGTCCTTTTCTTGCTCGTTTGCCGGAGTAGGCTGCCATGCTGTTGCCCGATATCCGGATTTCGTGACGGGTCTGATTTTTTGCCACACAAACGATAATACATCCTGTTTCATCAATGGGGAGTGAGGCCAGCAAAGTTTCTTTCGGGTCAAGCGTCATCAGGATAACGCCATGACCGCCATTGGAGAGATAGCGAAGTTCTTCTGTTGAAAATAGCAGGAACCGGCCCTGCCTGGATAAACAGGCGATCCATTTGTCTTCATCACGAATCAGATGAGGGTGAAGCAATTGTTCATTTTGTTCAAGGTTGATGAATAATTTGCCTTGGCGAACCCGGCTGATCATGTCGGCTACTTTTGCGCCAAAACCATAGCCTGAACTGGTGGATATCAATAGTGACGTTTCAGCAGCCCCTGCAAAATAATGCATGATCTGATCATTCGTGGCGACTTCAATCAAAGTGGTAATCGGTATGCCGTCTCCCCGTGTATTCGGGAGCAGGCGAACAGCCGCCGTATAAATGCGGCCCGTAGAACCGAATGCAAGAAGATGATCTGTCGTGCGGCATTCAAATATGGCATACAAAGCATCACCCGCCTTAAAATTTAACTGCGAGAGATGGTGTCCATGCCCTGAACGGCAGCGTATCCAGCCTTTTTCTGAAATAATAATGGTGACTGGTTCATCTATCATTTTCGGCTCAATAAAAGCGTGCTTGGCTTCTTCAATGAGAGTCCGTCTTGGGTCGCCGAATTTTTTTTGATCTGCCTCGATTTCACGGATGATGAGCCTTCTCATGGAAACAGGGTTGTTGAGCAGATCATGCAACGTGTTTTTTTCCTCACGCAATTGAGATAATTCCTGTTCGATTTTGAGTTTTTCCATACGGGCCAACTGGCGAAGGCGAATCTCCAGGATGTCATCGGCCTGTCGCTCGGACAGGTGGAAAGTCTTGATAAGCGATTCTTTGGGTTCATCCGTCTCACGTATAATGCTGATGACGCGGTCGATATGAAGAAGAACCGTTTCTCTGCCTTCCAGGATATGAATACGGTCATCCACTCTTCCCAAACGCCACTCCGCACGACGGCGTACCGTGTTGAATCGGAATGTAATCCACTCCTGCAAAATGGTACGCAATCCTTTTTGTCGGGGTCTCCCATCCAAACCGATCATGACAAGATTAAGAGAGGTATTATTTTCCAGAGAAGTATGCGTCAGAAGCATTTGCATGAATTCGTCCGGGTCCTGTCGCTTCGAGCGCGGTTCAAATACCAGGCGAACCGGTGCATCCCGACCTGATTCATCGCGGATGCTATCGAGTATTCCCAGTATGGTTTGCCTGAGCGTTGTTTGTTCAGGTGTTAGTGATTTTTTACCGGGCCGTACTTTGGGATTGGTCATTTCCTCGATTTCCTCCATCACTTTTTGCGATGAAGTGCCTGGAGGCAATTCATTGACTACAATTTGCCACTGTCCTTTTGCAAGTTCTTCGATTTCCCATCGGGCACGTACTTTGAGGTTGCCCCGGCCGTTTTCATACATTTCAGCAATCTGCCCCGAAGGGGTGATAATCTGTCCGCCACCAGGAAAATCAGGTCCGGGAAGCAGCTCCATGAGTTCCAAATGGCTAATTTTGGGGTTGCGGATAAGCGCGATAGTCGCTTTCGTTATTTCCGAAAGGTTATGTGGCGGGATTTCAGTGGCAAGACCGACAGCAATGCCTGAAGACCCGTTTAACAGGGTCAAAGGCAATCTGGATGGAAGCATACGTGGTTCTTCTGAAGAGCCATCGTAGTTGGAAACAAAATCAACCGTTCCCTGACTGATTTCATCAAGCAGCAGTTCAGCAATAGGCGTTAGCCTGGCTTCGGTATATCGCATAGCGGCCGCGCCATCGCCGTCGCGGGAACCAAAATTGCCCTGACCGTCTATCAGAGGGTAGCGCATGGAGAAATCCTGTGCCATGCGAACAAGGGCGTCATAGACCGATTGATCACCGTGCGGATGAAGTTTTCCCAGAACATCTCCGACGACTGCCGCCGATTTTCGCGGTTTGGCATCCGTTGTCAGTCCGAGTTCATGCATGGCATACAAGATGCGGCGCTGGACCGGTTTTTGTCCATCGCATACATCTGGAAGGGCGCGTCCCTTGACGACTGATATGGCGTAATCCAGATAGGCGCGTTCAGCAAAACGGGCGAGTATGAGTGACTCATCGTCGCTCGTGTTCTCTGTTTGTAATTGATCAAAGAGACTAGGTTGTGGTGTCATATCCATATCAATCGGGTTTATCAGATATCGGCTTGGGCTTCATGTCCGTGTTCTTCCATCCATGCCCGACGGGAGGATGCTTCACCTTTTCCCATCAGCATCTGGAACCGTTTTTCCGAGTTTTGCTGTCCCAGGTCACCCAGTGTGACAGGCAGCAGTCGACGGGTATCCGGGTTTAGTGTGGTTTCCCATAATTGCTCAGCATTCATTTCACCGAGTCCCTTGAAACGGGAAATGGTTAGGGTGTTATCTTTAACTTCTTCCTTGCGGAGTTTGTCGCGGATGGTTAGAAGTTCGTTTTCATCCAGTGCGTAGAGTTTTTGCACAGGCCGTTTGCCACGTGCCGGCACATCGACACGATAGAGAGGGGGGCGGGCAATGTAGATATTTTTATTTTCAATCAATTTCGGGAAGTGGCGGAAGAAAAGCGTCAGGAGTAGCACTTGAATATGGGAACCATCCACATCAGCGTCAGAAAGAATGCATATTTTTCCATAACGCAGGCCAGAGATGTCCGGATTGTCTTTGATATCATGCGGGTCTACCCCAATTGCAACGGAAATATCGTGAATTTCCTGATTGGCAAATAAACGGTTTCTTTCTGTTTCCCATGAGTTCAAAACTTTGCCGCGTAAAGGCAAAATGGCCTGGAATTCCTTGTTTCTTCCCATTTTTGCCGAACCCCCGGCTGAGTCACCTTCAACGAGGAACAACTCGTTTCTCGAAATATCCGTCGATTCGCAATCGGTTAATTTACCGGGCAAAACAGCAACACCGGATGATTTCTTTTTTTCAACCTTTTGTGCTGAACGGAGACGTGACTGAGCTTGCCGGATAACGAGATCAGCCAATTTGCGTCCTTGATCCACATTTTGGTTGAGCCATAATTCGAGGGGAGGGCGGACAAAGTGCGATACGAGTCTGACTGCATCACGGGAGTTCAGGCGTTCCTTGATTTGCCCCTGAAATTGGGGATCAAGCACTCTGGCTGACAGGAGAAAGGAGACCCGTGCAAAGACATCTTCCGGGAGAAGGCGGATTCCTTTGGGCAGGAGCGAATGCATTTCAACAAAATTTTTGACTGCGTTGAACAAACCATCTCGCAGCCCGCTTTCATGTGTGCCGCCGGCAGAAGTGGGAATCAGATTGACAAAGGATTCGCGTACCAGAGCGCCTTCGGCAGTCCAGGCGACAATCCAGGCAGCGCCTTCGCCAACAGCAAAACCTTCCTGGGCATTGCCGACATAATGCTCACCTTCAAATAAGGGGACAACTGTATCCTCATCGGTTTCAAGGCCTAACTGTTCGGAAAGATACCCGCGAAAACCGTTTTCATACTGCCAAGTTTCAGTTTCTCCTGTTTTTTCATCCAGGAGAGAAACGGTAACCCCGGGCAAAAGAATGGCTTTGGAACGGAGTAAATGCCGAAGTTCGCCCAGTGGGATGGATGCACTGTCAAAATATTTCGTGTCGGGCCAGATGGTGACTCTTGTTCCTGATTTTTTCTCTCCACGCAAAAGTGGGCGTGATTTCAGGGGGTTCGTGACTTCGCCGTGAGTAAAAGTGATTTCATGCAGCTTCTTCTCTCGCCAGATAGAAACTTCGATTTTGATGGAAAGCGCGTTTGTGACGGATACGCCAACACCATGCAATCCTCCGGAAAAGGTATAAGCATTTTCCATTCCTTTTTGGAATTTGCCGCCCGAGTGCAGACGGGTGAAAACAACTTCAATTGTCGGAATGTTTTCTTCAGGATGAAGGCCAACAGGTATGCCCCTGCCATCATCCTCAACACTGATGCTGTTATCGGCGTGCAGGGTTACCTGAATGTTTTTGCCATAACCGGCGATAGCTTCATCCGAAGCATTGTCAATGACTTCAGTAAGGATGTGCAACGGACTTTCTGTCCGTGTATACATGCCTGGGCGCTGACGGACAGGTTCAAGCCCTTTTAGAACTTGTATGGAAGATTCGTTATATGAGGAATTTTTTTCTGACATCTGATGAGCCGTATTCGTTTCCGGCGAAAATAGTAAAAATTAAAAACAACCGATTTTACACTGAGTCAGTTAAGAGGATTGAAAAGGAATAAGATCAAAAAGAATAGCATTTATTTTCATCCAACCATGATGCGTAAAATATTGCGATTTTATATGTAATTGTATATAATGATGAATTAGTACGATTTTTTAAAAAGTTTGAATATGGGCGCACGCCCATTTTTTTTTCATTGAAACAATGAAAAATGGGAGTGTGAATAGACTGCTGACCGGAGGCAGGTTTGTTGCAGAATTTGATTGAAAAAACCGTGAATGGTTGCGGTTATGACTTGGTTGATGTCGAACACGCATCAGGCGGGTTGTTACGCGTATATATTGATTTTCTTCCGGAAGAGCTTGCCAGAGGCAGCATTACAGTAAGTGATTGCGAAATAGTAAGTCGTCAGTTATCCCATGTTCTGACAGTTGAAGATGTGAGTTATGAACGTCTGGAAGTTTCTTCTCCCGGCCTGGACCGGCCACTGAAAAGATTCTCGGATTATGTCCGTTTTGTGGGCATGGAAGCGAGTATTAAATTGCGCATGCCGGTTGAGGATATGTCAAATCGCCGGATTTTTCAGGGCATATTGCAGGAACCCCAGGGAGATGAACTGACGTTGGAATTTGATACAAAAGAAGGTGCGGCTTTGTTGCATTTTTCTCTTTCTGATGTGGATAAGGCACGGTTGGTGCCGCAGGTGAATTTTAAAGGCCAAAAAAAATGAGTTTCGAAATTCTTCAATTGGTTGATGCGCTTGCGCGTGAAAAAAATGTTGATAAGGAAATTGTTCTTACCGCATTAGAGCATGCTTTGGCTCTTGCAACCAAAAAACGTTATCCCGGTGATGTTGATATCAGGGTGGCAATTGATCGTAAAACGGGTGAGTTTGAAACTTTCCGTCGATGGCATGTTGTTCCTAATGAAGCAGGATTACAGTTGCCAGATCAGGAAATTCTTGACTTTGAAGCCAAGGAGCAGATTCCTGACATAGAAGTTGGTGATTATCTTGAGGAGCATATTGATTCGATCGAATTCGGTCGCCGTTTTGCACAGGATACCAAGCAAATTGTCTTACAGCGTATCCGTGATGCTGAACGGGAACAGATTCTGACGGATTTCCTCGCGCGTGGTGATGTGCTGGTAACCGGTACGGTTAAAAGAATGGAACGAGGTGACGCCATTTTAGAATCCGGCAAGGTCGAAGCCCGTCTGCCGCGAGATCAGATGATTCCTAAGGAAAATGTGCGGGTAGGCGATCGTGTTCGTGCTTATATTTTGCGTGTTGACAGAAATGCACGAGGACAGCAGATTATTTTGTCCCGTACGACTCCGGAATTTATTATCAAGTTGTTTGAGCTGGAAGTGCCTGAGATGGAACAAGGGTTGCTTGAGATTAAGTCAGCCGCGCGTGATCCGGGTGTGCGAGCTAAAATTGCCGTTTATACCAGTGACAAACGTATTGATCCGATAGGAACTTGTGTGGGTATCCGTGGTTCAAGGGTACAGGCTGTGACCAGCGAGTTGGGCGGAGAACGTGTCGATATTGTGCTATGGTCGGAAGATCCGGCGCAGTTCGTGATTGGCGCATTGGCGCCCGCTAATGTTTCGTCTATCGTTGTTGATGAGGAACAGCACGCTATGGATGTGATTGTCGATGAGGAAAATCTGGCTATCGCTATTGGCAGAAGTGGGCAGAATGTTCGTCTTGCTTCTGAATTGACGAATTGGAAGATCAACATCATGACAGCTGAGGAATCGGCTGACAAGTCGGCAATGGAGACTGCCGGGATTCGCAGTCTTTTCATGGACAAGTTAAATGTTGACCAGGAAGTGGCGGATATCCTGATTGAAGAGGGTTTTTCCGCACTGGAAGAAATTGCCTATGTGCCTATCAATGAAATGCTTGAAATAGAGGCTTTCGATGAGGAAACAGTCAACGAATTACGTACTCGCGCACGGGATGCGCTGGTAACAGAGGCGATTGCTTCTGAAGAAGGCATCGCTAATATGGAGCCTGAACTGATTAATTTGGAGGGCATGGATAGGGATACGGCAGGCAAGCTGGGACTGGCTGGTATTAAGACATTAGCCGCTTTTGGCAGTCTTGCTTATGATGAGTTTGGCGCTATTCTTTCTTTGCCGACAGAGCGTGCGCGCCAATTGATTGAAAATGGTTTTGAAGATGTCACCGATGACGAAATGGCGCTCATTGATGCCAAATATGATGAACATGCCAAAGCATTGCAGTCGCGTGCATGGGAAATAACCGAGGCGAAATAATCACGGTTTTGCATTTGCATAGACTGAATCGCATCAGACAGGGAAGAGGAAGGAATGGCGACTAATAACGTAGCTCAATTTGCTGCCGAACTGAATATGCCAGCGGAGGCGCTGCTGAGTCAGTTGCGCAATGCAGGAGTCGAAAAAAAATCAGTGAGTGATTCTCTGACCAACGCAGATAAGGATAAATTGCTGGTTTATCTGCGCGGGTCACATGGTAATACGCCGGAAGAAAAGAAAAAAATCTCATTGACCCGCAAGGAAACCAGCGAAATTAAGCAGGCTGATGCATCGGGAAAGTCGCGTACGATTCAGGTCGAAGTACGCAAGAAACGGACATTTAAGCGCGAAGAGCCGGCTGTCGCTGAAAAAGTGGTTCCCAAGGCGCCTGCGCCGATTATTGATGAAGCTGAACAGAAAAAACGTGCAGAAGAAGCCCGTCGTCAAGCTGAACTGATTGCGCGCCAGGAAGCCGAGTTACGTGAAAAGCAGGCGAAACTGGCACAGCTTGAAGCGGAAAAAGTCGCACATAAAGAAGCGGCTGTACAGGAAAAGAGTACTGTCGAAAAAGCGGGCAGCAAGGCGAAAGAGGTTGCTGCCGAAGTTATCGGAGAAGCCGAAGTTGTTGGAGAAGCGACTGAAGAAGCGGAAAAAACGGCTGAAACAGAAAAAACCAGGCAGGCCGTAGAGGACGAAGTCGCGCAGATTAAAGCGATGATGACTGCGCCTAAAAAAGCAGTAAAACAACCTGAACAGGCGGCAGGTGCAACAGAAGAACCCAAAAAGAAAGATGTGACATTGCGCCGCCCGGCCGACAAAAAAGTGACCTCAGAAAAAGAAGAGAAAAAAGGCGCATCTGAGAAGAAATCAATCAAATCCGCCAATGTGGCTTCCATTTGGCAGGAGGATGCAGCGAAAAAACGCGGGGCCGGTATAAAAGCCCGAGGCAGTGCGACGCCGAATGTACGTGAAGGCTGGCGAAGCGGTGGTGCTAAAAATCGCAAGGGACAGCCATCGGTTGAACGAGAGAGCAATTTCCAGCAGCCGACAGAAGCGATTATTAAGAGTATTTATGTTCCGGAAACCATTACCGTTGCCGAACTCGCTCACCAGATGGCCGTAAAAGCGTCAGAAGTTATCAAACAGCTTATGATGCTGGGACAGATGGTAACGATCAATCAGGTGCTGGATCAGGAAACAGCCATGATTTTAGTTGAGGAAATGGGGCACAAAGCATTTGCCGCCAAAATTCAGGATCATGAGGCAGAGCTTGTTGCTATGGGCGAGAATGCAGATGCGGAATTGCTGCCGAGAGCGCCTGTCGTAACCGTTATGGGGCATGTAGACCACGGTAAAACCTCACTTTTGGATTACATTCGCCGAACAAAAGTGGCATCAGGAGAAGCTGGCGGCATTACCCAGCATATTGGCGCTTACCATGTGAGAACGCCAAACGGGATGATTACTTTTCTGGATACGCCAGGTCACGAGGCATTTACAGCCATGCGTGCCAGGGGTGCGAGGGCAACCGATATTGTTATTCTGGTAGTTGCCGCAGATGACGGCGTTATGCCGCAAACCAAAGAAGCGATTGCACACGCCAAGGCTGCGGGTGTTCCTCTGGTGGTAGCCATCAATAAAATTGATAAATCCGGTGCCAATGTGGATCGTGTTACCCAGGAACTCATAGCAGAAGATGTCGTTCCCGAACAGTATGGTGGTGATGCGCCTTTTGTGCCTGTATCGGCCAAAAGTGGTCAGGGTATCGATTCCCTTTTGGAAAATGTTCTGTTGCAGGCTGAAATACAGGAGCTGAAAGCGCCGGTGGATGTGCCGGCAAAAGGATTGGTTATCGAAGCCCGTTTGGATAAGGGACGTGGCCCTGTTGCGACGGTTTTGGTGCAATCCGGCACGCTTCACAAAGCGGAAGTGGTTTTGGTTGGTTCTGAATATGGGCGGGTACGGGCCATGTTGGATGAAAACGGTAAGCCTGTTGCTGAGGCCGGGCCGAGTATTCCGGTAGAAATCCAGGGATTGACAGGGGTTCCGGCAGCAGGGGAAGAAGTGCTGGTCATGGCTGATGAGCGTAAGGCACGTGAAATTGCGCTCTTTAGGCAGGGTAAGTTCCGTGATGTCAAACTGGCTAAACAGCAGGCGGCCAAACTGGAAAACATGTTTGATCAGATTGCTGAAGGAGAAGTAAAAACACTCCCGTTGATCATCAAGACGGACGTCCAAGGTTCCCAGGAAGCATTGGCCAATGCCATGCTCAAATTATCGAATGATGAAGTCCGACTGCAAATTGTCCATGCTGCTGTTGGGGGCATTACCGAATCAGACGTCAATCTGGCGGTTGCATCCGGTGCCGTTATCATTGGTTTCAATACGCGTGCTGATGCACAAACGCGTGCGCTTGCGGAAACGCATGGCATTGACATTCGTTATTACAATATCATCTATGATGCCATTGACGATGTCAAAGCGGCAATGTCCGGCATGTTAACGCCTGAAAAACGCGAACATACATTGGGCTTGGTCGATATCCGGCAGGTTATCCATGTCAGCCGGATTGGTTCAATTGCCGGCTGCTTTGTGTTGGAAGGGCTGGTAAAACGCGGTGCTATGGTGCACTTGCTGCGTGACAATGTCGTTATCTGGACGGGCGAAATTGATTCGCTCAAACGTTTCAAGGATGACGTGCGCGAGGTTAAGGCAGGTTTTGAGTGCGGTTTGACATTAAAGGGCTATAACGATATCAAGGAAGGCGACCAGATCGAGGTTTACGAGGTTCAGGAGATTGCAAGGACGCTGTGATTCACATTGTGAATCACAGACTGCTTTATCATGAAAGGGAAGTGAGCAATGGCAAAACGTGGCAAATCCATTCCCGACCGCAGTTTGCGGGTGGCAGACCAAATTCAAAAGGATTTGTCCGAAATTTTAGCTTTTGAACTGAAAGATCCGCGTGTTGGACTGATTACGATTACTGAAGTACAGGTGACGCCGGATTATGCTCATGCCAAAGTGTTTTTTACGACACTGAATGACAGTGATGTGGCCATAAAAGAAACCCTTCAAGGGCTGGAAAAAGCGAATGGGTTTATCCGGAGCCAACTGAGCAAACGTCTGCATATTCATACCTTGCCTCAGTTGCGCTTTGAATATGATCGATCCGTGGTTCGCGGCATGGCGCTTTCCGATCTCATCGACCAGGCCAATTTACAAAGAGCAAAAGAAGATGGTGGGGCTGAGTAAGTCGGACATTTTCTCCTGACTGATTATCTGTTATGTCTGTTGCACCACCCAGAAAAGTCCGTATGCCTGTGCATGGCGTTGTTTTGCTTGATAAACCGGCCGGCTTATCAAGTAATGATGCGCTGGTTCGTGCCAAGCGCAAGCTGAATGCGAAAAAGGCCGGACATACCGGCACACTGGACCCTTTTGCAACAGGCCTTTTGCCGCTATGCTTTGGTGAGGCGACCAAGTTTGCGCAGGATTTGCTCAATGCCGATAAAACGTATGAAACAACAGTTTGTCTGGGTGTGAAAACATCTACGGGTGATACGGAAGGCGAAATTGCGGCACGGCAGGATGTGGGTGATATAACCAGGGAGCAGGTTGAAACGGTTTTATCCCGTTTTATTGGTGAAATTGATCAGGTTCCTCCTATGTATTCCGCGTTGAAACGCGACGGCAAGCCGTTTTATGAGTATGCGCGGGCCGGAATAGAACTCGAACGCGATGCAAGACGCGTCATGATTTATGATATAGCGTTACTTGATTTCTCGCTGCCGTTACTGACTTTGCGGGTTTCATGCAGCAAGGGAACTTATATTCGTGTTTTGGGCGAAGACATTGGGGATGCCCTGGAATGTGGCGCCCACCTGCAATCCCTGCGGCGTATCAAAGTTGGCTCGCTTGAGATCACCCATGCGAGCACGCTGTCTGATATCGAGCAGGCAGAAGATTCTCAGATGGCATTTATTTTGAAGCCGGTAGATTATCTGCTTTCCACTTTTCCTTCTGTTCTGCTGTCTGGGGAACAGGCAAGACGTTTTATGCATGGTCAAAGGCTGTCGTTTGAAAAGGAAAACTTATCCATTCCCGAATCGGCTGAAAGAGTACGGGTATATGAAGCATCCGGCCGGAAGTTGCTGGGAACAGCTTTAATCAAACAGAAAAGCGTCCTTGCTCCTGAAAGACTGATTACAGCCTGAATGCGGATTAGTCTGCGCAGGCAGCGTGATACAATCACCGCTTTTTATCCATCAAGTACATCGGAGATATATGCCAAATACACATCGTGCCATACGAAACATCGCTATCATCGCGCACGTTGATCATGGCAAAACCACGCTGGTAGACCAGTTGCTTCACCAGTCTGGTACATTTCGCGAAAACCAAACGGTCAGCGAGCGTGTCATGGATTCAAACGACCTTGAGCGGGAGCGCGGCATTACCATTTTGGCGAAAAATTGTGCCGTAGAATACGAAGGTACGATGATTAACATTGTCGATACGCCTGGCCATGCTGATTTTGGCGGTGAAGTCGAGCGCGTGCTTTCTATGGTTGACAGCGTGCTTTTGCTCGTCGATGCAGTGGAAGGTCCGATGCCGCAAACCCGTTTCGTTACCCGAAAAGCGCTTGAACTCGGTTTAAAACCGATCGTTGTTATCAACAAGATTGACCGTTCTGGCGCGCGGCCTGAATGGGTAGTCAATGCGACTTTCGAGTTGTTCGACAAACTGGGCGCGACGGAGGAACAGCTTGATTTCCCTATCATTTACGCATCTGCCCTAAATGGCTATGCCTCGACTGATCCAATGACACGTTCAGGCACAATGAGTCCTCTGTTTGACGCTATACTCGAATTTGTTCCGGTACGGAAAGCCGATCCGGATGGCCCGCTCCAGTTGCAAATATCTTCCCTGGATTTTTCATCATACGTGGGCAAAATCGGGATCGGGCGAATCAGCCGTGGCCGTATATCCCCTTTGCAGGATGTGATCGTCATGCACGGCCCTGATTCGCCGCAGATCAAGGCGCGCGTCAACCAGGTGCTGCATTTCAAAGGGCTGGAGAGAGTGGTTGTCGATGAAGCGGTGGCGGGCGATATTGTCTTGATTAACGGCATAGATGAAATCAATATCGGTTCGACGATTTGCGCGGTGGAAAAGCCGGAAGCCTTCCCGATGCTGTCAGTTGATGAACCCACCCTGACGATGAATTTTATGGTGAATACTTCCCCTTTCGCCGGCAGGGAGGGCAAATTTGTAACAAGCCGCCAGTTACGGGAACGGCTTGAAAGAGAACTCAAATCGAATGTTGCTCTTCGGGTGGCGTTGACGGATGATGAAACGATATTCGAAGTTTCCGGAAGGGGCGAACTGCATTTGACCATCCTGATTGAAAATATGCGGCGCGAAGGCTATGAATTCGCTGTTTCACGGCCTAACGTGGTTTACAAAATCATCAGCGGCAAAAGACATGAGCCGTATGAGTTGTTGACGGTTGATCTGGAAGAGTCAGGGCAGGGCGTTGTGATGGAGGAATTAGGCAGACGCCGTGGCGAATTGCTGGATATGCAACTGGATGGCAAAGGCAGGGTCAGGCTGGAATACCGTATTCCGGCAAAAGGATTGATTGGCTTTCAGAGCGAATATATGACGCTGACCCGTGGATCCGGGTTGATGAGCCACATTTTTGATAATTATTACCAGGTCGATGAAAGCAAGCCGGCTTTTGCCGGACGACGTAGTGGTGTGCTTGTGTCACAGGAAGATGGTGCGGCTGTTGCTTATGCTTTATGGAAACTGCAAGAGCGCGGGCGGATGTTTGTTAGTCATAATGATCCGGTTTACGAAGGGATGATTATTGGTATCCATGCGCGTGAAAATGATCTGGTGGTCAATCCCATCAAGGGAAAGCAGCTGACCAATGTTCGCGCTTCCGGAAATGACGAGGCTGTCCGGCTAACCTCTCCCATTCCGTTGTCACTGGAATATGCAGTGGAATTTATCAATGATGATGAATTGGTTGAGATCACGCCGAAAAGCATCCGCTTTCGCAAACGTTTTCTGAAAGAGCATGAGCGCAAGCGTGCAGCTCGTCAGCTTGATTATTCATAATTTAAGCCAGTTTATGACTCAACGGCTTGCCAGACAACATGCTCTTTTATTGATGATTTTAGCCCCGCTTTTATGGAGCATGGCGGGTATTTTTACGAGGCAGCTTGCGGCAGTCAGAAATGTCGAAATTGTTTTCTGGAGAAGTCTGTTTGCAGCGTTGTTTGTTGCGGCCTATCTGCTTATTGCTCAAAGAAGCCGGTTTTTATCCAACCTAAGAAATATCCAATTATCTGGATTTTTCTCTGCGGTGATGTGGGCAGTCATTTTTACGTGTTTTATGCTTTCGTTGACATTAACGACGGTAGCTAATACCTTGCTCGTTAGTAGCATTACGCCTCTTCTGACTACTTTTTTTGCCTGGTTCTTTCTCGGTCAAAAAATTTCGGTTAAAACCTGGTTTACGGTTGTTTTTGCTTTTGTTGGCGTAATTTGGATTTTTGCTGGAAATGCAGATGGTTTGTGGGATACCCATCTCACCGGATTATTGTTTGCATTGGCTGTTCCTTTTGCCTATGCCGTTAATTTTATGATTTTCAGTAAAGCCGGAAAAAACATCGACATGATGCCGGCTATATTCCTGGGCGGCGCATTATCATCAATTGCCATGATTCCATTGGTTTTTCCGCTTGAAGCATCAGGCCGGGATATCGGGATGCTTGCCGTATTGGGCGTTTTTCAATTGGGCGTGCCTTGTTTGCTTTTGGTGTATGTGGCGCGTTTTTTATTACCGGTGGAAATGGCGCTTATTGCCATGCTGGAAACCGTATTGGGGCCGCTGTGGGTATGGGTCGGAGTCAATGAAGTGCCGTCAAATGAAACATTAATGGGCGGACTGGTTATTTTATGCTGTCTTCTATTTCATGAGGTTGCATCAATACTACACATTAAAAATAGGAGGAATATGAGTAACATTAATGAAGAAAAACAGTAATTTGTTGATTTTTCGCTTGTCCGAATGAATAAATTTATCTGTTTTTCTCTTCATTTTGTGCCAAATATACATAAAATGGACGTTACAGGCCTGTGTGATAATATATATTAAGGGCCTGATTTGTTTTTTCTGTGAATAAGTTTTTCTTGACAGGCCCAAAGTTCATGCGTTTAATGTACGTGATAAGAAATACTTTTGGGTTCAATATCATTTTTAGGGGGGAGTTGCGTGAATAAATCTGAGCTCGTTGAGCATATTGCAAAGTCAGCAGATATTTCCAAGGCTGCGGCAGCCCGGTCGCTGGATGCGATGATTAGCGCCGTAAAAACCACACTGAAGAAAAATAAAAGCGTTACTCTGGTTGGTTTTGGCACGTTTAGTGTTGGTCAACGTGCCGCTCGTTCTGGCCGTAATCCGCGGACAGGCGAAGTCATTAAAATTAAATCTGCAAAAGTTCCTAAATTTAAAGCTGGTAAAGCTTTAAAAGATGCGGTAAACTAATCGTTTTGTTGGCGTCTTAATAAACGCCAGAAAGTTTGACTGGCTAAGATGAAGGGGTGCTTAGCTCAGTTGGTAGAGCGGCGCCCTTACAAGGCGTAGGTCGGGAGTTCGAGCCTCTCAGCACCCACCAAGCAGTCAAACCGAAGGTTTTGGAGTGGTAGTTCAGTTGGTTAGAATACCGGCCTGTCACGCCGGGGGTCGCGGGTTCGAGCCCCGTCCACTCCGCCAAATTGAAAAGGCGAACGCAAGTTCGCCTTTTGTTTTTTCTGTCTTTTTTCTGTTGCTATGGATTGATCGTCATGTTAGAGCTGATACGCCGCAACAAACTTCTGACCCAGATTATTTTGTTGGTTTTTATCGTGCCTTCCTTCATTTTCTTCGGAGTTCAGGGCTACGATTTGCTGGGTGATGGAAATGCGCCTGCCAAGGTAAGTGGTAAAACCATTTCAGAACAGGAATGGGAGAATGCACAGCGTGAGCAGGCTGATATGTTGCGTCAGCAGGCAGGGCCGCAATTTGATCCGAAGTGGATCGAATCCCCGCATTTCAAATGGATGGTGCTGGAAAGGCTGATTGATAATAGAGTGATTGCCGCTGAAATCGCGTCAGAAAAAATGACCATTCCTGATGAAGTGGTATTGCGGAAAATCATGGAAATTCCAGGGCTCACAACGCCTGATGGCAAGCTGGACAGGGAAAGGTATGAAGCAGGTTTAAAGGCGCAGGGTCTGACAGACCAGATGCATTTTGCCATGGTGCGTCAGGATCTGCTTCAGCAGCAGATTGCCGCACCGTTGCAGTACGGTTTTTTCCTGCCGCAAGGGATGACGGAACATATGTGGGATATTTTCGAACAGGAGCGAAATGTCCAGGTCAAGGTTTTCAAAGCGGCTGATTACCGGTCACAGGTCAAGGCAAGCATGGAAGAACTGGAGTCTTACTACACGAGTCACCATAACCAGTTTACGACGCCGGAGCATCTTAGTATTGAGCTCGTTGTTCTGGATATGCAGTCGATAAAAGAGTCCATCAAAATTAGCGAAGCCGATATCAAATCCTATTATGAACAGAATGCAAGACGTTTTGCCATACCGGAAGAGCGCCGCGCCAGCCACATTTTGATTGAAGTACCCAAAAATGCATCGGAATCAGACCAGAAGGCTGCGCGGGATAAGGCAGAGTCGCTGCTGGTGAAGTTGAAGGAAAATCCGGCTGCTTTTGCTGAATTAGCCAAAGCGAATTCTAAAGATCCAGGTTCAGCTGCGAAGGGAGGGGATCTGGGGTTTTTTACACGCGGCAAAATGGTGAAGTCCTTTGAGGAAGTGGTATTTGCTCTGAAAAAAGGTGAACTAAGTGATGTGGTAAAGACCGATTTTGGTTATCACATTATTATGCTCACAGATATTAAACCTGCTATGGAAAGACCCTTATCCGCCGTTTACGCGCAGGTTGTAGATGAAATCAGAAACCAGTTGGCTGGAAAAAAGTATGCGGAATATGCGGAAATTTTCTCTAACATGGTTTATGAGCAGCCTGATAGTTTGCAGCCGGTAGCCGATAAACTGAAACTGAAAATTCTTAAAGTTGAAAATCTGACGCGTGAGCCTAATCCAGCTCATGCAAATCATGTTATTTTGAGTAATCCAAAATTCCTGCAAGCCATTTTCTCAGATGAAGTTATTAAGAACAAGCACAATACGGAAGCCATCGAAATCGGCCCTCAATTGATGGTGGCTGCTCGTGCGCTTCAGTATCAACCTGTTGCAGTCAGGCCGTTTAATGCAGTGAAAAGTGATGTCGAGAAAATCGTTCTGACGGAGAAAATGGCCAGGCTTGCCAAGGAAGCTGGTGAAGCGGAGTTGGCCAGGCTGAAGGAAGGTGGCGTACCCAAAGGGTTTTCTCCTCCTGTCAAGGTGTCACGTCAGATGATCAATATGACGGGCCGGTTGGATTTGATGCCGATTATGAAAGCCGATATCAGTACGCTTCCGGCATATATCAGTGGAGCTGATTATGCGGAGGGATATGTTATCTATCGTATCAATGAAGTGAGTGTGCCGGAAAAGCATAATCCACAAGTTCGCGAGGCGATACAGACACAGTTGATGCGTAGTGCCGCTCAGCAGGAAATGTTTGCGTACATGAATTATCTCCGCGAAAAAGCCAAGGTTGAATGGCTGAAAAAACCGGAAGAAAAGCAGGCAGAATCTGTAAAACCATGAAGATCACGGAAAACCCGTTTCTCAATGAGCTAGGCTTCGAACTGGTCAGTATGGCTGATGGGGTTGCTGAACTAACAGTCAAGTTGCAGCCGCAACACATGAATAGCTGGCAGGTCATGCATGGGGGCATCATCATGACCTTGCTGGATGCCAGTATGTCGCGTGCGGCTCGCTCGCTGGTGCAGGGTGTGACCAGTGCTGCAACCGTCGAGATGAAAACCAGTTTTTTCCAGCCGGGCGGGAAGGCCGATAGCAGCATCAGAGGCACAGGCAGGGTGCTGCATCGTTCCACAACCATGTACTACTGTGAAGGTGAAATCTGGAATGGCGTTGCGCTTGTGGCTAAAGCCATGGGGACATTTAAGGTATTTCGCCGCTCTGATATCGCGCGCAGGCTCAAAGTCTGATTTTTTTCAGGTGAGGTTATACCTGCATGGGCTTATTGTTACTTAAGTTCATGAAGCCCTTAATCATCCGGTATGCTTTCCATATCCAGGTAATGGCCCAGATCAGATAAGCCAGCGGAATGCCGATAATGGTCAGGAAAAAGATCCATCCTAAAACGGCCAGACCGAAATACAGCCAAAAAGAACGGATTTGCCAGGTATGGTGGCTATAGACAAATGTTCCTGCGGCGTTTGGACGTGTGAGGTAGCTGATAATGAGTGGTATCCACGAAAAAAGACCTAGCGCAATGACCAGATCAACACTGTGAAAAACGTATAGCCACCAAGCCGTGTTTTTTAGTGATTGCAGTTTAGGATCAAGAACAAGTGAATCAGTCATTTTTTTCTCATTTACGGTGCGCAGAACCATTATTGATTATCCTGACGTCCTTTTTCCTGGATAGTTTGATTGTTGACAGGGATATTGTGGAAAAGCCGCTGAGGGCGTTTTTTGGCGGCAGGGTTGATCACATGCATGCCGTGCACACGTTTAATGGCTTGAACCATGTATATCGCGCCAAAATAAGGCCACCATCTTTCTCCGGTTTTTTCCATGAATGAAAAACGGTTTTGCCATTTTTTTGTCTTAAAAGGCGGTATATAGCAGCCAAAGTGCCCATAATTGGTTTCCAGATCCAGCAGTTTTAGCCAATCTTTAATTCGTGAAAGGCTGATAAATTCCGCATATTGGGGCAGAAAATGATTACCGGTGATTTTTCCAAAAGCTTGCCGCATTCCCCAGAGGCTGGCGGGGTTAAAACCGCTGATAATCAGTTTTCCTTCGGGGATCAATACCCGCTCGACTTCGCGCAGGATTTGGTGAGGCGATTCTGCAAATTCCAAGACATGCGGGAGGATGACGAGATCAATGCTTTGCGAGGCAAACGGTAATTCTTCAAAGCGGTGCAAGACAGAGATAGAAAAAGGGGTTGCCTGATTTGCGGGGGAGCCGGGATGGCTGTCGTTTTGGCTGACGTCTAATCGTGAGGCGCAGGAAAGCCAGCGGTTTTTTATGCGGCTTTCGTTCAATGTGCTGATGGCGGGAAAACCGATCTGAACAGCATGAAACCCGAAAATATCAGCAGTCAGTTTGCGATAATGTGCTTCTTCCCACTCGCATATATACCTGCCGGCAGTCGAATCTAACCAGTCATGCATCGTGATGACAAGGTTTTTAGGCGCAGATGCTAACATGACAGATTCATTTTACCGGATGGTGACGCAATGATGCTTTTCCTGTGAAGAAAAACTATCGGCTTCGGGCCACTTTTTCACGGGTTTGCTGGCGTGTTGTTACTTCGGCGAGTTCGGTTACCTCCTTAGCCAGGAATTTCCAGATATCATCCACACTGACAATACCGGCCAGTCCGCCATGTTTATCCACAATAGGGATACGGCGTACACCCTTATAACGCATGCGTTCAACGGTTTCAAATACATCTTCTGTTACAACTGCTGTCATGAGTTCTGCTTTCATGATGTCAGTTACCTTAATGCTTTTGGGATCAAGTCCTTCGGCCAGCACAATCACGACAATATCCCTGTCGGTGACAATACCCTGCGGGACGCGCATGCCATTGATTTCTTCAACGACAACCAAAGTGCCGACGTGGTTTTTCCGCATCATTTTGGCGGCTTCTAAAACCGTTGTTTCCGGAGAGCAGGTGACCGTATTTGTCGTACAGATGTGACCAATTTGCATGGTTTCCTCCTATCATAAAGCCATCATTGCCAGTTACAGGTGAGTAATTGAATTGGGTGAAAAACGCATTGCTAGATAGATATTAACTTGCAGATCATCATAATGTTTATTTCAGGCGCTTACCTGTTGAATCTATAACAGTCGTTTCAATCGGTATGCCTTCCAGCACACTACGCGAAACCGTACTGATGCCTTCAAAACGGGAAAGAATATCTTCCAGCTCGCCAATTTCTGTGCCGGGTTTGCCCGTCTGAATTTCAACGTCAATTTTCACGACACGGAAGTGCCTGTTTTCATTACGCCCGATGTGGCATGTTGCTTTGGTAACCAGGCCACCGGTATCCTGTTTGGCGCGGTTGACTGCAAACATGAAACTGGCTGAAAGGCAATTTGCGACGGCTGCAATCAGCATATGCGGTGGCGCAGGCCCGAGATTGGTGCCTAAAGGTTCAGGCTCGTCAGAAAGGTAAGGCCCGAAATTCGGGAATTTGTCCTCAAATTCCACTTCAAAGCGGTAATCGCTTTTATGCGTCAGCATGACAAAAAAGCTTTCTGACATGGCAAATCTCCTTGCTTGAAAAGTGTTAATCTTATTACATCATAAAACAAAGCCGTGCATCGTAATAAAACGCAACCCGATGAGAGAATACAGCGATTTCTTACCGGTAAACGTTTTTCCATTCCCGCATGGCGGCAAAAGCGTCCTCTGCGTTTTTACTTTTGATCAAGCCAAGAGACAGAAGATGTTCCAGCACGTCCGGTTCTCTATTGCGCAAGAATGGATTCGTCTTTTTTTCCAGGCCTATTGTAGAAGGGAGCGTGGGTTGTTTCCTCTCACGTTTGGCGGAGTCGGCCTGCACCCGTTTAAGGATATCCGGATTGTCAGGCTCGATTTCAAGGGCAAATTTAAGATTGGCCAATGTGTATTCATGTGCTGCGAATACCTGGGTTTCATCGGGCAGTGCCGTGAATTTGGCCAATGAGGCGATCATCATTTCCGGTGTGCCTTCCAGTATTCTGCCGCAGCCTGCGCCAAACAGCATATCACCGCAAAACAGCCATTTCCGCATGCGGTCATAATAGGCGATGTGTCCGCGTGTGTGACCAGGAACATCCAGTACAGCCAGTGATAGATTCAGCGCGTTAATTATCAGGGGATCACCCTCTTGCAGCGGGTGGTTCACAAAGGGAATATCATCGTTTTTCGGGCCGTAAACCGGTGAATCATATTCAGTAACAAGACGGGGGACACCACTGATGTGGTCATCATGCCGATGTGTCAGTAAAATGGCGCTTAGCGATAGAGCACGTTTTTGTAGTTCCGTGATGACGACAGCAGCATCGCCGGGGTCAATGACAGCCGCATAGGTGCCGTTATCGATTAACCAGATATAATTGTCGCCCAAAGCTGGCAGGGCCGTCACATTAAGTGGTTGTTCTGTCAGATCAGCCATGTTTGCTTCCGATTTAAAAATTTTATTATAACCTTGTAGGGGTAATGGAGGCTTAATATGTTGAAGACGGGAAGTGAATAAATGAATGAGATTGAAATTTATACAGATGGCGCGTGTCGCGGTAATCCGGGACCAGGCGGATGGGGGGTGGTTCTGATTGCCGGGCATCATCGGAAAGAGATGCATGGGGGTGAACCTGAGACCACCAACAACCGAATGGAAATCATGGCGGTTATTGAAGCCTTGCATGCATTGAAACGTTCCTGCCGTGTTATTTTGTATACAGACAGCCAGTATGTAAAAAAAGGCATAACGGAATGGATTCATGACTGGAAACGGCGGGGATGGAAAACGGCTGCAAAGAAGCCGGTCAAGAATGCGGACTTGTGGGAGAGGTTAGATGAGGTACAGGCAAAACACCAAATTGACTGGCGTTGGGTAAAAGGACATGCGGGCCATCCGGAAAATGAACGGGCCGACGAACTGGCGAATCTTGGGCTGGATTCTATCCTGAAAGGATAGGCGTTTTTTAGGGCTGACCCTAGTCTTTCATCTTTTCAAGTTCGTCCAGCTTCAGCAGCCATT
Organism: Betaproteobacteria bacterium; assembly: GCA_009783065.1. The sequence continues at coordinate 61,854 of WRHV01000004.1, read as the reverse complement.
CCTCTTCAAGTGATGCGAGTTCTTTCGCATAATAAGCCTGACTGACCAGGAGTTCTTTTAATTTTTCCCGGTTTTGTGCTTCATAAAATTCAGGAAGTGTCATCTGGCTGTCAATCGCAGACTGGAGTGCCTGAAGCTTTTCCATTTCTCTTTCAATCCGTTTGATACGTTCTTCAATCGGTTTTTTTAAAGAAGACAGGCGCTGGCGCTTTTCAGCTTCTATTCGTTTTTGTTCTCGCCGATGTATTTCTCCTCCAGGTGCAGAAGCAGTAGGAACAGGAAGCAATGGCGACTCGTTTTTTTTCTCTTGTCTTATCTGGAAAAGCCAATTCCGATAATCGTCCAGATCACCATCAAAGGGTTGTAACGTTCCATGTGAAACGATCAGAAACCGATCTGTTGTTGCGCGAAGGAGATGGCGGTCATGTGATACCAGCATCAGCGTACCTTCAAATTGAGCCAGCGCGTCGGTTAGCGCCTCTCTTGTATCCAGATCAAGATGGTTGGTTGGTTCGTCCAGCAAAAGCAGGTTGGGACGTTGCCAGACAATCATGGCTAACGCCAGCCTGGCTTTTTCGCCACCGGAAAGCGGGGCAATAGGATTGGTTGCCATGGCGCCTGAAAAGAGAAATCCGCCGAGGAAATTACGCAAATCCTGTTCCCGGACATGAGGTGTAATCCGGCCTAGGTGCCACAGCGGTGATTCCTCGTTTCGCAACATTTCCACCTGATGTTGGGCAAAGTACCCGATGTTAAGGCCTTTGCCGGTCGTATAGCGTCCTGCAAGCGGAAGCAATTCACCTGCAATGGTTTTGATGAAAGTGGATTTGCCGGCGCCGTTTACCCCGAGCAAGCCGATTCGTTCTCCCATCTGGAGTGAGAAATTAATGTGCGGAAGAATGACGGTTGGTTCGGTTTTTTCATCCGATGCAGGATAGCCGGCATCAATCGCTTCCATGACCAGCAAGGGATTGGGTGAATGATCCGGTTCACGGAATTCGAAAGAAAATTCGGCAGCAGCCCTGAGCGGCGCCAGTTCTTCCATTTTTTCCAGGGCCTTGATACGGCTTTGTGCCTGGCGTGCCTTGGTTGCCTTGGCCTTAAAACGCTGGATAAAAGATTCCAGATGGGCGCGTCGCTTTGCCTGTTTTTCAATGGCGCTTTGGATCAGGACAAGCTGTTCGGCGCGCTGGCGTTCAAAGGATGAATAATTGCCGTTATAGCGCCGCAATTTTCGATCATCAATATGCAGAATGACATTCACAATCCCATCCAGAAAGTCCCGGTCGTGGGAAATAATAATCAATGTACCGCTATAGTGCTTAAGCCAGTCCTCAAGCCAGAGGATGGCGTCCAGATCCAGATGGTTGGTTGGTTCGTCCAGCAATAACAGGTCTGACGGGGCAATCAGCGCCTGCGCCAGATTCAGCCGCATGCGCCATCCACCGGAGAATTGTGATACAGGCTGTTGCAGTTCTTTCTGCGAAAATCCAAGACCTAAAAGTAGTTGCCCGGCTCGTGCCTGGACAGTGTAACTGCCGGCTTCGTCCAGCAAGGTGTGCAGTTCTGCTATTTGCAGGCCATTGTTGGCATGGTTTTCATTCGTTTGCAGTTGCAGCAGATGGGATTCGAGTTCACGAAGCCGGACATCGCCATCAATCACATACTCAAGTGCGGTTTTTTCGAGTGTCGGGATTTCTTGTTTAACATAGGAAATGCGCCAGTTTGCCGGAAAATCGACTTTGCCCTGATCCGGGTGCAGTTCTCCGTTCAACAGGGAAAAAAGGCTTGTTTTGCCGGTTCCGTTCGGCCCGACGAGTCCAATTTTTTCTCGTGGATTAAGCGAGACATCAGCCTGTTCCAGCAGAGATTTGATCCCACGCCTTAGATTGACTTGCTGAAAACGGATCATGGCAAAAGGATTTAATGTAACTGCGCTGCTTCAATTAGGAAAACGCGGTCATCGCCGCCACTGGTGGAAAGCCATGTCAGTTCCAGCTCAGGAAACGCCGCTTCAGCATGGGTTGCTTCATTGCCGATTTCGATAATCAGCAGGCCGTTTTCACTGAGGTATTGGCTTGCTCCGGATAGGATCCGTCTGACAAGATCCATGCCATCATCCCCGCCTGCCAGTGCTTCCTGCGGTTCGTGCAGATATTCCGGGGGCAATTTTTTCATGGAAGCGCTATTCACATAAGGCGGATTGGTGATAATCAGGTCATATTTCTTGTGTGGCACCATTTGATAGAGGTCAGACTGAATCAGTGTAATCCGGTCTTTTAGCCCGTATTCATCGACATTGATCCGGGCAACGTCCAGCGCATCTGCTGAAAGGTCAACGGCATCGATTATGGCATGCGGGAAGGCGTCTGCCATCATGACGGCCAGACAGCCTGATCCTGTGCACAGCTCAAGGATACTGCCTGTTTCTTCCGGGTTTTCCACCCACGGCATAAACTGCTCTATGATTAGCTCGGCAATAAACGAACGTGGAATGATCGCGCGTTTGTCCACATAAAAGCGGTATCCCTGGAGCCAGGCTTCGTTAGTCAGATAAGCGGCGGGAATGCGTTCTGATATGCGGCGGTCAATCAGCATGCGGATACGCCCGATTTCTTCCGGCGTCAGTTTGGCATCCAGAAAAGGCTCGAGTTTATCAGGCGGCAGAGAAAGGCTGCTTAAAATGAGGTAGACAGCTTCATCAAAGGCATTGCTGCTGCCGTGGCCGAAAAACAGCCCGGCCTGATTGAAACGTGTGACAGCCAGACGTAGCAGATCGCGGATTGTGTTGAAAGTGGAGGATGCTGTACTCATTTTAAAAGTAGGTTTTCCAATGTTCGTCGGTAGATATTTTTGAGAGGTTCGATGTCGGCAATGAGCACATATTCGTCAATTTGGTGAATACTGGTCATAAGCGGGCCAAATTCGACAACCTCGGGGCAAATCTTCGCAATAAAGCGTCCGTCTGAGGTGCCGCCTGTTGTCGATAGTTGCGGTGTGATACCGGTTTCATCAACAATGGCGCATGAGAGCGCATCACACAGCGTGCCTTTTGGCGTCAAAAATGGCTGTCCGGAGATGCTCCAATCAAGCTGGTAATCCAATCCGTGTCTATCCAGGATGGCGCAGACCCGCTTTTGCAGGTTCTCGGTGGTATTCTCAGTGGAAAAACGGAAGTTGAAATCAATGACAATGTCACCAGGAATGACGTTGTATGCACCGGTTCCCGCATGGATATTGGATATTTGCCAGGATGTGGGGTCGTAATAGGCGTTGCCGTTATCCCATTTTTCCGCAGCCAGTTCAGTCAGTGCGGGCAATGCCAGATGGATGGGGTTTTTTGCGATGTTGGGATAGGCAATGTGTCCCTGAATTCCCTTGACAATCAGCTTGCCGGACATCGAACCGCGCCGGCCATTCTTGATAATATCCCCTTGTTTTTGCATTGAGCTCGGTTCTCCGACAATGCAGTAATCCGGTTTTTCGCCTCGCTCTTTGAGCCTATCGCAGACAAGAACGGTACCATCTGTTGCGGGACCTTCCTCATCACTGGTAATCAGAAAGGCAATGGAACCGGCATAGTCAGGATGCCTTTCAATAAATTCCCTGGCGGCGATAATCATGGCCGCTATCGGTACTTTCATATCAGCGGCGCCGCGCCCATAGAGCCTGCCATCCCGCTCGGTCGGCGTGAACGGGTCAGACGTCCATTTATCCAGCGGACCAGGAGGCACGACATCGGTGTGGCCTGCCATGATGACCAGTGGTCGGGTTTGCCCGTGTTTGGCCCACAGATTGGTAACCCCGTTGGAATGGATCGTTTCACACTGAAATCCCCATGCTTTTAACTGTTGTATCAGCAGTTTCTGGCAATCCTGATCATCCGGTGTGACCGAAGGTTGCGCTATCAGCAATTTGGCGAGTTCCAGTGTGGCGCTCATGGTTTTTATGCTTCCCGTAAAAGGTCATTGATGGCCGTTTTAGCTCGTGTTTGCGCATCAACCCGTTTCACGATTACGGCGCAGTATAGGCTGTATTTGCCATTATCAGACGGGAGGCTGCCAGGTACGACGACTGATCCTGCCGGGACACGGCCATAAATAATCCGGTCATTTTCACGGTCATAGATGCGGGTTGATTGGCCGATATAGACTCCCATTGAGATGACGCTGTTTTCTTCAACGATGACGCCTTCAACGATTTCGGAACGGGCGCCGATAAAGCAATTGTCCTCAATGATGGTCGGGTTGGCCTGCATGGGTTCGAGTACGCCACCGATGCCTACGCCGCCGGATAGGTGAACGTTTTTCCCGATTTGTGCGCAAGAACCGACGGTGGCCCACGTATCAATCATGGTGCCTTCATCCACATAGGCGCCGATATTGACGAACGATGGCATCATGACCACATTTTTTCCGATAAAGCTGCCGCGCCGGGCGGCAGCCGGTGGCACAACCCGAAAACCGCTACGGGCAAAATCTGCTTCTGTGTAGGCCGCAAATTTGCTGGCAACCTTGTCATAAAAGTGCATGGCATAGGTGCCGGATGTGTCCACAGGCATGGCAACATTTTCTTCCATCCGGAAAGAAAGCAGAATGGCTTGTTTGGCCCATTGGTTCACAATCCATTCGCCATTGTGTTTTTCTGCAATACGCAGGGTTCCCTGGTCCAGGCGATTAATGACTTCATTGATCGCTTCGCGGATTTCTGCTGAAGATGATAGGGCAGTGAGGTTGACGCGGTTTTTCCAGGCATCTTCGATGGTTTTTTGCAGGTCTTGTTTCATATGAATTGCCGGTTACAGTTATTATTGAAAGAAAACATTATAAACATCCGATGAAATCGGTGATGCGGCGCACGGCTTCCATACATTCTTCTTCTTCAGCCACGAGCGCAATCCGAATGCGGTTGTCACCGGGATTGACGCCATGCGCTTTCCGTGCCAGGAAGCTTCCCGGCAGAACAGTTACGTTATAGTCAGCATAAAGCTTTCCGGCAAATTCCGTATCGGTCAGCCCTGTTGTTTTGAATACATCCGCCCATAGATAAAAACCGGCATCAGGCAAGGAGACATCCAGTACTTCCTGCAAAAGGGGCGTGGCGGCTTCGAATTTTGCACTGTATTTTGCCCGGTTTTCGATAACATGGTTTTCATCCTGCCAGGCTGCAATGGAGGCGTTTTGAATGGTCAGGCTCATGGCGCAGCCATGATAGGTACGGTATAGCAGAAATTTCTTGAGGATATTCGCATCACCCGCCACGAATCCTGAACGCATGCCTGGAACATTGGAGCGTTTGGATAGGCTTGAGAGCATGATTAAACGAGGATAGTTTTTCCTGCCAAGACGATGTGCCGCTTCTAGTCCACCCAGAGGCGCTTCTTGGCCAAAATAGATTTCAGAGTAACATTCGTCTGAGGCAATGGTAAATCCGTACTGGTCGGACAGCGCAAACAGTTTTTCCCATTGTGATAGCGTTAAAACGGCTCCGGTCGGGTTGGCAGGAGAACATAGGTAGAGAAGGTGCGTACGTTCCCAGACGGCAGCAGGTATACTATCATAGTCACAATTAAAATTGCTTTTGGGGTCGGCATTGACAAAGTAAGGCTCAGCGCCGCCAAGCAGAGTTGCTCCTTCATAAATTTGGTAAAACGGATTGGGGCAGATAACCAGGCTGTGTTCTGATGGATCCAGTATGGCTTGCGCCAGTGAGAAGAGGGCTTCTCTTGAGCCTAGCGTGGGAATGATCTGTGTCGTATGGTCCGGGAGAGGAATGCGATAACGTTGCTTCAACCATTCGGCAATGGCCTGCCGGAGTGCGTCCTGACCAATTGTGGCAGGGTAACTGGCTAATCCATCAAGGTTATTGCAAATGGCTTGTTTGATGAATGCCGGGGTTGGATGCCGGGGTTCGCCAATGCCAAGATTGATATGTTGATGCGATGTGTTGGGTAAAGTACCAGCAAAAAGTTGCCGCAGCTTTTCGAACGGATAGGCCTGGAGCCGGTTCAGATACGGATTCATGATGATGCCGGGATACGGATATTGGAAACAGGCAGGTATTATGAAGGATAAGAAAAAATTGCGCATCCCTTGTTTTGTTTTTTAGCATGAGGCACGTATTTTGGCGTGACGCTATAGAACAAATCCGGATAGTGATAGTCTTATCGTCATCAGTATGATGCTGTCTAAGATTGGTTTTGATGTTTTCATACTTCGGAAAGGAAAAATGATGTCGTCAGTTAAAAGTCTTTCTGCCGAGTTTATCGGCACATTCTGGCTGGTTTTTGGTGGTTGCGGCAGTGCGCTGTTTGCGGCAACGTTTCCGGAAACGGGAATCGGTTTTTATGGGGTGGCCTTTGCTTTTGGCCTGACGGTTTTAACTATGGCTTTTGCCATTGGACATATTTCAGGGTGTCACCTGAATCCAGCTATTTCACTGGGTTTAGCCGTCGGCGGGCGTTTTCCTTATCGCATGGTTTTGCCGTATGTGGTTGTGCAAGTATTGGGCGCGCTCTTTGCTGCGGCATTGCTTTATACCGTTTTTATGGGGCAGCCTAGCGCCGAAATTGGCAGTTTTGCAGCCAATGGATACGGTGAGCATTCTCCAGGCGGATATAGCATGACTGCGGCTATTGTCATGGAAGTGGCCATGACGGCGGTCTTTCTTTTCGTCATCATGGGCGCAACCGATAAGAGAGCGCCGGCTGGTTTTGCTCCGATTGCAATTGGTCTTTGCTTAACACTCATCCATCTCGTTAGTATTCCAGTGACCAATACGTCAGTCAATCCGGCCCGTTCCACATCGCAAGCGATCTTCGCGAGTGCTTCTTGGCCGCTGGAACAGCTATGGCTTTTTTGGGCAGCGCCTTTGATTGGTGGGCTAATCGGAGCGCTGATTTATCGGTTTATTCTGGTTGAAGGGGAAGGAAATTAAAAGCGCGTGGCGAAAGCAGATACTGAGATTGTTAAAAAGGAAAAAGTAATTTCAGGCTAAATAATTTTGTTGTTGTTTCTGATAAAAACGCCCGAAATGTCTGGGCGTTTTTCTTTTCCAGTCAACAAAGTATTTCCAAGTCACTGGTTTGTAACAATCTATTTGTATTCTGAATCTACCAGACAAAGCGATTCATAAGATAGCTTGGTTTTGACGTATTGATCTTTGATTTCAAAAAAGGAAATGCTCATGAAGCATTCGGGTGCAAACTGAAAAGCAAGAGAAATAGCGGCCTATTTCACCCTCTCGGTATGCTTTGTTTCGGCTTTGTTATTCCGGAATCCGGTTAATCATGTTGTAGCATCTGATATGCTAGGAGGATAAGCCGATATTTGAACAAGAACCGCAAGATGGATTCTCTTTTCGAATATGCGCATGGGGATGCCGATGTTCAGCAAGTTGGTTTTCCTGCAAGAAATTGATAATAATACGATTGTTTGAACGGTTCTGAGATATTCATTTAGAACGGGATTTGCAGAAATGTCAGAAGCAACGGTTTCCTGGCATTTTTTACATTTACGAGAATCCGTTTTCAGCATGCTGGCTGGGTGCGGTGTGAAAGAGTGAAAGTTGACATGACAAGCCAGGATCAGGAAAAAGCATCGGAAATTATCAGGCAATACCAGTTAAAAACACATCCGGAAGGCGGGCATTATGCAGAAACTTATCGTTCGTCTGAAGTGATTCCGGTGCACTATTTACCGGAAGGTTTTATCGGAACGAGAAATGTCGGTACGGCCATCCTGTATTTGTTGAAGGAAGGTGATTTTTCCGCTTTGCACAGGATCCGACAGGATGAGATCTGGCATTTTTACCTGGGAGGCGCATTACGTTTGGTCATGATTTCACCGGAAGGGAAATTTTCCGAAGTGTTGCTAGGACAAAATGTCGCAGCAGGTGAATGGGTGCAGTATGTTGTGCCGGCAGGCTATTGGTTTGGCGCCAGGCCGGTTGATGGGGCAGGGTTTTCCTTTGTCGGATGTACCGTGGCGCCGGGTTTTGATTTTGACGATTTTGAACTGGGAAAACGGGCAGAATTGTTAAAGCAGTTTTCCCGACATACAAAAGTGATTATGGCCTATACACGCAGCGATGATTAAACTTTGCCAGCCATCGGCTGACAAAGTTTTTCATGTTCAATCCGTTACGCAGTCCACAAAATACCCGCGTTTTCCATTTGTTTCCCGTGTGATGAGGCCGTGCACATCTGTCTCAAACCCTGGGAATTTTTCATTGAAGTCCCTGGCAAATTTGAGATAGTCCACAATGGTTTTATTAAAGCGCTCGCCCGGGATAAGAAGAGGGATGCCGGGAGGATAGGGCGTCAGTAGAATGGCCGTTACCCGGCCTTCCAGTTCGTCAATCGGTACACGCTCGATTTTCCGATGTGCCATTCTGGCGAAGGCATCAGCCGGTTTCATCGCCGGGATCATATCGGAGAGGTACATTTCCGTTGTCAGGCGGGCGACATCATATTCACGGTAAAAATCGTGAATGTTCTGGCAGAGTTCCCTGAGTCCAAAGCGTTCATATTGCGGTGAACGGGCGGCAAATTCCGGCAGAATACGCCATATCGGCTGATTTTTGTCGTAGTCATCCTTGAATTGCTGCAAGGCGGTGAGAAGCGTATTCCAGCGGCCTTTGGTAATGCCGATGGTGAACATGATAAAAAAGGAATATAGGCCGCATTTTTCGATAATCACGCCATGCTCGGCCAGATAGGTTTTTACAATGGAGGCAGGAATACCTGTTTCGTTAAAGTTGCCGTCCAGCGAGAGTCCTGGGGTGATAATGGTGGCCTTGATCGGATCAAGCATATTGAATCCGGGGGCAATATTTCCAAATCCATGCCAGGTATCTTCAGCGCGTATCAGCCAGTCCTCGCGTTCCCCGATATTGTCCTCGGCAAATTGATCGGGTCCCCAAACCTTAAACCACCAGTCTTGCCCATATTCCTGGGATACTTTTTTCATGGCGCGCCTGAAATCAAGCGCTTCCAAAAGGGATTCTTCGACCAGGGCCGTTCCGCCAGGCGGTTCCATCATGGCGGCGGCCACATCACAGGAAGCGATGATGGCGTATTGCGGAGAAGTGGATGTATGCATCAGGAAGGCTTCGTTAAAAACATCCTGGTCTAGTTTGACGGTTTCTGAATCCTGAACCAGGATCTGTGAAGCCTGCGACAGGCCTGCAAGCAATTTATGAGTTGATTGCGTTGAAAAAATGATCGATTTCTTGGCGCGTGTGGAGTTTTTACCGATGGCATGCATGTCTTTGTAGAAATCATGGAAAGTGGCATGCGGCAACCAGGCTTCATCAAAATGGAGCGTATCAATCTCGCCGTCAAGCATTTCCTTAAGGGTTTCCACGTTATAAATAATGCCGTCATAAGTCGATTGCGTCAGCGTCAGCACACGGGGTTTTCTGATCGCGGCATCACGGGCAAATGGGTTTGCCTCGATTTTCCGGCGAATATTTTCCGGTTCAAACTCTGCTTTGGGAATGGGGCCGATGATGCCGTAGTGATTGCGGGTCGGCATCAGAAAGACCGGTATGGCGCCGGTCATGATGATGGCATGCAGCACTGACTTATGACAGTTGCGGTCTACGACGACAATGTCGCCGGCGGCAATGGTCGAGTGCCAGACGATTTTGTTGGATGTCGATGTGCCGTTTGTGACGAAATAGCAATGATCGGCATTGAAAATACGGGCGGCGTTGCGTTCGCTTCGAACGACCGGCCCTGTATGGTCAAGCAATTGTCCAAGTTCTTCAACCGCATTGCAGACGTCAGCGCGGAGCATGTTTTCACCGAAAAACTGGTGAAACATTTGTCCTATTGGTGATTTGAGAAAGGCAACACCGCCGGAATGGCCTGGGCAATGCCAGGAATAGGAGCCATCCTGCGCATACTGCATCAGCGCGCGGAAAAACGGTGGGGCAAGCCCGTCCAGATAGGCTTTTGCCTCACGGATAATGTGACGGGCGACAAATTCAGGTGTATCCTCAAACATATGGATGAATCCGTGCAGTTCCCGTAGCAGGTCGTTGGGGATATGACGCGAAGTGCGGGTTTCACCATAGAGATAAATCGGGATATCGGCATTCTTATAGCGGATTTCTTCGACAAACGCCCGAAGCGGTTCCAGCGCTTCATTGACTTCGGATTCCGTTCCTGCGCCGAATTCTTCATCATCAATAGACAGAATGAATGCCGAGGCGCGAGATTGCTGCTGTGCAAACTGTGACAGGTCGCCATAACTGGTTACGCCCAGCACTTCCATGCCTTCATTTTCGATGGCTTGCGCCAGTGCGCGTATACCGAGCCCTGAGGTGTTTTCAGAGCGGTAGTCTTCATCAATAATGACAATAGGAAAGCGGAATTTCATCGCAGTCTCCAATAAAGTAAATGCAAAAAAACAGGCAGGTTTTCTGTTTGTTTTCCCCGGATGTTTTTCGAGTCCAGATTGTATGAGAAAAACAATATAAGCAGATTATTTTCTGCATCAATCGTTCAATTTGCTCCCATTTTTGCAATGATGAGCAAATAGCGCATGCCGTTTTTTCTGATTTTTTTGTGAAATAATATAAATTAACTTTTAGTTTTGTTAGGTGTGCTACAATCTTGCCAAGAATAAACATTTCCAGGTGAAAACGTTGTCAAGAATGCAATTCGCCGCAATTAATATTAATATGTTAAAAAAAAGTTTCAAGAACAAAATTATTTTTTCAACGGCTATCATTTTAATTCTTTTTACTGTTGTCATAAATTTTTGTTTATTTGCAAGAGTTATAAAACTTAGCGATTCTCTTATATTTGATGAGTCTCTTGTAGAAGAACAGCTTCGCGTCAGCGCTCACAGCCTGGATGTTTACCTTGATGCAGGCAAAAAGTATTCTCGATCAGCTGCCCTTTTAATAGCACGGGATCCCAATTTCGTAAAAGCCATCAAAAATCGTGATAAGAGCGAATTAATCAACATTTTTATGCCTGTTCGCGAGAGGTTCCCGGTAGTGGATTCCTTCTTCCCGGCGATGAATTTCACCATATACGACAGTAAAGGTAAGGTGCTGGCAAGGATCCCTGATACTGATTCCGGCGGTTCGATTTTGAATCACTCGGATGTGCAAAGCGTGTTAAACGGTGAAGTGTCGACGCACTTTGAATCCGGGCCCTTTGTAAAGGTTTTTATTTGCACCGGATCGCCTGTGTATGATACGGATGGTACGCTATTAGGCGCTATTTCTGCAGGTGTAAGGTTGGATGACGATAGCGTGATGCGGAAAATAAAAGAGCTTTTTGGTTTTGATGTTTCCCTTTTCTATGACAATAAAAAAATTATCACGACGCTGATGAGGAACAAGCAACGAGTCACAGACGTAAAGCTTACTTCTACTTTGGCGAAAATTCTGGTTGAAAAAACGGAATATTTTGACGATGTAAATCTACTGGGAGAACGCCAGAAGACTTATTACAAGCCGCTGTTGGATTCCCAAAATAAAGTTCTTGCTGTTATGGCTCTGGATTTATCAAAGGATCTATCAAGGGATTTATCAGAAGATTTTATTAAGAATTCCGTTATTACCGGCTTAATCGGGTTTGCCATATCCATGACATTACTATTTTTTGTGATTTCATTATTCAGTCGCCCCATTATTATGTTGTCAAAAAATGCGAACCGTATCGCGGAAGGGGACCTGAATGTCAGAATAGACGCAAAGGGTGAGGATGAGGTAGGTCAACTGGGTAAGTCTTTGGGGATGGTACAGGATTCCCTGCGCAAGCTGCTTGGATATACTAATGAGATGATTCTCGAGCATGAGAGAGGCAACCACAATTACCGTTTTGATACAGGGGAATTTCCCGGCAATTATAAAGTACTTGCAGGCAACATTTTAGAGTTGGCAAAATTTGGCTGGAAAGACAAGTTGACAGGAATACCAAGCAGGCGCAGTTTTGATCATCGTTTGGATTTGGAATGGAATCGTGCGATAAGGGAAAAGGCGCCTATCAGTATTTTGTTGGTCGACCTAGACAAATTCAAAGACTACAATGATACATGCGGGTATGAACAAGGTGATGTGGCATTGCAAAAAATTGGCCAAGTCATTATGGAATCTATCAGGGGTACGATTGATTTTGTTGCGCGCTGGAAAGACGATAATTCCGACTTTATTATATTGCTGCCGGAAACGGATTCAATCAGAGCGAAAGATGCTGCCGAGCGAATTCGTGCAAAAATTGAGAGTACGGCCACTTTCAGTATAGGCGGGAAACAAATAGGAGTGACTGCCAGCATTGGCATCATTACACGATGGCCTTCGCGGAAAAATGTTTCGGTTGACGACTTTATTTCGCAGGCTGATGACATGCTTTATAAAGTAAAAGAAGCTGGCATGAACGAGGTCGTCACTTTTTAAAGAAAAGAAACCATTTAATAAAAGAACACATTCTTGCGGAAATTCGCCTGTTTGGGGAATTTCCAGCATTTTTTGCTTTCAGTTTGTCGGTGGTTTAGCGGGATTATTCTGCTGCGAAAACCCGATTTTTACCCGCTTTTTTTGCAGCATACATGGCTTTGTCTGCGCGATGCGTAACCATATCCCAGTTTTCATCTTTTTTGCGCAGGGCAACGCCGGCACTGAATGTAATCAGGATATGCTCCTGATTGTGCATGAAGAAATGCTTCGTTAATTCTCTTTGCAGGCGTTGCATCACAAAGATGGCGTCATTAATCTGGGTTTCCGGGAAAAGGATGACAAATTCCTCACCGCCATACCGCGCAACGACATCCGTGGGACGGAGTGTCTGCTTGACGATACGAACCAGATGGATCAGGGCATCGTCACCAGCTAAATGGCCATAGGTGTCATTGAGCATCTTGAAGTTGTCCAGGTCCAGCAAAGCGATGCACAGTGGTGAGTCGTGTCTTTCCGAGCGCGCAATTTCCCGCTCGAATACGTCCTCCATGCCACGCCGGTTCAGGCTGCCGGTGAGCTTGTCTTCACGAACGAGTTCACTCATCTGTTCAAGCTGGTTTTCGAGATCTTTGGCTCGCATCTCAGCTTCTTCCACCCTTGCATGCGTCGATTGCATCTGATTAAGTGAGACAAGCGTATTCGTCTGAATGGCTTTGGTTTCGTGCATAATCATTTCCAATATGGCATTGAGCTCAATGACATTGCTGGTTTTGCTGATTTTTTCAGAGAGTGTCTGGATGCGATTGTGGTAGTTGCCTGTATTTTCTGTCATGAAGCTCAGCTGCTCGATAAAGCTGATCATCATTCGCTTGATGCTTTCCTTGGTTTCATTCAGGCTGTGTTTTAACAGTCCCTGTTTGTAGATGACTTCTTTTAGGTTACTTTCGGCATCTTCCAGCGCACGGAAACTAACCGATCCGGCGATCAGTTCCTGTATGATTTCAATTTGTCCCCGAAGCCAGCTGTCATCTTCCAGGAGTTCTCCAATGTTGTTGAGCAGCAACCTGAAAAGGCGCAGGAGCAATTCCTGTTGCTCAGCACTGCTCGCACCTTTCATTTCGATTTGGAAGCAGAGCTGTTTTAAACGTTTGGTAATTTCTTCAAATGCCTTCTCATCTTCTGCTGTTTTTAGCGCTTCTCCCAAATTTTCCGCTTCATTAGCCAGGTCCGGCGTATCGTACAGGAGCGTTGTCAAACCAAAAGAAAGCGTCCGGATCAACAGATCACGTAATTCATTGGTTAGATTACGTTTGGGGTTTTTGGCAGGCTCCGGATTGGATAGTGGTGTAGAACTGGATACTGGTTTCAGATATTGTTTTAACAATTCATCCAGCAATTTATTACATTTTTTGAAATCGTTCGCTTGTATAGCCGCTAGAAGTTGCGATCCGTTATTGGCAAATTCATCATGAAAGCGAATCAGGTTTTGTGCAAAATTTTCGAGAATAGCGACTATTTCGGCATAATTTTTATCTTCTTCATTCTTTTTTTCAGTCAATTTTTTGGAGAAAGATTCTTCCTTTGACGTGTCACTGGATGGTTCGATTCCTACAACTTCAAAAAAAGCGGCTTTGTAAGCATCAGGGGTTGGAGCCGTTCGCCGGGCTCCAAGAAGACGAAAAGCTTCCCTGGCAATATCCGCAGTCGATTTTTTAGGTTGTGGTTTATTATTCATTTTGTTTATACGGTCTGGGAATCAACCGCTAAAACTTGCCGGCAGCAAAAGAATCACTTTTATTTCCATATATAGCGATATATTATTCCACGTTTTTTTAAAGTGATAAATTGTTTTGCATTCATTTCACTTGGCGTGGTTTAAAGAATTTTTGTCATAACGTGATTATTCAACAACCAGTTTGTGCCGGATGGCGTAATGCATCAGTTCCGCATTGTTTTTCAGACTCATTTTTGATAGCAGCCGGGAGCGGTATTCGCTGACGGTTTTAACGGATAGCGAGAGTTCAGCGGCAATATCTGACACGGATTTTCCCCCTGCAATCATCAGCAATGTCTGAAATTCCCGGTCAGACAGGGATTCATGGGGCATTTTTTCTGAGTTTGCGGTCACATGATGGGCCAGTTCTTGTGCTAATGCCGGACTGATATATTTGTTTCCTGCCGCAACTTGGCGAATGGCTTTGACGAGTTCATTTGGAGCGCTTTGTTTGTTGAGATAGCCGACGGCCCCTGCTTTGAGTGCGCGTATAGCATACTGATCCTCACGGTGCATGGAAAGCATGAGGATGGAGAGTTTTTGTCTTTCCTTATGAATCTGCTTTAAGACTTCAATGCCGTTTTTGTCTGGCATCGTGATGTCCAAAAGCATGATATCCGCTTCCTGTGTTCGGGCCAGCTTGATGGCTTCCAGCCCGTTTTCTGCTTCCCCGATCACGACAATATCGTTCGTATCCGCCAGGATTTGCTTTAATCCCTCTCGAACAATGGCGTGGTCGTCAACAATCATGACACGGATGAGGTTTTTTTCTTTCACGATTCTTTAATAAAAAGTGGAATATGACGAGAGTGTAGTCAATTTTTTACCGGCAAGCTTATTTCCGGGTTAAAAAACAAATCAGTGAACGGTATCACGACAGTGATGGTATTTCGTTTTTTCGGCACAGAGTCAAAGGATATTTTTCCGGCAAGCGCATGCGCGCGTTCGATCATGCCGCGAATGCCAAAGGATTGCGGTTTCATACGATCCGCGACGGAGATGCCTTTTCCATTGTCGGTAATTTTGAGCTGGACGTGTGATCTGCTGGTCGTTAGTTCAATGGAAACCTTGCTGGCTTCAGCATGGCGGGCAATATTGGTTAGCGCTTCCTGGGCAATGCGGAAAAGCGCGGTTGACTGTGCGGGCTGTAATTGTATTTCCGGGGCTGTGGATTCAAAGTGGCATGGGATACCTGATTGGCGTGTAAATTCGCCCGCCTGCCATTCCAGAGCCGCCACAATGCCGATATCCAGAATACTTGGACGCATATTGCTGGAGATGCGATGGGCAGCTTCGATGGTTCTGTCTACAAGCTGGTCAAGATATTCTGCCTTTTCAGATAGTTCAGGACGATTTTTCGGAAGGCGTTTTGTCAGCAGTGCGAGGGCCATTTTGATGGCAGTCAGGTTACCGCCAAGGTCATCGTGTATTTCGCGTGATATCTGAGTGCGTTCCCGTTCTTTGACTTCCTCAATGTGCGCAGAAAGCTCGGCAAGCCGTGTCCTTGAAAGCTTGATTTCCATTTCATCCTGCTTGTTTTGAGTGATGTTGGTCATAATGCCTTCCCATTGCATACTGCCATCATTCAGTTGAAACGGCGTGGCAAGCAGGTTGATCCACCGGATTTCCTTGATGGAATCGACCCAGATGCGGCCTTCCCAGTTCCAGCTTTTCATATAAATGGCAGAATCGGCCATCGATTCAATGTATGAATCACGGTCCTGGGGAAGAATTAATGAGAGAAAAAGATCAGGATTGGCATAGAGCTGATTCTGTGTGATGCCTAGCAGGTGTTTACAGCCGTTGCTTAGGTAAGGGAAAGAGATACTTCCGTCGTTTTTTTGGATGATTTGATAGACGAGCCAGGGCGTATCATTTTCCGATTGCAGATCCGGGATTTTAAATGCGTTGGAAGCATGTTGGGCATCGGCGTCTTCCTTTTTCCGGGGGATTTGCGGCTGACCGACAGCGATGATCGTCGGTATTTGATTGATCTTACATTTTTGTAAGCGAAAAAGGATAGGGTAAGCTGTTCCGTTTTTTCTGACGAAAACCGCACTGAAACCAAGCGGTTCTTTATTGCGGGTTCGTTTGTTTAGAGAGTGCAGGCAGTGTTCAAGCTGTGTTTCTGACGAAGAGGCTGCCAGAGTTGAAAAAGGCAAGCCGCGCAATTCGTCAAACGGTCTTTGCAGATTAGCACATGCCGATTTACTAGCGTGCAAAATGCGTGATGTTTGGCCGTCAATGATATAAATTTCATCGAATGATGTCTGCAAAAGGGCATTGAACCACTGGCTGTCTCTCATTGATGTATACGTTTATGAGGAAAAAACATAAAATGAGTTTCATGTTTTTCCAGGAGTTATGGCAGATTATGGTTTTTTGAAAGCATACCGGCAGAGCATTGTCCATGCTGCGCCAGGCCCCATTTTAACTGTTTTTTATCATGTTTCATGTTATATGTTGCCCCTTATTTTTATTTTGACAAAATAAAAATGAACGGTTTTCGATTAATTCGGATAATACAGGTTAAGATTATAAAAAAGTTGGCATTGGGCAATGTTTTAGAAAAACCTTTACAATGACAGAATCTATATAATGTTTTGTGATAAAACCAATTTTTGAGCTGATGTGAAAACGGACAAAAATGACAAAAGCAGATAACAACAATTTGCGTTCATCAAAAGAGTTTGATTTTACGACCAATGATTTCAGACGCATTCGTTCGCTGATATACAAGCGAGCAGGTATTACACTGGCTGATAGCAAGGAAGAGATGGTTTACAGCCGGATTGCGCGTCGCCTGCGCACAACAGGTTATAAGGATTTCAGTTCTTATCTGGATCAGCTTGAAGGCGGTAAAATGGAAAATGAGTGGGAGGCGTTTACCAATGCCTTGACGACCAACCTGACTTCTTTTTTCCGTGAGGCGCAACATTTTCCGATTTTGGCGGAACATGCGAAAAAGAAACAGGAAGATGGCCTTTTTACGGTTTGGTGTTCTGCGAGCTCAACCGGTGAGGAGCCTTATTCTATTGCCATTACATTGTGTGAAGCTTTTAATTCCCTAAAGCCGCCGGTACAGATTATTGCAACAGATATTGATACCAATGTACTAAAAACTGCTGCTGACGGTATTTATAGTAGTGATAAAGTTGAAAAACTGTCACAGAATTATCTTAAGAAGTTTTTTTTGAACGGAAAAGGCAAGCATGCAGGTATGGTGCGTGTCCGGCAGGAGTTACGGGATCTGATTACTTACCGCCAGGTGAATTTGCTGGAAAGCAACTGGCCGATAAGAGGATCGTTCGATGCTATTTTTTGCCGCAATGTTATGATTTATTTCGACAAACAGACTCAGGGAAAAATTCTTTCCCGGTTTGTGTCGCTGATGAAGCCGGATGGTTTGCTGTTTGCGGGCCATTCCGAGAATTTCACCTATGTGAGCAATGATTTCAAGTTGGTTGGAAAAACCGTCTATAAATTATCACCAGCGCTTGCAGGTGCTAAACCGGTGTTGGAAACAAAGAGAAACATGAATACATGAGTACAACTGCACAAAATCAGTTTGCGACCAATATTTATTATGATCGTTCGTTTGATATTGATGCCGCAAAAATTCTTCCGGGGGAATATTTTTTTACGCCGAAAGACATGGTGATTGTCACCGTATTGGGTTCGTGTGTGTCGGCCTGTATTCGTGATCGGGTTACCGGAGTGGGCGGCATGAACCACTTCATGCTTCCAGAGAATAATAATGATGGTGAAGGCTTGCTTTCTTCTTCGATGCGCTATGGCACTTATGCAATGGAGATACTGGTCAATGATTTGTTGAAGGCCGGCGCCAGCCGGGAAAATCTGGAAGCCAAGGTGTTTGGCGGAGGGCATGTCTTAAGCAGTTTTAGCACGATTAATGTTGGACAGCGCAATTCCCAGTTTGTCCGTGACTACTTGAAAACGGAAAGAATCAGGGTTACGGCGGAAGATCTGGAAGATGTTTATCCACGGAAAGTTTATTTCTTTCCTAGAACAGGCAGAGTAATGGTTAAGAAACTCAAACGCCTCAATAACAACACGATTACTAATCGCGAGTTGGATTACGCAAATCGCCTCAGAGGTGAACCGATGGCGGGTTCGGTTGATTTGTTCTGATTATAAAAATAGTTGTCAATAAAAAGTCTCCTGATCAGGAGACTTTTTTTTAATGTATTGTATGTTTGAGCCGGAGCAGATTTAGATATTAATCTGATACAAGATTTTTAGATGGTTTGACGTTTGTCGCTTTCTCCTGTTCGCGTCTTACCATCCAGAGCTGCCAGGCGTTGAAAAGGTTTTGAAAGATAAGATACGCGCTTGCGGCAATTGATGTGATGGGCGTGAGGTATGTGTCTGCCATCCATATTGCAAGGATGGCATTTTTTTGTCCCAGCGCCTGCCCGCCCGTGATACGTTCATTATAAAATTGTCCCAACTGCTTGCCGGTGAAGAACTGAGCGCAGCAGACAGCGATGGCGACTAACCCCAACCAGACGATGATCATGCCGCCGGCAGGATCATGGATGAGTGTTTTTACCGTTTTTGCAATCGCGATTGTCAGGGCTAATGACCACATGTAAAAAGCCCAGTCATGTAGATTACTTAGTTTTTCATTCAGTGCCGGCGTGAACCGGCGAAGAAACATCGCAACCAAAAAAGGCAAGATCAACAGCGGAAAAATTTTTAGCAGGATGATAAAAAAGGCATGCCAAAATTCGATATGACTGCTTTCCGGATGGAGAAGAGGAAAGAAAAGGGGTGCTGCTATCGCTGTGCCGAAATTGGACAGGATGGCGAAACTGGTGAGACTTGCAGCATTTCCTCCTAGTTTTCGGGTGATCACGACAGCGGCTGTTCCGGTAGGGGCGATGACGCAGACCATGGCTGCTTCAGCAAGAAGGGCGTTAAATGGCCTGATTGCCGCATAAGCCAGTACGCTGCCGCCAACCTGAAGAATCAGGAGCCAAAGGTGCATGACGTTGAAACGTATTTCGCTTAGCGGAATACGGCAAAAAGTCAGAAGCAGCATTGCGAAAATGAGGTACGGCAAAAAGAAGGAAAAGTATCCGAAGACAGGAAAACCGGCTGCACCAATAACGATTGCGAGCGGCAGCGTCCAGTTTTTTGCAAAATCAAGAAGTGGTTTCATGGCATTTCCTTCTTTTTTTCATCCATTCGCAGATTAGTATAATCCTTCCTGGCGACCCAATTCCTGTACCAGTACCAGCAGAACATCCACTGTTGGCGTGGGCACGCCGGTCATGCGCCCTAATTCTTGCACGGCAGTCACAAGCGCATCAATTTCCATAGAGCGATGTCTTTCTATATCCTGAAGCATGGACATTTTGTGGCCGACGGCTTTGCTGGCAACGTCCAGACGGCGCGCCATCATTTCTTTTGGAATGTGCACATTGAGGGCATCGGTTACGGCTTTGGTTTCTTCCATAGCCTTGATACATAATTCACGTAAGGGGCCTTGGGTAATCTGGTCCAGGGTTCGGTGGGTTAGGGCACTAATCGGGTTGAAGCAGACGTTGCCCCACAGTTTTAGCCAGACATTCCAGCGAATGGCGTCACGCACAGGCGCATCGAATTCGGCTTTTTTGAAAATTTCAGCGAGTTGGGTGACCCGTTCAGATTGTGTGCCATCTGGTTCGCCTAGTATGAAACGATTGAATTCATGATGTTCAATGACACCGGGTGCGATGACTTCGGTTGCCGGATCGACGACGCACCCAATAGCTCTTTCCGGCCCGATGTGTTTCCATTGTTCGCCGCCTGGATCAACCGATTCCAGGTGACGTCCTTCGAGTTTTCCCCCTTCTTTATAGAAATACCACCATGGGATGCCATTCATGGCAGTGACGACTGCCGTGTCGGGACCGAGCAGTGGCGCGAATTTTTTGGCGCTTTCATGAGATTGATGTGCTTTTAAGGCACTGATGACATAATCCTGAGGGCCAAAATCAATGGGATTATCGCTTGCGGGGATTTTGACGTTTTTTTTCTTGCCGTCAATCAGCAGTGTTAGCCCCTCTTTTTGGATGGCCCTGAGATGCTCGCCACGAGCAATGACACAGATGTCTGCGCCGGCTTCTGCCAGTTGCACGGCCATATATCCCCCAATGGCGCCGGCTCCATATATGCAGATTTTCATGATGCCCTCCTTTTATCGGATACAAATGGAAAATAGAGACTGTTGGATTGCAGTGTAGAGATTTTCTATATATATTAAAAATACTTTTTTTATAGAGAATTTATATATTTCAAATATATATTGAAAATAAAATGGATTTGCGACAGCTTCGTTATTTTTGCGCGATTGCAGAAGAAGGGCACATTAGCAAGGCAGCCGAGCGCCTGCATATTTCACAGCCGCCACTGAGCTTGCAGCTTAAGTTGCTGGAAGAAGAACTCGGCGTCAAGCTCATTGAGAGAAATACCCGCCATCTTCGCTTGACTCAGGCTGGGCATACATTTTATCAGCGCGCATCCCAGATTCTTGATATGGTGAGCACAACGGCTGAGGAAGTCCGGAATATGGAGCGCGGTATTCATGGCGTGCTTTCCATTGGCAGTCTTCCTGCTATTGGCGGATTGTATGTTCCCGACCGCATCAAAATGTTCAATGAAAAATATCCGCATGTGCGTTTTAATTGGCGTGAAGGTAATACGTACCGGATGCTGGAACTGCTGGATGCCCATGTGATTGAGTTTGGTATTGTCCGGCTTCCTGTGCCTGTCGGCGCTTATGAATCCATACCGCTGCTGACGGAAGCCTGGGTTGCGGTAACACATAAAAATGATGAAAAACGGGTGAACATGGAAAGTATTTCATTGCATGAGTTGGCTGAAGTCCCATTGATTTTAATGCACCGCCAGGAAGGTGTGCATTGTCATGATATGGTGCTGGATGCCATGCGGTTTGCAGGTCTAACGCCTAACATATTTTGCGAAAGTGACCATGTTTCCGCTATCCTGTCATTGGTTGAACGCGGCCTGGGCATTGCTATCCTGCCTGAATCCACGCTTTCTGTCCGCCCGGCTGGTGATTTTCACCGCATCGTGATAACAGGATGTACGCTGCAATCTTCTTCTGCAATCATCTGGCGGGCGACAAAGCGATTATCGGCAACAGCCCGATTGTTTTTGGAGCTCTTTTAAATCCGGTTCGGATTCAAGGTATGATGGCGTTCCGTTCTTTTTTGACGAATAAGGATTAGCCATGTTCAGTTACCGACATGCTTTTCATGCAGGAAATCACGCAGATGTTCTCAAGCATGTGGTGTTGC
Organism: Betaproteobacteria bacterium; assembly: GCA_009783065.1. The sequence goes on along the minus strand of WRHV01000004.1, from coordinate 40,335 downwards.
TCGAAGTATTGCAGTATGCCTGCCAGAAGGAAGCGGCGGTTTTTTATATCGATACCCATGCAGGCGCTGCGCTTTATCCTTTGCTTAAGGCTGAAGCACAGAAAAACAGGGAGTTCGAGTCAGGTATCGGCAGGCTGTGGGGTCAGAGTGACATACCGGCAGAATTGCAGGCATACATGAAAATCATTCGTGAACTGAATCCGGATGGCGTATTGCGCTATTATCCGGGTTCGCCTTATTTTGCTGAAAGTGTATTACGAGATCAGGATCGGCTGCGGCTTTTTGAGTTGCATTCAACAGAGAGCCGGATTCTCGCGGAAAATTTCAACAAAATACAGATGCATGCCATGAGCAATGGCCAAAAAAGAATCAGCCGAGGCAAGCGGGTCATGATTGAAAAAAAGGATGGTTTTGCCGCTTTGAAAAGCCAGTTGCCTCCGCTATCGCGTCGTGCCGTGATTCTGATCGATCCGCCGTATGAAAACAAGCAGGATTATCGTCATGTCATTGAGGCGCTGTCAGATGCCGTCAAACGGTTTTCGAGTGGAACCTATATTGTTTGGTATCCGATTTTGCAGCGTCCGGAGGCCCGGCGTTTTCCTGATCGACTCAAATCCCTGCCGGGAAACGAATGGCTTGAAGTGACATTGACGGTTAGCCAGCCTGTTCCGGATAGGTTTGGCTTGTATGGCAGCGGTCTTTTCGTGATCAATCCGCCCTGGACACTGAAAGCGCGCATGGAGTTGCTGATGCCTCGGCTTGTTTCTCTGCTGGGGCAGGATGGCTCATCCGAATACAGCTTATTAACGGGAGCAGGCAAGCCAGTGAAAAGAACGAAAGAGGATGATTGAAAAATATCCGCTTCTTTTCTGGTTGGCAGCGGATAGCTGGTCAGGTTGCAAGAAAAAGAAAGATGCTGGGTTTTCTCTGAATATCGGGTGTTTCTTTTCGTGCCAGCCTGCTTCGCCATTGGCTGATTGTCAGCGTTTCAATGGTTTCGGTTGGCAGGGTAAGGTCTGTGGCGATGCATAACCGGGTGTTGCCTTTGCTGTTTTCGCACAAAGCTTCAAGGAGCGCCTGATTTCGGTAAGGCGTTTCAATAAAAATCTGGGTTTGCTTATCCTGACGAGAACGGTTTTCCATCGCACGGATTTGTTTGGCGCGTTCAATGGGGTTGACCGGAAGATAGCCATTGAAGGCAAAATTCTGGCCATTTAACCCGCTTGCCATTAAGGCCAGTAATATGGATGAGGGGCCGACAAGCGGTTTGACCGTAATGCCGGCCTGATGCGCTGTTTCAACCAGGTCGGCTCCGGGATCGGCAATAGCTGGAACGCCCGCTTCGGAAATCAGGCCGCCATCCTCACCGGCAAGAATCGGTTCCAACAGTACAGGAAAAGTCTCTTTTTTTGTCCGTATATTGAGTTCGGCAATCCGGATTTGCTGGATGGGTTGGCTCAGTTCCCTTGTTTTGGCAACCTCCTTTAAATGAGCACGTGCGGATTTGGCGTTTTCAGCAATAAAATAAGAAAGTCTTGCCGTGATTTCCTTGACTTCGGCCGGAATGACGCAGGCGAGCGTATCCCCTTCTTTTTCAGGCAGGCCGAGTGATACAGGAATCAGATAGAGGATGCCGGGTTTCATGCGGATTGGTTTTCGGGGAAAAAAGAGATGCCGCAATTTTTCAGCATGGTTGTCAGTGTAATGAGCGGCAGACCGGTTAATGCTGTCGGATCCGTGCTTTCGATTTTTTCCAGAAGAACGATGCCGAGCGCTTCGTTTCTGGCACTGCCCGCGCAATCATAAGGCTGTTCGGCTTGCAGGTAAGCTTCGAACTCGGCTTCGGGCAGATTGCGGAAGGTAACTATCGTTTGCACATTGGCTGTTTGCGCGTTTTTTTCGGGGTGTTTTTGCCGGCTATCCCAGACACATAAGGCCGTATGAAAGATAACACGGCGCCCGCGCATGATCATTAATTGTTTAAGCGCATTTTCGTGTGTACCTGGTTTTCCGATTTGTTTGTTATCCAATGTGGCGACTTGGTCAGAGCCAATCACGATTGCATCTTGGTATTTTTTTCCGACTGCCGCCGCCTTTTCAAATGCCAGTCTTAGCGCTGTTTCTTGCGGCAATTCGGATACCAGAGGGGTTTCATCAATGTTAGGAATGATGACATCAAATGGGATACGCAGACGTTCCAGCAGTTCACGTCGGTATAGGGATCCGGATGCAAGAATCAGGCGTGGCGAGAGGCGTGTTGGCATGGAAGATCAAAAAATAATAAAAATCATACACTTTCTTTGACTGTAAAGAGATATTTTTGTTATTATCGCAGGTTTTATACTCGATTTGATATGAATGTTGTTCTGAATGATCCCGGCGAATTCTGCCGAAAGAACTTAAAGCAGGAGGGCAGGATCAAAGTCGCAGAGCTGGAACGTCTTTCAGCGGTTTGCGCCGGCAGTTCTGGTGAACTGCAATGGGTTGCTGAAGGGAAAATCAACCCATCCGGATATCTTCAGCTTGATTTGGCCGTTAAGGGCCGGATTGATTTGATGTGTCAGCGATGCCTGGAGGCGTTTCCTTTTGATTTGGATTCCCGGGCAACCATCATTCTTGCCGGCAGTGAGGCGCAAGCAGATGAAATTGAAGACAGGCTGGAAGAAGATGATCCGACCGAAGTTATCGTTGGGGATAAAGAAATCGATATGCTGGTTTTGGTGGAAGATGAAGCGTTGCTGACTATACCTCTATCCCCAAGACACGATGTTTGTCCTCATGCCAGTCGCCTTGTTTTTGGCGAAAAGCAGAAGTCGCCTTTTTCTGTGCTGCAGGGCTTAAAAACAGGGAAGAGCGAAGAAAACTAAATATACACGGAAAACGGAGATATCTGATTTCCGTCATATTGCTACACGAATGTGTTAAAATTTCCAAAATTTTGAATCAGGAGTAATTATGGCAGTCCAACAAAACAAGAAATCGCCGTCAAAACGTGGCATGCATCGTTCCCACGATGCGCTCGTTGCCACTAATCTGTCAACTGAGCCCACATCCGGTGAAAAACATCGCCGCCACCATGTGAGCCCGAATGGTTATTATCGTGGCAAAAAGGTTATGAAAACCAAAAGCGATGAATAAATAATTCAGCGGCTTTAAAATATGTATGGCGCAGCAGGTTTTGAACCTTGCGCCATTTTATGTTATGCAGTACTAAAAATCGTTAAGGGGCGGACCAAAAATCCGTATGGGTGTGGTTCAAAGCGAATCAGATAGCGTCAAGATTTCAATTGACTGTATGGGCGGGGACAACGGGATACCGGTGACTATTCCTGCCAGTCTTGGATTTCTTAAGCAAGTGCCTAATGCAGAACTTGTTCTGGTTGGTGTAGAGGATCAGATTGTTGATCAGCTGAGAAAGTTTCGTGCAGAAAATCATCCGCGCATTTCCATCAAAAATGCAACGGAAGTCGTGAAAATGGATGATCCGCTGGAAATCGCTTTGCGCAAGAAAAGAGATTCATCCATGCGGGTTGCTATCGAGCAGGTCAAAAATGGGGAGGCCCAGGCGTGTGTTTCAGCCGGCAATACCGGAGCGCTTATGGCTATATCGCGTTATCTTTTAAAAACGCTGCCTGGTGTCGACAGACCGGCTATTTGCGCCATTTTGCCTAATCAGAAAGGTGGTCCGACATATGCGCTTGATCTTGGAGCCAATGTGGATTGTGAAGCTGAGCATCTGCATCAGTTTGCCATCATGGGATCGGTTCTTTTTTCTGCTGTTGAGGGGAACCCGAAACCCAGGGTAGGGTTGCTCAATGTGGGTACGGAAGAGATCAAGGGCAATGAGGTTGTCAAGGAAGCCGGTGAGTTGCTCCGGCAGGAAGCCAAAAAAGGAACGTTAAACTATCTGGGCAATGTTGAAGGCAATGACTTGTTTGAAGGCACATGTGATGTGATTGTCTGTGATGGTTTTGTCGGGAATGTGACCTTAAAGTCAGTCGAGGGACTTGGCCGTTTTGTCCGGCATGTCCTTGTTTCAGAATTTAAGAGCAGTCTCTTATCCATGTTGGGAGCCTGGCTGGCTGGCCGGGCGCTTCAATCCATTCGTGAAAGACTGAACCCTTCCCGCTTTAATGGCGCCAGTATGCTGGGGTTGCGCGGACTGGTTTTTAAGAGTCACGGCAGCGCGGATGTTTTTGCGTTTGAGTGTGCAATAAAGCGTGCATACGACGCTGTCAATAGCAATGTAATGTCGCACATGTCAACCATGATGGCTGAGTTTTTGCAGAAATCTGAAAATGGAAGCAATGTCGAGGCTGCTGTTGTGCAATCGGGGATACAGGAACAGAAATCAGCATGACAGTTTATGCAAAGATAATCGGTACCGGCAGTTGCTTGCCGCCAAGACGTGTTACCAATGATGAGCTTGTAGCGATGTTGGCCGCGACCGGAGTGGAGACGTCTGATGAGTGGATTCGCACACGCAGCGGTATTGCCGCAAGGCATTATGCCGATGATGACGTGCAGTCGAGTGATCTGGGAGCAGAGGCGGCAAGAAAAGCGCTGGAAATGGCTAAGATCGCTCCCAATGAGATTGATCTGATTATTGTAGCGACAGCAACGCCTGATTTTCTGGGCGGCTTCCCTAATACAGCTTGTGTGATCCAGAGAAAGCTGGGTATTACAAATAACGGTGCCGCTATGGATGTCCAGGCGGTTTGCAGTGGCTTTGTTTATGCGCTTTCTGTTGCAGACAGTTTTATCCGTGCAGGTGTTCATAAGAGAATTTTGGTCATAGGCGCTGAGGTTTATTCCCGTATCCTGGATTTTAAGGATCGGACAACCTGTGTTTTATTCGGAGATGGTGCCGGTGCTGTGGTGCTGGCAGCTTCTGATGAGCCCGGTATCTTAGGAGTGCGTCTTCATGCGGATGGCAGTTATGGCGACATTCTTTGCTTGAACGGTAAACTGAACAATGGCGCGATTGAAGGGCAGGCTTTTCTTTATATGGATGGCATGGCCGTTTACAAGCTGGCGGTGACCCTAATGGATAAGGTCGGCACGGAAGTGCTGGAGATGACGGGTACATCAGTCTCGGATGTTGACTGGCTGATTCCGCATCAAGCCAATATCCGTATTATGCAGAGTTCTGCCAAAAAAATGGGTATTTCAAGTAAAAATGTGATTGAAACAGTCGATCAGCATGGTAATACTTCTGCTGCTTCCATTCCGCTTGCGCTTGATACGGCGGTTCGTGATGGACGGATTAAACCCGGGCAGAATGTGCTGATGGTCGCGTTGGGCGGCGGCTTGACCTGGGGTGCCGTTCTGGCAAGAATGTAATTTGTTTGTGTGTTTTTTTATTCACTTTAACCTGTAAAGAAATCAGACATGCCTAGATTTGCTTTTGTTTTTCCAGGTCAGGGTTCACAGGCAGTGGGAATGTTAAACGGTTTTGCCGGTAATCCTGTTGTTGCCGAATCGCTTGCGGAAGCATCGGATGCCATTCAGATGGACATTGCCAAGCTGATTGCAGAAGGCCCCAAAGAAAGTCTTGATCTGACAACCAATACCCAGCCGGTTATGTTAAGCGCGTCTGTTGCATTTTATCGTGCATGGCTTGCCGCTGGCGGCGCTGAGCCGGAAGTGGTTGCCGGCCATAGTCTGGGTGAATTTTCGGCGCTTGTCGCTGCAGGTGTTATTCCTTTTGCCGATGCTGTCCGTTTGGTGCGTTTTCGTGCCCAGGCCATGCAGGAAGCCGTTCCGGTCGGGCAAGGCGGCATGGCGGCCATCCTGGGGCTTTCCGATGAAGATGTGATTGCCGCTTGCGCCGAGGCAGCGCAAGGCGAGGTGGTCGAGCCGGCTAATTTCAATGCGCCGGCGCAACTTGTTATAGCCGGTCATAAAGGCGCATTGGAGCGTGCGTGTGAAGCGGCAAAAGCCAAAGGCGCCAAACGCGCCATTATGCTGCCTGTATCGGCGCCGTTTCATTCGTCTCTTTTAGCACCGGCATCCGAGCGTTTGCGCGAATACATGGCCGGATTGACGTTTTCGACGCCTAAGATTCCAGTGATCAATAACGTGGACGTTGCGGTTCTTAATGATCCAGAAGCCATCAAGGATGCGCTGGTCAGGCAGGTAGCCCATTCCGTGCGCTGGGTGGAAACGGTCAGGAAAATGGCATCCATGGGAATAACGCATATTGTGGAATGCGGTCCCGGCAAGGTGCTGGCAGGCTTAAGCCGCCGCATAGAAGGATCGCTGACAGGCGAAGCTATTGTGGATCAGACTTCACTTGAAAATGTGCTGGAGATTTTGAAATGACTTCACAAAATTTACAGGGTAAAGTTGCCTTGGTTACAGGCGCGTCGCGCGGAATTGGCTACGCCATTGCGCTGGAATTGGCAAGGCAGGGCGCTACGGTTATTGGTACGGCGACATCCCAGTCAGGGGCAACGGCCATTACTGAGGCGCTAAGCCAGATACGTCCGGATGCCGGAAAGGGCGTTGTCTTAGATGTCAGTAATGCAGAGCGTTGTCTTGCTGTCGTAGAAGACGTGCAAAAGGAATACGCAGCGATTCACATTCTGGTGAATAATGCGGGCATTACACAGGACAATCTCGCTATGCGGATGAAAGATGAAGAGTGGGATAAAGTGATAGAAGTCAATTTGAATGCGGTTTCCCGTCTGTCTCGTGCTGTATTGCGCGGTATGATGAAACAGCGTGATGGACGGATTATCAATATTTCATCTGTTGTCGGTTCGATGGGCAATGCCGGCCAGATGAATTATGCCGCATCCAAAGCCGCGGTGGAAGGCATGAGCCGGGCACTGGCCCGCGAGCTTGGGAGCCGTAATATTACTGTAAACTGTGTCGCACCCGGATTCATTGATACCGATATGACGAAGTTGCTGACCGAAGAGCAGGCGGCCAATCTATTACATCAAGTCCCGCTGGGGCGTTTTGGCATGCCGGAAGATGTTGCTGCCGCTACCGCTTTTTTAGCCTCACCACAGGCGTCTTACATTACAGGCACGGTGTTGCATGTTAATGGCGGCATGTTTATGAACTGATCACGAAAGATGTGATGGTTTGGCAATTTTTTTACTATAATTAGCTTTCAATTTTAGAATCAAAAATCAAAAATGCAATTTTCAAGCGCAAACCTGTTAAAATGCGCGCACTCTTTACCAATCATTTTATAACTGGAGCCAACAAATGTCCGATATCGAACAACGTGTGAAAAAGATTGTCGCTGAGCAACTGGGTGTTGCTGAAGATGAGATCAAGCTGGAATCTTCTTTTGTCGATGATCTGGGTGCTGATTCACTCGACACGGTTGAGCTTGTCATGGCTCTCGAGGATGAATTTGAGATTGAAATCCCCGATGAGCAGGCTGAGAAAATTACCACGGTAAAACAAGCCGTCGACTATGCTACTGCCAATATGCAGTCTTAATTCTCGAAATCACCAAGGAGAATAGTTTGAGCCGTACACGACAACGCCGGGTCGTTATTACCGGCCTGGGATGTATTTCGCCCGTAGGAAATAACGTTGCCGATATGTGGGGTGCGGTAACAGCTGGGAAATCCGGTATTGGACCGATTACGCGGTTTGATGCGTCTGCTTTTAGCACGCATTTTGCGGGTGAGGTAAAAAATTTCCAGCTGGAGGACTATATTCCAGCTAAAGAAGCGCGCCATATGGATACTTTTATCCACTATGGCATGGCTGCCGGTATTCAGGCCGTTGAAGATAGCGGGCTGGTGGTGACGGAGGAAAATGCGAGCCGTATCGGTGTCAATATCGGATCCGGTATCGGCGGGCTTCCTATGATTGAGCAAACCCACACGGAATTGACCAATCGCGGGCCTCGCAGAATCAGCCCGTTTTTTGTGCCGGCTTCCATCATTAACATGATTTCGGGTTTTCTTTCCATTCGTTATGGCATGAAGGGGCCTAATCTGTCAATTGTGACGGCTTGTTCAACCGGATTACACTGTATCGGATTTGCAGGAAGAATCATTGCGTACGGTGATGCCGATGTCATGATTGCAGGTGGTGCTGAATCAACCATTTCACCTTTGGGCCTGGGTGGTTTTGCATCGGCGCGAGCCTTGTCAACCAGAAATGATGATCCAACAACCGCTTCCCGTCCCTGGGATAAGGATCGTGACGGATTTGTCCTGGGTGAAGGTGGTGGCGTGATGGTGCTGGAAGAATATGAACATGCCAAGGCACGCGGTGCAAAAATTTATGCGGAATTGGTTGGCTTTGGCATGAGTGCTGATGCAAACCATATGACCGCGCCTCTGGAAGACGGCAGCGGCGCCAGCAACTGTATGCTGAATGCGTTAAATGATGGCGGCATTAATCCAGACCAGGTTGGTTACATTAATGCGCATGGCACATCGACCCCGCTGGGTGATATTGCGGAGACGGTTGCAGTCAAACGCACGCTTGGCGATCATGCCAAGAAAGTCGTGGTCAGTTCATCCAAATCCATGTTTGGACATCTGCTGGGAGGGGCTGGCGGTCTGGAAGCCGTTATTACCGCGCTGGCTGTTCATCACCAGATCATACCGCCGACTATCAATATTTTTAATCAGGATCCGCAATGTGATCTGGATTATTGCGCCAATGCAGCGAGAGACAGTCAAATTAACTATGCGCTGAAAAACTCTTTTGGTTTTGGCGGCACAAATGGTTCACTGCTGTTTGGCAAAATATAATTACGCAATCTGTTATGCTTAAACCCTATTCATTGCAAAATGAATAGGGTTTTTTCATACTCTATATCCACTCGATGGATTAAATGATGTCGATTGCCGTATCCGCAAAAATTGCCCCATCCCGTTTTTTTATGGTTTGCACTTTCGGGATGGCTGCCATGATGGTTCTGACTGGTTTTCTGATTGTTTCGGGACAGACAGGGACTTTCGATCTTTTCAGCAGGATGATCGTTACGGTTATTTGCTTTGTTTCAGCCGGTTTTTTTATTTTTTTGCATTTTCGCTCAAAAAAATCCTTCTGGATTGATATATCCGGAAGCGGACAAATACGTATACGTGAAGATGTACGTAATGTGTCCGTGCAAAATTTTCGTCAAGAACAGACTGTGCCGGATGCAGAAGTATTTTATATGGTGAATGGCTCAACCATTTGGCCAATATTGCTTCTATTGCATGTGGAGTTTGATTCAAAACAGAGAAAATTTATAACGATTTTTTCCGACTCTGTTAATGAAGAAGCATTCAAGGCACTATACATTGCGTGCCAGTGGCTGGTTGTTCACCAAAATGAAAAGCAGTAAAAATTCATTTTTATTGAACTAATTGCAATTCGGAGACTCTAAATTATTGAGTTTCCTGCAATTACCTGAATACAGGATATTTCATTTTGGCAACTGAAAGAGAAATTGACAGGACGCTTGTCGAGCGTGCTCAGCGAGGTGATAAGTCGGGTTTCGATGTACTTGTATCGAAATATCAACGGAAACTGTTTAGATTGATTTTGCGCTTTGTCCATAATCAGACGGAAGCAGAAGATGTTGTGCAGGAGACCTTTATAAAGGCTTACCAGGCTCTTCACCAGTTTCGCGGAGATTCAGCATTTTATACCTGGCTGTACCGGATTGGAATTAATACAGCCAGAAATTTTCTGGATAACCGTGGGAGACGGGTACCGGCCTCGACGGATATAACGGCAGAACAGATGGAATCGTTCAATGAGGGGGAAAACCTTCGTGATATCAATACGCCGGAATCCGTATTTGCCTCGAAGCAAATCGCTGAAACAGTGAGTCTGGCTATGAATGAACTGTCTGATGACCTGAGATCGGCACTGATGTTACGGGAAATTGAAGGTTTGAGCTATGAGGAAATTGCCGTGATGATGGAATGCCCGATAGGAACCGTCAGGAGCCGTATTTTTAGGGCAAGGGAAGCTGTTGCTGTTAAATTGCGTCCCTTGTTGGGAACCGATATTGATAAGCGGTGGTGAGTTGTAAGGAGCGGTTAGTAAAAATGAAAAAGGAAACATTGAAAGAGCAGTTATCGGCCATGCTGGATGGTGAGCTTGATGATGGTGAACTGGATCGCGTTTTGCGTGAATCCGAATGTTTTGATTTATGTGAGGAAATCAATATTTATTTTTTGATACGAGATGTTTTGCAGGAAAGAGATACCTTTTTGGGACTTTCATGCAATTTAACCCGTATCATCAGGGAACGCCTGAAATCGGAGACTTATCTCTCTATTGATTTGGATGAGTCTGATCATTTAGAGAAGAAAAAGGAGCTATCAGTCAATATGTGATAGGAGGATGTATTCTTCATATAGCGATGATATGATTTTTTATCCCGCTAAAGCTATCTGCATAAGGAAAAAGCCCTTTTTATATTGGAAAAACATATCCGGTTTTTATAATCTTCCATGATAAAATATAAAGCTATGTCAAAGTCATGTCTTAATTTTTTCATTGGAGTTTATTTAAATGGCGATCGAACGCACCTTGTCGATTATTAAGCCCGATGCCGTCGCGAAAGATGTAATCGGCCCAATTTACACCCGTTTTGAAAGTGCAGGCCTCAAGATTATCGCTGCACGTATGATTAAACTGTCACGTTCCGAGGCGGAAGGGTTTTATGCCGAACATCGCGAACGGCCGTTTTTCAAGGATTTGGTTAGTTTCATGATGTCTGGACCTGTCATGGTACAAGTGTTGGAGGGCGAAAATGCAATTGCGAAAAATCGTGAATTGATGGGGGCAACCAATCCGAAAGAAGCCGCAAAAGGAACGATCCGCGCTGATTTTGCTGAGTCAATTGATGCTAACGCCGTGCACGGTTCTGATAGTGCGACTGCAGCGGTAAAAGAAATCGCGTTTTTCTTTCCGGAAACCCAAACCTATTCTCGTTGATAACATGGCTTGCCAGTAACGCGTGGCAAGCCTGTTTTGTTTGTACCCATGACAGCAGCCAGGACAAATCTGCTTGATCTGAATCCGGTTCAGTTGGTTGAGTACTGTTCCAGTTTGAATGAGAAGCCTTTTAGGGCGAGACAATTGCAGCGCTGGATTCATCAGTCAGGTGTGAGTGATTTTGATCAGATGACTGATTTGGCTAAGTCGCTGCGTCAAAAGTTGTCATATTGCGCGCAAATTACAGCGCCTGCCGTGATTGCAGATCATGTGTCCGTTGATGGCACCCGGAAGTGGCTGCTGGATGTTGGGCAGGGCAATGCGATTGAAACGGTTTTTATTCCTGAAGAAAATCGGGGGACATTGTGTGTTTCCACGCAGGCTGGATGCGCTATAAATTGTTTGTTTTGTTCAACCGGCAAACAAGGATTTAGCCGTAATCTGACAACCGGAGAGATCATCGGGCAATTATGGATGGCTGAATTTGCCTTGCGGATGACAGAAAGAGACGAGGGTAAACCGGTTCGGCAAATTTCCAATGTCGTCCTGATGGGGATGGGCGAACCGCTGCTGAATTTTGATGCCAGTGTTGGTGCGCTAAAGCTGATGCTTGATGATAATGCCTATGGGCTTTCGCGTCGTCGTGTGACGGTTTCTACCAGTGGTGTGGTGCCGATGATTGACCGGTTGGCAAAAGAATGTCCTGTTGCGCTTGCCGTTTCTTTGCATGCTTCAAATGACGCATTGCGTAACAGGCTGGTTCCGATCAACCGCAAGCATCCGTTGTCGTCATTGATGGCGGCTTGCCGGCGGTTTCTTGATTATGCGCCAAGAGATTTCATTACGTTTGAGTATTGCATGCTGGATGGGGTGAATGATTCGGATGACCATGCAAGGGAGCTGGTTGATTTAGTCCAGAATCGTTCTTCTCCCGTGTCATGCAAGTTTAATCTTATTCCATTTAATGCTTTTGATATATCTGGTTTGTGCCGTTCAAGACCAGAGCGTATTCATGCCTTTTCAAAAATCTTGCTGGAAGCAGGGATTGTGACGACGGTTCGTAAAACACGCGGTGATGATATTGATGCCGCTTGCGGCATGCTGGCAGGTGAAGTGCAGGATAGAACCGATGTCAAAAGAAGGATGATGCAAATGCAGGTTTGTTATACGGAATCGGATGAGGAATTGCACTGATTGTTATGTTTTTGTGAAAAAATAAACATTTAAGGAATAATGTTTAATAATTGGGAAAGAGCCGCTTTTCATGAAAGCTGTGCTGCGAGTTGACGAGAATGCAGTGGTCACCTGGAGTTTTAAATGAACATGGATGAAATAGACGGGGAAAGTAAGGATGTTTCCCAACCTGGGGTTGAGATGCCGGAGGGAAAAAACTCGAATGGGCCAGATGTTGCTGATCGTGACGAAGCGAAGGCGTCATTGAATGGAGATGCGAAAGCAGAGACGGTACCGGTTGTTGAAGAGAAAGCGACTGTTGAAGAGAAAGAACCCGCCCCGAAAGTTTTGGGGCCGGGAGCACAGCTAGCCGCGTATCGCATTGCGGCGGGCATGGAGCAGGAACAGGTTGCAGCCAGCTTGAAGATGACGGTGCGCCAGGTTCGTGAGCTTGAGTCGGATAATTATGAAGTGTTGCATGGCGTGGCTATTTCAAGAGGGTTTGTTCGTGCTTATGCAAAAATGTTGCAGGTTGATCCGGAACCGCTGATTGCGATGTTTTCCAAGGAAGAGCCGGCAAGTAAGCAGCTGGATCAGATTCCCAGGCAGAGCGTATCAGAGCGATTGGTTCAGGGTCGTCAGCCGTTTGGGAAAAAATTCAAAATGGGAAAAACCGGCTTGATTATTCTGGTTGTGGTATTGCTTGTGCTGGTTTATGGCGCGTATAGCATGAAATGGTTTTCATCCGATTCTTTGTCATTCCGGAAGAAGGCGGGGCCAACGGCTGCCGCGACGAATCGGGCGGCATCGAGCTTGGCTTCCCCGAAAATGGAAGCGTCCAAGGTTGCTGTGACCGAACCAGAGAAGATGCCGGCACTTTCGGAAGGCGCTGCTGGCAAGGAGGAGAAGCCGGCAGAAGAACAGCCAATCCCGAAGGCGGAAGATAAAGCGGCGGTTGTGCCACAGGCGGCTTCACCTGATGTTGAGAAACCGGTTCAGCCGCAATTGCAATCCAAAGAGGTTAAAGCCACAGAGATTCAGCCGAAGGCAGTTCCGGCTGTATTGCCGAATGTGTTGATTGTGCGTTTTAACGGGCCGTCCAGAGTTCAGATTTTGAGGATGGATTCTTCTTTGCGGAATGAGTTTGACGGTCGTGCAGGCGATATGCAAAGAATCGAAATCGATGAACCGGTTGTTCTTGTTGTTGAGAGAGCCGTTAATGTGGAAGCTGAGTTCCGGGAACGGCCGCTTGTTTTGAAAACAGCAAGAAGAAATTCTGAAGCCAGAGTGGAATTGAAATAATTGATGATGAAACAGCAGGAAAAGCCGATTGTATCGGCATTGGCGCCGCGTAAGAGAACACATGCTGTTGCCGTTCCCGGAGAGAAAGGGCCTGTTGTGATTGGCGGTGATGCACCGATTGTGGTGCAATCCATGACCAATACCGATACTGCTGATGTGGAAAAGACGGTTCAGCAGATTGTTGATTTGGCTGAGGCTGGTTCCGAGTTGGTCAGGATAACGGTTAATACGCCTGCAGCAGCGCAGGCGGTTCCTTCTATCCGTGAACGTCTTGATGCGGAAAGTGTGTATGTCCCGCTTATCGGAGATTTTCATTTTAATGGCCATGTTCTTCTTGAGGAATTTCCAAAGTGCGCAATGGCGCTGGCTAAATACCGCATCAATCCGGGTAATGTCGGAATGGGTGAGAATAGGGATAGACAGTTTGCCGCGATGGTTGAGATGGCATGCCGGTATGAGAAGCCGATACGCATAGGCGTAAATTGGGGCAGCTTGGACCAGGCATTGCTTAAACGCATCATGGATGAGAATGCAAGCCGTTTAACGCCATGGCCTGTGCAAAGCGTGATGTATGAAGCATTGGTGACTTCGGCTTTGGAGAGCGCTGCTCAGGCGGAGGAATTGGGTCTGCCGGCTGACAGGATTGTTTTGTCATGCAAGGTGTCGGGGGTGCAGGATCTGATAGCGGTGTACCGCGAATTGTCGCAGCGTTGCCGTTACGCGCTTCATCTTGGATTGACGGAAGCGGGTGTCGGCAGTAAGGGCATTGTGGCTTCGGCTGCCGCTTTGTCTGTGTTGCTGGAAGCGGGAATTGGGGATACGATTCGGATTTCTATTACGCCCGAACCTGGGGGTTCTCGTTCCCGGGAGGTTGTTGTTGCGCAGGAGTTGTTGCAAAGCATGGGGTTACGTCATTTTGTGCCGATGGTGACATCCTGTCCCGGCTGTGGGCGGACTTCTTCCACGCTTTTTCAGGATTTGGCAAATAGTACGCAGCATTATCTCCGGGAACAGATGCCGGTGTGGAAAAACCGGTATCCGGGTGTGGAAAGCATGAATGTGGCTGTGATGGGTTGTGTTGTAAATGGGCCGGGGGAGTCCCAGCATGCCAATATTGGGATCAGCTTGCCGGGAAATGGCGAAATTCCCATGGCAATGGTGTTTGAGGATGGTAAAAAGAAGACGATGCTGCGTGGCGATAATCTTGACAGGCAGTTTCAGGAGATGATCCTGAAATATGTGCAGTCGCATTATGGCGAGGCTGTGGCGGCAAAGTAGGAAAAGGATGATAGGCATTGGTTATGTCTGAAGATAAAAAAGCGAATAAGAATAAGAAAATCCCAGGCATAAGAGGGATGAACGATATTTTGCCGGATGAGGCATTCTTGTGGGAATTGCTGGAGAATACGGCGGAGTCCGTGTTAAAGAGTTATGGATACCAACGTATAAGGACGCCGATTGTTGAAGAGACAGCCCTTTTTGCGCGTGGGTTGGGGGCAGTTACCGATATTGTGGAAAAAGAGATGTACTCTTTTGAGGATGCTTTGAATGGAGACCGTTTGACATTGCGTCCCGAAAGTACGGCAGGGGTTGTTCGGGCGGTTGTGGAACATAATTTGACTTATAACGGCCCCCAAAGATTATGGTACTCTGGCCCGATGTTTCGCCATGAGCGGCCGCAGCGCGGCCGTTATAGGCAGTTTCATCAGATTGGCGCCGAGGCGCTCGGATTTGGCGGGCCGGATATTGATGCGGAATTTATTTTGTTGTGCCAGCGTTTGTGGGATGATCTGGGGCTGGAGAAAATCCGCCTTGAGATTAATTCAATCGGCAATGCGCAAGAGAGAAATCGTCACCGGGCTGATCTGATTGCTTATTTTGAGAAGAATAGCGATGTGCTGGATTCGGATGCGAAAAGACGTCTTTATTCCAATCCTTTGCGTATCCTGGATACCAAAAATCCGGCTATGCAGGAAATGGTTAATGCGGCGCCGAAGCTGCTTGATTATCTGGATGAGGAATCCATTCGGCATTTTGAAGGGTTCCAGAAAATTTTGCAGCATAACAATATCCCTTATTTGATCAATCCGCGTCTGGTTCGAGGCATGGATTACTATAACCGCACGGTGTTTGAATGGATCAGTGATGAATTGGGTTCACAGGGCACGGTTTGCGGCGGCGGGAGATATGATCCGCTTTTTGAAATGCTGGGAGGGCGTCCGACGCCGTCGTGCGGTTTTGCGCTGGGTGTCGAACGGCTGATAGAGTTGATGAAAGCGCAGGGAAATGTCAATGCGGCTGATAATCCTGACGTTTATATTGTCCATCAGGGCGAGACAGCCATGCTTGAGGCATTTGCGTTGGCGGAGGTCTTGCGCGGTGCGGGACTTGATGTAATACTGCACTGTTCGCCGGCAGCAGCCGGCAGCAGCTTTAAAGCGCAGATGAAGCGTGCTGATGATAGTGGTGCTGCTTTTGCCATTCTTCTTGGAGAAGATGAACTGAAAGGCAATCATGCCAGCATCAAAGCACTGCGTTCACCGGATGTGGAGAATAACCAGAGTTTGGTTCCATTGGCACGGGTGGCTGATTATCTGATTGACCGGATAATTAGTGAAGATGACAATAAAGGGGCATGCGGATGTGGTTGCGGTGGTTTGTGCGAAACACCGACACATGGCATTCATTGAATGAATAGATTGATACTATCATGGCATACGATCTCGAAGAACAGGAACAGATAGCCGCTATCAAGGCTTGGTGGAAACAGTACGGTAATTTGGTGATGTGGATCATCATTGTCGTGTTGGCGGCTTATACTGCCTGGGCTGTTTGGGGCAGTTATCAACGTAAACAGGCAGAGCAGGCATCACAGTTGTATTATGAGATGCAGAGTGCTATTTATGCCAACGATAATGAACGGGCGCAACGAATTGCATCGGACATGCAAGAAAAGTTTGGCGCGACGGCTTATGCTGCCATGACTAATTTGATTGCGGCTCGTATTGCCTATGATTTTAAAGAGGCGGATGTGGCCAAAGGCCGCCTGAAGTGGGTTATCGATAATGGTAAGGGTGATGGATATAGAGCGATTGCCCGCATCCGGCTGGCCGGCATTTTGCTGGATGAGAAAAGATATGATGAAGCCCAGGCTGTATTGGCAGCAGAATTTCCTAAGGCGTTTGCCAGTATGGCTGAAGATAGGAGGGGCGATATTTATTATGCTCAGGATAAGTTAGATGAGGCCAGGAAAGCTTATCAATCAGCATTGGCTAATGCGGCGGCGGATGATCCGGGCAGAGTCCTGATCCAGTTGAAACTGGATGATCTGGGTGGTGAGGCAACAGCCGGATGAAATATTTAAGGAAATCTATGCATTATGCGATTACAGTTCTGACATTCGGTTTTGCCCTGTTGTTGTCAGGTTGTTCCTGGATGGATTCGATTAATCCCTTTTCCGGGGGAGTCCCCAAAAATCTCCCTGCAGAACTTGTGGAGTTTCAGCAGAGCCGACAGGTTGCCGTTTCCTGGTCGCTCAATGTTGGTTCGTCTGATAATTTTGTTTTTACCCCGGTTGCGACTTATGACAGCATTTATACAGCGTCCGCTAATGGCACGATTGTGCGGGTTGATCCGGAAAGCGGTCGGGAAATATGGCGGATTACCGCAGGTGTTCCGTTGACAGCAGGTGTCGGTACGGATGGTCATACTATTGTTGTAGCCGGAAAAAATGGTGTTTTGCTCGCTTTTGATTCGGATGGCAAGGAGAAATGGAAGACCCAGCTATCAAGTGAGGCGCTTTCTGCTCCGGCAGTGGGCGCAAACGTGGTGGTCGTGCGGACGTTGGATAATCGGATTTCCGGGTTTGAAGCGGATTCAGGTGAGCGCAAGTGGATGGTGACGCGGCGTTTGCCGCCATTGATGTTGCGTTCGGTGCCTGGTATTGCGATTGTTGGCCCTACGGCTGTTGTTGCATTGCCTGGTGGCCGGATGATTTCTTTGATGCTGGAGAGTGGCGGCATCAATTGGGATGTTACTGTGGGCGATCCGCGCGGAACGACTGATTTAGAACGGATTGCGGATACATCAGGCGTGCCGGCTGTATTGGGCAGGCTGGTTTGCACATCTTCTTTCCAGGGGCGCGTCGCTTGCTATGATGTTGTCAGCGGTGGTGGCGTGTGGGCCAGGGAATTGTCGAGTGATGTGGGTGTTAGCATTGATAGTCATTTTGTCTATGCTGCGGATGAGAAAGGCGCTGTTTACGCTTTTTCCAACCTGCGCGGGCAAAGTGTCTGGCGTAACGAACGCCTTGCTTATAGAGCATTGACGACGCCTGTTTCTTTTATGGGGGTAGTTGCAGTAGGTGATCTTCAGGGATATGTTCATTTTCTCTCGCGGGAGGATGGCGCATTTGTTGCCCGTATCGCAACGGATGGCTCGGCTATCAAGGCAACGCCGCTTGTTGTTGGCGATAAGCTGATTATTCAGACGACAGGCGGGCGTCTTCAGGCTTTAATGATCAATTAATATGAAACCCGTTGTGGCTTTGGTGGGACGGCCCAATGTGGGCAAGTCTACGCTTTTTAATCGTTTAACCCGATCCAGGGCCGCTTTGGTGGCTGATTTTCCGGGGTTGACGCGAGACAGGCATTATGGCGAAGGCCGGGTTGGCGATCGTCCGTTTCTGGTGATCGATACCGGCGGGTTTGAGCCGGTTGCCAAAGACGGGATTTTCCAGGAGATGGCTAAGCAGACCAAACAGGCGGTTGCTGAGGCTGATGTGGTTGTTTTCATGGTTGATGGCCGTCAGGGCATCACACCGCATGATAAGTCGATTACCGAGTATCTTCGTAAATCGGGACGCCCTGTGATTCTTGTGGTCAATAAGGCTGAAGGTATGAAATATACAGCCGTTGCCGCTGATTTTTATGAGCTGGGGCTGGGCGATCCTTTCATTATTTCTTCAGCGCACGGCGATGGCGTGCACACGATGCTCGCAAGCGCATTGGATGCGGTTTCACGCATGCCGGAGCCTCAAAAGGAGCCGGAAATGGAAGGGCATGCCATACGCCTGGCCATAGTCGGACGGCCGAATGTGGGTAAATCGACCCTGATCAATGCGTTGCTCGGTGAAGAGAGAGTGATTGCTTTTGATATGCCTGGCACAACGCGTGATGCGATTGAAATTCCTTTTGAACGGGATGGGAAACATTACACACTGATTGATACGGCAGGTTTGCGCCGTCGCGGGAAGGTGTTTCAGGCTGTCGAGAAATTTTCAGTGGTTAAAACGCTTCAGGCTATTTCCGATGCCAATGTGGTGTTGCTTTTGCTTGATGCGCAACAGGATATATCTGAGCAGGATGCTCATATTGCCGGTTTTATTTTGGAGAGCGGCAGAGCATTGGTTGTGGGGATCAATAAGTGGGATGGGTTGCCTGCTGATACGCGGAAAGTGGTTAAAAGCGAAGTTGAACGGAAACTGCATTTTTTGTCTTTTGCTCAATTTCACACCATATCGGCATTGAAGCAGACGGGCATGACATCGCTGATACGTTCAATTAATGCGGCTTACGCGGCTGCGACAGCCAATCTTTCTACGCCAAGGCTGACACGTGTCTTAAAGGATGCGACTGAGCATCAGCAGCCGCCACGAAGTAAAGGCGGCATTCGCCCGAAATTGCGTTATGCGCATCAGGGCGGTAAGAATCCGCCGATTGTTGTGGTTCATGGAAATGGGTTGGATCATATTAGCCAGGATTACCGTCGTTATTTGGAAAGGCATTTTAGGGATGCTTTTTCGTTGACGGGGACGCCGCTGCAAATTGAATTTAAGACAGGAAAAAATCCATTTGATCCAGAAAAAAGATCATGAGCTGTATCAGATCAGAAACTAAGGTTATAAATGCGGTATAGTAAGAAAACTTTGATTGACGTTTTTCATGTTCTGTTTGAAAAATCAGTTTATCTCCAACTACGAATAACAATTAATTAATGGAGTCATTATGAGCACTGGCAAAGGACAGATGTTACAGGATCCTTTCCTCAATATTCTGCGCAAGGAGCATGTTCCTGTTTCTATTTATCTGATCAATGGGATCAAGTTGCAGGGGCAAATTGAATCATTTGATCAATATGTGGTTTTATTGCGTAATAGCGTGACACAGATGGTGTATAAACATGCTATTTCCACGGTTGTGCCTTCCCGTCTGGTCAACTTGCATTCTGATGCACAAAACACCTGATATTTCGAAAAAAAAAATAATGGGACCGGGCGCGATTGCACGCGCCCTTCTTGTCGGAGTTGATTTCGGGAAAGATGATTTTTCTTCCAGCATGCAGGAATTGGCGTTGCTGGTAAAATCTGCCGGAGCTGAGCCGGTGGCAACCGTTACGATGAAGCGTTCAAGTCCTGATGCGGCACTTTTTATTGGTAGCGGTAAAGCGGATGAGGTTCAGGCCGCGATTGTGCAGTATCAGTGTGATCTTGTTATTTTTAATCATGCTTTGTCGCCCGCGCAGCAGCGTAATCTCGAACGTAAACTAGAGATTGGGGTTGTCGACAGGACGAGTTTGATTCTGGATATTTTTGCGCAACGCGCAAAAAGCCATGAAGGTAAGGTTCAGGTTGAACTTGCGCAGTTGCAGCATCTTTCGACCAGATTGGTCAGGGGATGGACCCATCTTGAGAGGCAAAAGGGCGGTATCGGTTTGCGCGGACCAGGTGAGACCCAGCTTGAAACAGATCGCAGGCTTATCGGCGATCGGGTCAAAATGCTTCGTTCCCGTCTGGAAAAATTGCAAAGGCAGCGTGAGACTCAGCGCCGTTCGCGCAGCCGGAGCCATGTTTTTTCCTTTTCCCTTATCGGTTATACCAATGCAGGTAAATCGACTTTGTTTAATAGCATGACAAAGACAGGGACTTACGTTGCGGATCAATTGTTCGCAACACTCGATACAACTTCCCGACGCGTTTATCTGGAAGAAGCGGGCAATGTTGTGATTTCAGATACAGTGGGTTTTGTTCGTGAATTGCCTCACCAGTTGGTAGCGGCTTTTCGGGCAACACTTGAAGAAACCATTCATGCGGATTTGCTTTTGCATGTGGTGGATGCTGCAAGTCCCGCGCGACGCGATCAGATAGAGCAGGTTAATCTGGTTTTAAAAGAGATTGGCGCAGATGAGATTCCTCAGTTGATCGTGTTAAATAAGATTGATCTTGTTGGCTTAAATCCGGGTATGGAACGGGATGAGTATGGTAAAATTCAACGCGTTTTGATCAGTGCGCATACCGGCGCCGGCATGGATCTCTTAAGACAGGCGATGACAGAGTATGTTCTGGAGGCGAAAAGAATGCCTGTGCAGCCGGTTGCGGTAAATGCAGAAAAGCGATCCGAAGTAAAAAGACAATAAATTTAAAGATTAAATCATACGAATGGCTTTGTTTTCATTAGATAGATTACGTAAATTGCTGCCGATGTTCCACGACCTTTTTGGTCGCGGTTCGGGTGACTACAACCATAATGATCCACCTGAAATTGACAAGCTATGGAGAAAATTTAACGAGCGCTTAAACCGGCTATTCAAAAGAAAAGGGACGGGAGGCGACGATCCGGATAATGATTCCGGTGATAATAATTATGATGACGAAGCATCCAAACGCAAGGGGTTGCGTTTTGGATTGATTATGCTGGTGTCATTGGCGTTTTTTTTCTGGATGGTAACGGGGTTTTTTATTGTCCAGGAAGGCGAAACCGCTGTTGTGATGACATTTGGAAAGTATAGCCACATGACTTCATCCGGCGTGAACTGGCGTTATCCGAGTCCTATCCAGAGACATGAAATCGTCAATGTATCCCAGGTGCGAACAGTTGAGGTTGGATATCGTTCTTCACTAAAAAATAAGCAGCCCCAGGAAGCATTGATGCTGACTAATGACGAAAATATCGTTGATATTCAGTTTGCGGTTCAGTACCGTTTAAAGAATGCAGCAGATTGGGTGTTTAATATCCGTGACCAGGAAGGGACTGTGCGGCAGGTTGCCGAGGCGTCTATTCGCGAGATTGTCGGCAAAAACAAAATGGATTTTGTTTTGTATGAAGGGCGTGACCAGATTGCGGTGGATACGCAAGCTTTGATGCAGGAAATATTTGATCAGTATCAGCTTGGCGTGCAGATAACCAGTGTGACGATGCAGGGCGTGCAGCCGCCCGAACAGGTGCAGGCGGCATTTGATGATGCGGTTAAAGCCGGCCAGGATCGTGAGCGCCAGAAAAATGAAGGGGAAGCTTATGCCAATGCCGTTATTCCCAAGGCAAGAGGTACGGCAGCCCGTCTTGTACAGGAAGCGGAAGGCTACCATGATCAGGTTATTGCCAATGCAGAGGGTAATGCGGACCGTTTCAATATGATTGTGGCCGAGTATCAGAAAGCGCCGGTTGTGACGCGGGATCGGATGTATCTTGAAACGATGCAGGAAATTTTTTCCAATACAACTAAGCTGATGATGGATGCCAAAAACGGTAATAATTTATTGTATCTTCCGTTTGACAAACTCATTTCACAAACAGCGGTACAGCCGACGTCTTCAGATGAAAATGCTCCGTCTGCTTCGTCAGCATCACAGGTTCAGGCGCCTGTACAGACGGAAGGCGACCATTCCGGCAGGGCGCGTGAATCCAGGGATAGGGGAGGGCGATAATGCGTTTTATTATTTCGCTGACCGGGCTTTTTTTGGTTCTTATTACCTTTATTACGGGTGTTTTTGTTGTTGACCAGAGGCAGTACGCGATTGTTTTTGCACTGGGTGGGATCAGATCGGTTATTGAGGAGCCAGGGCTTCATATGAAGCTGCCGGCGCCCCTCCAGAATGTTCTTTTCCTGGATAGACGTATTTTGTCGAGTGAATCCCATGAGCCGGATAGGATTATCACTGCCGAGAAGATGAATATTCTGGTTGACTGGTATCTTAAGTGGCGTATTGTTGATCCCAAATTGTATTATGTGAGTTTTGGCGCGGATGAACAGCGTACGCAGGATAGGCTTGCGCAGATTGTCAAGGCGGCTTTAAACGATGAGATTACGAAAAGAACGCTTAGGCAGGTGATTGCTGCTGATAGAGAAAGTCTGATGGCTGCCATCAAGAAGAAGATATCGGACGAAGTTAAGCCGACTGGCATGCAGATTGTGGATGTCCGCATTAAGCGTTTGGGTTATGTGGAACAGATCAATACCTCGGTTTATGAGAGGATGAAATCCGAGCGTACCCGTGTTGCGAACGAACTGAGAGCAATCGGTGCGGCCGAATCCGAAAAAATACGGGCTGATGCCGACAGGCAGCGTACGGTTATTCTGGCTGAGGCTTATCGGGAAGCGACGAAAATTCGGGGTAGAGGAGATGCCAGGGCTTCACGGATTTATGCGCAAGCGTTTGGATCGAATCCTGAATTCTTTAAGTTTTCCCGGAGTTTGGAAGCGTATAGGGCCAGCTTTAACAGTAAGAGAGATGTTATGGTGGTTGATTCGAACTTTGATTTTTTCCGGTATATGAAAAATCCTAAGAAGGGGCCAGAAAAGTAAGAGTCAATATACCTGTCTTTCCAGGTGCTTTTTCCCTTTTTTGATCAGACGCGAATGACCATCATGTCTAATAATTGGTTGCTTCCTGAATACATTGCTGATGTCTTGCCCGCAGAGGCGCGCAAGATGGAAGATTTGCGCCGTCAGATCCTGGATAAATTCCGCATTTACGGTTATGAACTCGTGATGCCGCCTATGCTGGAATATGTGGAATCTCTCCTGACGGGTACAGGACAGGATACCGATCTTTTTACATTTAAATTGGTTGACCAGTTGTCGGGCCGTACAATGGGGGTTCGGGCGGATATGACTACCCAGGTCGCGAGAATTGATGCGCATTTGATCAACCGCAAGACGATGACACGGCTGTGTTATGCCGGCAGTGTGCTGCATACACGTCCTGCCGGGTTGCAGTCTACGCGGGAACCGTTTCAGATTGGGGCTGAAATATATGGGTATGGCGGATTAAAGGCGGATGCTGAAATCCAGGCGCTGGCGCTTGCATCTTTGAAGGGGGTCGGTATTTCGGGGATGAGTCTGAATCTCTCGCATGCCGGTCTTTTGAAATCACTTGTCGCGGATGATCCGATTGCCAAAAGAAATGCGGCGGCACTTTTTGATCTTCTTGAAACCAAGGATATGCCGGGGCTGGATGAGCTGACAGCTCAATTTCATCCGTTGACGAGAAAAGCCCTTATGGTGCTGCCTGGTTTGTATGGTGATATGACGATTCTGAAAGAAGCAAAGAAAGTTTTGCCATCCAATGCAGGTGTTACACTGGCTTTAAATGATTTGGAATATCTGGCCAGCGTTGCCGATTGTGAGCGTGTGACAATTGATCTGGCCGATTTGAATGGATACCACTATCATAGCGGTATTATGTTCTCTGCATTTGTACCGGGTTTGCCCAATGCCTTGGCGCGCGGTGGGCGGTATGATCATGTCGGGGAGGCTTTCGGCCGCTCACGACCGGCGACCGGTTTTTCCATGGATTTGCGGGAGCTTTCCCGGTTGTTGCCGCCTGCGGAAAAGTGTTCTGCCATTCGTGCTCCATGGCGTGATAATGCGTCATTAGACGAAAAAATCAGGGAACTGAGAAATGCCGGTGAAATTGTTATTTGCGATTTCCCTGGTTCGCGTGCGGGGTATGATGAATTCATATGCGATCGGGAATTGGTGGCGGATGGTGATAATTGGATATTGAAAACTGTAGATAAGGAATAATGGAATAGACATGGCCAGAAATGTAGTTGTCATCGGCACTCAGTGGGGTGACGAAGGAAAAGGGAAGATTGTTGATTGGTTGACTGACCATGCGCACGGTGTTGTCCGTTTTCAAGGGGGGCACAATGCCGGCCATACATTGGTAATTGGCGGACAGAAAACAGCATTGCAGTTGATTCCTTCCGGTATTATGCGTCCTGGTATTGCCTGTTATATCGGTAATGGCTGCGTGCTTTCTGTTCCTGATCTGTTGCGTGAAATCGATAGACTTGAAGGGGCTGGCATTGAGGTGGTTTCGCGTTTGAAGGTTTCAGAAGCATGTCCGATTATCCTCCCTTACCATGCTGTTTTGGATCAGGCACGTGAAATTGCGCGAGGAGACGCAAAAATTGGCACAACCGGAAAAGGTATTGGCCCTGCTTATGAAGATAAAGTAGCCAGGAGAGCTATCCGTGTTTCAGACCTGTTAAACGAAAAGCGTTTTACGGAAAAGCTGCGCGAAAACCTGGATTATCACAATTTTGTCCTGACTCGTTATCTGAATGCGGACCCGTTGGATTTCCAGAAGACGCTTGAAGATGCGCTGGCCACCGTACCAAGAGTAAGGCCGCTTGCAGCAGATGTATCAACCGCTTTGCACCAGGCCTACCAGTCGGGAGCCAACTTGCTTTTTGAAGGTGCGCAAGGCAGTCTCCTTGATGTGGATCATGGAACCTATCCCTATGTGACTTCCAGCAACTGTGTCGCCGGTAATGCTTCTGCCGGCGCAGGTGTCGGGCCGGGCATGCTGCACTATATCCTGGGTATTACCAAAGCGTATACAACCCGTGTGGGTTCTGGTCCTTTCCCATCGGAATTGCCTGTTGACGGGGGGGTTGGCAAGCATTTGTCCGAGGTTGGCATGGAGTTTGGCACGGTTACCGGCAGACAGCGTCGCTGTGGCTGGTTTGATGCAGCGTTGTTGAAACGCTCAATTCAGATCAACGGCGTAAGCGGTATTTGCTTAACGAAGCTGGATGTGCTGGATGGTCTTGAGACCATCAATATTTGCACGGGGTATAAGCTTGGCGGACGCATGGTTGATATTTTTCCTTCCAATGTTGAAGATGCGGCGTATTGCGAGCCGATTTATGAAAAGATGCCGGGATGGAAGGAAAGTACCATTGGCACCCAATCCATGGATCGGTTGCCTGCTAATGCCCGGGCCTATGTGCGGCGGATTGAGGAATTGGCCGGTATTCCTGTGGATATGGTGTCAACCGGCCCGGATCGTGAAGAAACACTGGTGTTGCGGCATCCCTTCAAGTAAAGAGAACCGGCATCAAACTTGCGGTTTGTGATCCCTTACGTTGTTTGTCCGTTGGACCCAGTTACGAATTTTCATGACATCCGCGATGCGGGAATCTTTTCCTTTTGCATCAAGGAAAACCATCACAATCGGGCGTTCTTCAATAATAGCTTGCATGACAAGGCAGTTACCCGCTGCTGAAATAAAGCCGGTTTTTTGCAGCTCGATATTCATGTTCGGGTTATGCACCAGCCTGTTTGTATTCGAGTAATGAACGGGCTTGAAACCATCATTGACCACATAGCCCGTATCAGTAGAGAATTGCCTGAGTATGGGATACTGGGCAGCGGCCATGACAAGCTTGGCAAGATCCTGTGCGCTGGCGATGTTGTCGCTGGAAAGGCCTGTCGTATCAACGTAATTGGTATGTGTCATGCCAAGAATACGTGCTTTGGCATTCATGGCGGAAATAAAAGCATGATAACCACCCGGATAATTACGGCCTAACGCTGCTGCGGCACGGTTTTCCGAGCTCATGAGTGCAAGATGAAGCAGGTTGCCTCGTGTGGTTTTGGCTCCTACCTTTAGTTTGGAATTAGTGGATCTGCTGGCGTCATCTTTCGTGATTTCAATAACTTCACTCATATCCTGCATGGATTCAACAACGACAAGACCCGTCATGAGTTTGGTGACGGAAGCCATTGGCAGGGCGATATGCGCATTTTTTTGAAAAAGGACGCCCAAAGTGGACTGATCCAGTATATAAACAGCGCTGGAGCTCAGAGAAAGAGGATCTGCTGTTTTATCAAGGCCGGCTTGCTGGGCAACAGAGGAGGTGATCTTGTTGGAGGGTGCTGTAAATTCAGGGAATATAATAGGAGCAAGATTGGTAGAACCGCGCTGGGAGTTCGCTAGAGCATGTTCCTGATCTTGTGCGAGAAGTTTCCGCGTAGCGGTTACTCTGCTGTCGACTACAATTTCGCCTGATGTCGTGCGTGTGGCATGTACACGGTTAGCGGCAGGCGTTTTTTTGCTTTTTTTCTTTGCAATAGCCGTTGTTTTTTTATTGGCAGTGTGCTTTTGAGGAGCCGCGTGAGCAGATAGCACATTGAACGCGAAGAGCATCAAAAAAGAAGCTAATCCATACCTTAGCTTATGCATAATACTTTCTCCAAGGAGGTATTTATATTGCATCATTATACAACAATTTCCACAATGCAATATTGTGCCTGTCTATTCATTAATAAAAAAGTATCACAGAAGAGCTGGTTTTAGACTATGAGATATAACAAGAAAATAATAATAGATGCACTTCTTTTTATGGAACTTTTTAATTCAACCTGGAAAATGCTTTATCGTTTTTTGTGAAAGTCATTTTCACAGAATGTTATCATATACATTTTGTTGCTTGTACTTCCTTCCTTTTCTGAATTGTGCTGCTGACTTCAATTAAATTATCCGGATTCAAATCATTTGTTGATCCTACGACTATCCAGATACGGGGACAGCTTGTGGGTGTTGTGGGGCCTAATGGTTGCGGGAAGTCCAACATCATTGATGCGGTGCGGTGGGTGTTGGGTGAATCGCGCGCATCGGAACTGCGTGGCGAATCCATGCGTGATGTCATTTTCAATGGCACAACAGAACGTAAGCCTTCTGGTCGGGCTTCTGTCGAGCTGGTCTTTGATAATGGCGAGGGCCGTGTTTTCGGGCAGTGGGGCAGATATGACGAGCTGGCAGTCAGGCGGGTTTTAACGCGTGAGGGCGGCTCTTCTTACCATATCAATAATATGAGTGTCCGGCGCCGGGATATTCAGGATATTTTCATGGGGACTGGTCTTGGGCCGCGCGCTTATGCCATTATTGGGCAGGGCATGATTGCACGTATTATTGAGGCGCGTCCTGAAGAGTTACGTATTTTTCTGGAAGAGGCCGCAGGGGTGTCCAAATATAGGGAACGCCGCCGAGAGACTGAAAACCGTCTCCAGGATACACGTGAAAATCTGGCGCGTGTGTCAGACATCCTGCGTGAAATCAACCAGAACCTGGAAAAACTGGAAGAACAGGCTGCTGTTGCCGAAAAATACTATGCTCTGCAAAATGAGCAGGATGAGAAGCAGAAGCTGCTTTGGCTGCTTGAGAAAAAGAATGCCGAACAGGAGCGCGCAAGGTTTGTGGTTGAGTCAGAAAAAGCCAAAACCACGATGGAAAGCATGAATACGGATATGGTGAGGCATGACAGTACGCTGGAAATATCGCGACAGCAGCATATCCAGGCTAGCGACGAACTTCATGCAGCACAAGGCGGCCTTTACCAGACCAATGCCAGTATTGGCAGCCTGGAGGCGGAAATCCGTTATGTGATTGAATCCCGCAATCGTTTGCAGACACAGATGGGTTCCTATAATCAACAGCATGAACAATGGCAGAATCAGAAACAAACCTACCTTGCTGAATATGAGAGTGCCAATGCCAAATTGGTTGAGATGGCGATATCAAGTGAAACAGCATATCGGATGGTTGAGCAACTGGTAGAGGCGTTGCCTGATGTTGAAGAAGCCTGGCGCAGAGCACAGGCAAAGTGCGGTGAGCTGCATGATCGGACGATGCAGGTGCGTCAGCAAATAGCGCTTGCTTTTGCCGGCCATAAGAGCGTAACAGGTACTTTAAGTGATTTGTTAGTCCGGCGTGATCGGTTGACTGAAGAAAGAAGCGGCATGAATGTGCCGGATGAGATGGCATTTCAGGTGTTGCATCAGGAACAGGTTGAAAAAGAAGCGCAGCTTCAGGAGCGGCACGACCGGCTTGCCATATTGCAGGATCGCCATCCCGACCTGGAAGAGGAACGGCGTGTATTCCAGGAGCATGTGGAAAAACGCGCTGCGGAATTGGCCCAAACAGATGCGCGTCTTTCTGCTTTGATCCAACTTCAGGAATGCGCATTGGCACATGGAAAAACCGAATCATGGCTAAAAAAATACGAACTGGCTGATTTACAGCCTGTCTGGCATCGATTGCAAGTCGAATCAGGCTGGGAAATGGCGCTGGAATCCGTTTTGAGTGACCGGATTTTTGCTAGAGAAATGTCTCGTTTGGAATGGGTGGATTCGTTTATGAGCGATCCCCCTTCTGCCAGACTCAGTTTTTTTACAACGGTTGTTACCGGAGAAAGGCCATTTTATGCCGATGAGGCTGAAGAGGCGGTCGGCAAATTGGTTCCTTTTTTTACTTTGCTCAAATTGCAGGATCAGCATCTGGAGTCTGTGCTGTCTGAATGGTTGAGCCGTGTTTTTATTGCCCAGGACATGAAAGAGGCGTTGGCAAACCGGCAGGTATTGCCGGCTGGCGCGTGTTTTGTCCTGAAACAAGGGCATCTGATAGACCGGCAAAGTGTCCGTTTTTATGCGCCTGAATCAGAAAAAGAAGGGATGTTTGCCCGTCAACAGGAGATTGAGAGCTTGTCCGCATCACTTCAGGAAGGCCGGAAACTCCTGCAGGAAGAACGTACGCGGCTTATGCAGCGGGAATCCGAAGTGGCAGCATGTAACCTCGAGATGCAAGAGGCCCATTTGCGCATAACAGAACAGACAAGAGAACTGCATGCCATCCATTTGCAAATAGTACGGCAGTCCGAGTTACGGGATCGTTATTTTCAGCGAAACAGTCAGATTGAATCAATTCTTGCGGAAATAATCGCCCAGGAAAACGAACAGCGTGAAATGCTTGCCGCAGAAGAAATGCGCATGGAAGAGCTGGATGCGGCACTGGCCGATATACAGTCGCAGGAAGAAGCTGCGCGTGATGCGCTGCTGGAAAAGGAAAAGGAACTGGCTGTTTTCCGGCAGCGGATGCGTGAAAGCGAGCGGGTAGCGCAGGAAGCCGAATTTGCCGAGAAATCTCTGAAAAACCGGATTGATGAATTGGCAAGACATATCGAAACGGCTAAAGAACAGGCTTTGCGTATGTCGAGTAATATAGAGCAGGGGCGGCTGGCTTTGCAGGAACTGGATGATAAAGTCGCGCAGGACAATCTTCAGGCCCTGCTGGAGCAACGCCTTGAACAGGAAAGCGCGTTGGCGGTGTTGCGGGGAAATCTTGAGGATATTGCTTTAAAGCTGCGGGAAAGCCAGGAGCAGCGTATGGAAGCGGAAAAGAAACTCCAGCCCCAAAGAGACATGATTGTGAGCTTGCAATTAAAAGAACAGGCAGCCCGAATTAATGTCGAGCAGTATGTACAAAAACTAAATGAGGCCGGAGCGGATATGGCCGCGCTGATGGAAAGACTGCATCCAGGATTGAGATCAGCGTCTCTTGAAGCGGATGTGACCCGTCTTTCCAATGCGATTACTGCTTTAGGAGCCATTAATCTGGCAGCGGCGAAAGAACTCCTGGAAATGCGGCAGCGTCGCAATTTTCTTGAAGAACAGCATACGGATTTGACATCTGCCATTGGTACGCTTGAAGATGCGATTAGACGGATTGATCGCGAAACGCGCATGCTGTTCCAGAATACATTTGATCAGGTGAATGGTCACCTTTCAGAACTTTTCCCGATGCTTTTTGGCGGGGGGCAGGCTCGCCTTATCATGACAGGGGATGAAGTTCTGGATGCCGGCGTACAGATCATGGTACAGCCTCCGGGCAAGAAAAATGTCACGATCCATCTGCTTTCCGGTGGAGAAAAGGCCTTGGCGGCCATTGCGCTGGTTTTTTCTCTTTTTCAGCTTAATCCAGCCCCTTTTTGTCTGTTAGACGAGGTGGATGCGCCACTGGATGATGCCAATACAGAACGTTTTTGCAATATGGTTAGGCGCATGTCGGCGAAAACGCAGTTTTTGTTTATTTCGCATAATAAAATTGCGATGGAAATGGCACGGCAATTGATTGGAGTGACCATGCAGGAACAAGGTGTTTCGCGGATCGTGTCAGTAGATATTGAAAAAGCAACAGAATTTTCTAGTGAGGTTCAAACAGCATGACAGAATTGCAGATCAGTCTGATCGTAATCGGTGCCGTCATTATCGTTGGCGTAATTATTTATAACAAGTGGCAGGAGTACCGGGCTCATAAGAAGGTTGAGCGTGCCTTTGCTGATGCTCCGGATGATGTTTTGATGCAATCGGCTTTGGCTGATGACGATGATATTCGCAGAGAACCTGTTTTTTTCCAGCATACGGTGGCTGGTGTGAAACTGGAAGATCCTGCCATGCATGCTTCCGTCTCCATTACCGGTTTAAGTCATAGCCGTAATGAGGGGCTGGACGAGGATACTGAAACCGGCTATGCGCAGGATATAGATGAGACTGATGAGATAGAAGTACAAATATCCACTGAGGTTGTCAGAGAACCTTATATTGAGGTGAGTATAGCCGGATCGGAATCCGTTGACAGTCTGGAACGGCCGCTTGCCCGGGGTTTGCCGGTTGATGATCTGATTGATTATCCTATTTTGTTGAATTTGGAAGAACCGGTTCGTGCGGAGAAAATGCTGCCGCTTATTCAATCTTTGCGCTATACCGGAAATAAGCCGGTTCATTTTGTCGGACTGGCCAGAGATGGCGAAACCGGAAAAGAATCATGGCAGCCTATTGTGCACGGGAGTGTCTATTATCAGTTGAAAGCGGGAGTGCAATTGGCGAACCGGGCGGGAGCTTTGAATGAGATAGAATATTCTGAGCTGATTTCGCGTCTGAGGCAAATAGCTGATGGTATTGGCGCTGAAACGGAAGTGCCTGATATGACAGATGTTTTGAAAGCGGCGCGTGAACTGTATCAGTTTGTAGCGGAACATGATGCAAGACTGGGAATTAATGTCCGTACCAATGGCGCGCCCTGGTCTGCCAAAACGGTGATGGCTGTGCTGGAACGACAAAAACTTGATTTGCGTCCAGACGGTTTTTTTGTCATGCATGATACTGATGGCAGTGTGTTGTTTTCTCTTACCGTGAATACGTCGTCCGCATCTGAGATGGCGACCCATCTGACATTATTGCTGGATGTTCCTTGCGTTGCCCAGGAGAAAAATGGATTTGGCGTTATGGTGCAGTATGCCAAATCCTTGTGTCAGCGGTTGGATGGGATTTTAGTGGATGATGATGACAGGATGCTTTCAGATCCCATGTTGAATGACATTATTGGCCAGGTTAATGTTTTTTATGAGGAAATGAAGGCGGTATCGATTCCTGCCGGTTCACTTCGTGCGATGAGACTGTTTAACTGATTTATGCAGGACGATCTTTTTAACGATGCCGCTAATAACAGCATGGAAGATAGAGCGGCCCGGTTACGGCAGGAATTAAAGCGGCATAGTTACGCCTATTACACACTCGACAATCCGACTATTCCAGATGCCGAATATGATCGGCTTTTTCGTGAATTGCAGGATATAGAGGCTGCCCATCCTGAACTGATTACGCCGGATTCTCCAACCCACCGTGTTGGCAGTGTCTCATCCACCCAATTTGAACCGGTTAACCACCAGGTTCCCATGCTATCCCTTCAAAACGGTTTGACGAAAGAGGAAGTTGAAGCATTTGACCATCGTGTTCGTGAATTATTGAAACAAGATAGCGTTGAATACGAGGCTGAACTTAAATTTGATGGACTGGCTATCAATTTGCGGTATGAAAATGGCATTCTGGTTCAGGCTGCTACACGGGGAGATGGTTTTGTTGGCGAAGATGTGACTGCCAATGTCCGGACTATCCGGAGTATTCCGCTAACCTTGTCATTGCGGGAAAATCCGCGTGTACTGGATGTGCGTGGTGAAGTGCTTATGTTCAAACCCGATTTTCATCATCTTAACGAGATGCAACAAGCAGCCGGACAAAAGCCTTTCATTAATCCGCGTAATGCGGCGGCTGGCAGTTTGCGCCAGAAAGATCCAACCGTCACTGCAGGACGCAAGCTTAATTTTTTTGCATATGGTATTGGCGTTTTGGAGGGAGGTACGCTGCCGAAGACGCAATCGGCGCTGTTGGAATGGCTGGAAAAAGCGGGTTTTCCTGTTTGTCCCGAGCGGAAAGTTGTGCAGGGAATGGACGGTCTCATGTCTTTTTTCAGAACGATTGAAGAACAACGCGATCGTTTTTCTTATGAAATTGATGGCCTTGTTTACAAGGTTAATAGTCTTGAAAAGCAGCAGGAACTCGGTTTTGTTTCCCGTGCGCCGCGTTTTGCCATTGCGCACAAATTTGCTGCTCAGGAAGCCTTGACCAAAGTCCTGGATATTGATGTACAGGTTGGCAGAACAGGCGCCTTGACACCGGTCGCCCGTCTCGAACCGGTTTTTGTCGGAGGCGCCAATGTGACCAATGCCACGTTGCATAATGAAGACGAGGTTCATAGAAAGGATATTCGCGTTGGAGATACGGTTATTGTCCGCCGGGCAGGGGATGTTATTCCCGAAGTGGTAGCGAATGTGCCTGAGAGAAGGCCGAAAGGAACAAAAGTGTTTCATCTTCCCGTAACCTGCCCGGTTTGCGGTTCGCCTGTAGTGAAGCCTGAAGGTGAAACGATTGCGCGATGTTCGGGAGGATGGGTCCGATGTCCTGCGCAAAAGAAAAACGGTTTGCAACATTTTGCGTCACGAAAAGCGATGAATATTGATGGATTAGGGGAACAACTAATCGAGCAGCTCGTTGACAAGAATATGGTGAATACAGCTGCTGATTTGTATAAATTGAGCCTCTCTGATTTTGCGGGTTTGGATCGGATGGCAGAAAAATCGGCAGGGAATGTGATACAGGCGTTAGAGGCATCTAAAAAGACAACGCTGTCCAGATTTCTGTATGCGCTTGGAATCAGGCATGTCGGTGAATCAACAGCCCAGTCATTGGCGGCGCATTTCGGATCGATTGAAAGCCTGATAAGCGCGACTGAAGAACAATTGCTTGAAGTTGAAGATATTGGTCCTGTGGTGGCTGCATCCATTACAGGATTTTTTTCTGATCCGGTTAATCGTGATTTGATTGCACAACTACGGTTACATGGTGTGAACTGGGTTAACCGGACACAACAGATAGGGAAAACATTGCCCCTGGCGGATAAGGCATTTGTACTGACCGGAACCCTGGAATCGATGACACGGGAAGAAGCAGCAGAAAAAATCCAGGTATTGGGCGGCAAAGTGACCGGCGCTGTTTCGACAAAGACCTCCTATCTTATTGTCGGTCAAAATCCCGGCAGCAAATTACAGCATGCTGAACAGTTAGGTATTATCATATTGGACGAATCTCAATTTTACAAATTAATCCATCATGAAAAAAATCACTAAGGCTGTTTTCCCGGTTGCCGGATTTGGCAGCCGTTTTCTTCCGGCAACCAAGGCACAGCCGAAAGAAATGTTGCCGGTAGTCGATAAGCCGCTGATTCAGTACGCTGTTGAAGAAGCGGTTTCTGCTGGTATAACCGAAATGATTTTTATAACCGGCCGCAACAAGCGGGCGATTGAAGACCATTTTGATAAGGCATATGAGCTGGAGTCTGAACTGGAAGCCGCAGGCAAAATTAATCTGTTGCAGCAGGTCCAGGGTGTTCTCCCGTCAAATGTGAATTGCATTTATATTCGCCAGCAGGAGCCGCTTGGTCTGGGGCATGCTGTTTTATGTGCCCGGCCTGTTGTAGGGGATGATCCTTTTGCCGTTATTCTGGCAGATGATTTCATGGATGTACGCCCAGGGCAGTCTACTGTGATGCAACAGATGGTCGAGGTGTATGAACGCGAAAATACCAGTGTTTTGGCGGTATTGGATGTGCCCCGAGAGAGTACGAGACAATATGGTATTGTTGCCTCATCGCCTTATATGCAGAATCTGGAATTCGTCGATGCCATTGTGGAAAAACCGCAGCCGGAAGAGGCGCCATCGAATATGGCTGTTGTGGGGCGGTATATCTTAAATGGCTCGATTTTCAAATATTTGGCCGGATTAGGCAAAGGTTCCGGTGGAGAAATACAGTTGACAGATGGCATTGCCGAGCTAATGAAATATGAAAAAGTCTTAGCTTACCGTTATCATGGTCGTCGTTATGATTGTGGCTCGAAGATCGGTTATCTTAAAGCGACTGTTACCATGGGATTGAAACATCCCGAAGTGATGAAAGCGTTCCAGGACTTCCTTGCCGAACTTAACATGAAATAAAATTAAGGAGCGATTATGAGTATCAGACCGATTCTGAAAATGGGTGATCCGCGTTTACTGCGTCCGGCAAGGCCTGTTACGGAATTTAATACATCTGAACTAAACGCATTGCTTGAAGACATGTTTGAAACGATGGCAGCGGCTGATGGTGCTGGTTTGGCCGCGCCGCAGATTGGTGTGCCGCTTCAGGTTGTGATTTTCGGTTTCGAGGAAAATTCGCGATATCCGGAGGCCTTAGCCATTCCCAAAACCATCTTGATTAATCCGGTTATTCGGCCTGTGGGTGAAGAAATCGAAGAAGCATGGGAAGGTTGTCTTTCTCTTCCGGGCATGAGGGGCGTTGTTCCGCGTTGGGCTAAGATTCATTATGAGGGTTTTGATCAATACGGGGAGCCAGTCAGTCGTGAGGCAACCGGCTTTCATGCACGTGTTGTTCAGCATGAGTGTGATCACCTGATAGGGGTTTTATATCCGATGCGGATGGATGATTTATCGCTCTTTGGGTTTATTGATGCCATGAATGCAGTGGATTCGGAAGAATAATCTGCTTTTATTGACAGATTTTCTATTTCTGATCTGATTTTTAGAATTCTTCATCGGGCCGCAGATAGCGCCATTGTCCTGGAGGAAGATCGCCAAGCCTGATCTTGCCGATGCGAACGCGTTTAAGGCCAATAACTTTAAGACCGACAGCTTCACACATCCGGCGAATCTGTCTTTTTTTGCCTTCGCGAAGTACAAAACGAAGCTGATCGTCATTTAGCCAGTTGACTTTGGCGGGAAGTAGTGGCTTCCCATCGAGCTTCAAGCCATGTCTTAAGAGATTTAACTTGTTATCGGGCAGTTTTCCCGGCAGGGTATGGTGAACTCTAACCAGATATTCTTTTTCGATGTCCGTTTCCTGTCCGATCAGCCGTTTGGCAATGCGTCCATCCTGTGTCAGAACAAGCAAACCAACAGAATCAATGTCCAGGCGACCAGCGGGGACAAGACTTTTTAGTTGACGCGGCTGAAAGCCTTCACTGGCCGGATCACCTGACCAGCGTGTTTTTTGATTGACAAGCGTGATGGCAGGTTTATGTCCATCCTCAGCCTGCCCGCTGACATAGCCGACCGGTTTGTTAATCAGTATGGTCACTTTTTCTGACTGTGCGGCACGGGCTTCTTTTTGTATCGTGATTTTCTGGTTTGGCCGGATTTTGGAACCCAGTTCGGATATAACCTGACCATCAACACGAACCCAGCCTCGTTC
The DNA here is from genome assembly GCA_009783065.1 of Betaproteobacteria bacterium. The sequence continues at coordinate 4,454 of WRHV01000004.1, read as the reverse complement.
AATCCATTCGTCGGCCTCACGGCGTGAACAGATTCCCAGTTCAGACATGCGTTTGGATAAACGAATAGGTTCGGTCATATGGATAAGTATTTTATACACTGAGAATGTTGATGAGGTCAGTTTCGAGTTGTATCTGGTTTTTCGGATTTTGCAGAAAATCGCCACCTACCAGGAAGATGTCCTCGATTCGTTCGCCCAATGTCATGATTTTCGCCGTGTGCAGATTAATATTATATTTCCTGAGAACTTGCGCAATAGAATACAGCAAGCCATTTCGGTCATTAGCGACAATGGAGAGAATAAACAGATTTCCACTGACATCAGGGCGTAAATCGACACTGGGAGTGATCGGAAATGTGCGGGATTTTCTGGAAAGCCGTCCTATGACAGGTTCAGGCAAGGAAACATTCGATTTCAGGATTTCGGTAAGATTATGTTCGACCAGATTAATAATATCTCTGTAATTCCGGGAAAACGTCGGTTCTGTTACCAAAAATGTATCCAGTGCGTAGCCGTGATTTGTCGTGTGAATCTTGGCGTCCAGAATACTGAAATTACGACGTGAAAAATAGCTGCATATGCGTAAGAAAAGATCGGGTTCATCCCGTGTATAGACCGTTACCTGGAGACCTTCTCCGATAGGCGACAACCTGCATTTGATGACGGGTTCGGTTGTACTGGTCCGGTAATACAGCATACGGGTTTGCCATGCAATATCCGATGCGTCGTGTCTGAGAAAGTAGCCAACATCAAGATGTTTCCAGAGGGTTTCATGCGCTTGTTCCGACAGGCCATATAATCTCAAAGAAGCCAGTGCTTCCTGCTGGCGATGGGCTAGTTCATGGTCGACGGAAAGAATTTCCCCGCCCAGTACACGTAATGTCAGACGGTACAAATCTTCCAGCAGCTTGCTTTTCCATGCGTTCCAGATTTGGGGATTTGTACCGCGTATGTCGGCTACGGTTAAAAGATAGAGAGCGGTGAGGCGGCGTTCGTTTTGGATGAGTCCGGCAAAATCTTTGACAACAGTTGGGTCTGAAAGATCTTTTTTTTGCGCAACATTTGACATGGTGAGATGGTGTTCGACCAGAAAGACAACCAGTTCGGTATCTTCATCAGGGAGGCTATGCTGCTGGCAAAACTGTCTTGCATCGGCCATGCCGAGCAGGGAATGGTCCCCGCCGCGCCCTTTGGCAATATCATGAAAGAGTGCGGCAATGTACAAAAGCCAGGGGCGTGAAAAATTGGCAATCAACTGGCTGCAGAAAGGATACTCGTGCGCATATTCAGTCAGGGTCAGACGGTGTAAATTGGCAACGACAATCAGAATATGCTGGTCTACGGTATATTGGTGAAACAGGTCATGCTGCATTTGGCCGATGATTTTGCCAAAATTAGGCAAGTAACGCCCCAGGATGCCTATTTCGTTCATGTGTTGCAAAACAGAGGCAGTAAAATGCGGCGCTTGCAGTATCCGGAGAAAAAGAGAATGGTTGGCAGGGTCCATGCCAAACGGTTTGTCAATGTGAAAGCGGGCATGCCATAGTGCGCGAAGCGTGCGGGCTGTCATGTTTTTCAGGTTAGAATGCTCGGCCAGCAACAGAAAGACTTCCAGCATGGCGGAAGGATGCTGTGTGAATGTATCTTCTTTAGCAATGTCAATGAAATGATTAACATTGTTAAAGCGTTCATTGATCGGCAGAGATTCATGCGTCTGTGGAAAAAGCTGGGCTTCCAGATTTTGCAGCAGAATGATATTCAATTGCCTGACGGTTCTGGCGGCCAGGTAATAGTGTTGCATGAGGTATTCGCTGGCATCACGGGCATCAAGTGGTTTTTTTGCTCTTTTGAATTGGAACGCTTCAGCGACCGGAATCTGTATATCGAATAAGAGGCGGTCTTCGGCTCGTTGTGTCTGAATGTGCAGCCGGATACGAATGCTTTTCAGGATACGTTCCGTTTTACGAAGTTGATTTGCTTCGGTGCGGGTAATCAGTTCTCTTCTTGCCAGTTCTTCCCATGAGTTGCCCAGTCCAGCGGCCTTTGCGACCCATAGAATAACTTGCAGATCACGCAATCCCCCTGGACTTTCCTTGCAGTTAGGTTCCAGACTGAATGGCGTATCTCCCAATTTCTGGTGTCGCTGGCGGGTTTCCAGTGTCTTTGCGAGGAAAAAAGCCGGCGCGTTCATGGCAATGTCATAGCGTTTGACAAGATGCCTGAATAAATCGCGATTGCCGGTAATCAGGCGGGCTTCCAGCAGACTGGTTTGAATGGTGATGTCTTTGGCAGAGGCATCCAGACATTCGTCGATTGTCCGTACGCTGTGACCGATTTGCAGGCCCAGATTCCAGATGGTCTGGATGAATGATTCCAGTTTTTTCTGTAATGCTTCATCCGGCGATTTTTGCAGAAGAATCAGCACATCAACATCCGAGTGGGGGAAAAGTTCGCCCCGCCCGTATCCCCCTACGCCGACCAGTGCATCTCCTGCGGGCATATCAAGATCGCGCCAGGCCTGTGTCAAAGTAGTGTCCATGTTTCGGGAAAGCGTTTTAAGCAGCCGCTCTGGTTTAGGATCATGCTGAAATGCAGCAATAGCAATCTGCCGCTGTTCGGATAATTGCTGTTTGAGTGATAATTTGCTGGCTGGCACGATGACGCTTCGGGTAATTCAGGGGATGGTTATAAACGCGGGTGGCGGCGGCATATTGGGAGAAACCGTTAGAATTTCATAAGCGCTTTCTGTTACCAGAATGGTATGTTCCCACTGTGCGGAGAGGCTGCGGTCTTTTGTCTTGATTGTCCAGCCGTCATTCATTTCACGAATTTCCTTTCGTCCGGCGTTAATCATCGGTTCGATGGTAAAGATCATGCCCGGCTTCATTTCAGCGAGTGTGCCGGGTTTGCCGTAATGCAGTACCTGTGGCTCTTCATGAAAGGATTTACCGATGCCGTGACCGCAAAATTCACGAACGACGTTGTAGCCGGCTTTTTCAGCATGGGTTTGAATGACATGGCCAATGTCACCAAAATGGGCGCCAGGCTTGACTTGCCGGATACCCAGCCACATGCATTCATAAGTGATATCCGAAAGCCGTTTTGCCATGATGCTGGGTTGACCGGCAAAAAACATCCTGCTTGTATCACCATAATAGCCATCTTTGATAACCGTGATGTCAATATTCATAACATCTCCGCTTTTAAGGATTTTCCCTCCAGGAATACCGTGGCAAACCACGTCGTTGAGCGAGATGCAGGTTGCTTTGGGATAAGGAAGGTGACCCATAGGGGCGTAATTCAGCGGAGCCGGGATCGCTTTTTGGACGTTGGTGATATATTCATGACACAATCGGTCCAGTTCGCCTGTTGTGATGCCTGGCTTGGCGAAAGGTTCAATATAATCCAGAACTTCTGCCGCCAGTTTACATGCGGTCCGTATGCCATTGAGATCTTCGGCGGATGTGTATTGCTTGATGGACATCGTGAAACCGTTTCATGGGTTAAAATGAAATGCCCATTATAAGCGAGGGTTACTATTTTCGCCTGAAATGAAGGAGGCAAAGCGGATTAGGACAATATTCCTGCTATAATTTGGCACTTCTCAGAATAGCATCCCTCGGAACGGAAAGGTGGCAGAGTGGTCGAATGCGCCGGACTCGAAATTCGGTATAGGTTAATAGCCTATCGTGGGTTCAAATCCCACCCTTTCCGCCAAAAATATGTTTTTTGACATTCAGTAAAGTTCGCGATCCCGCATAAAACGTATGATTTATGCGGGATTTTTGTTTTATAATGGTCGGAAAGGTTCGTTTGCCTCCGCGTTTTTTGAAGGTATTTTTTAAGGTATTTCGCATACCTTAAAAATCAAATACCTCCAAAAACAAGATTTGGATACCCTCAAAAGGAGTTGTCGTGGCAAAGATCATTACACCACTTACTGATGCACAACCGCGTAATGCAAAGGCCAGGGAAAAGCTTTACAAGCTGTCAGATGGCGGCGGCCTGTACTTGCTTGTTATGCCTGATAGCTCAAAATACTGGCGGATGAATTATCGTTTTGACAGCAAGAATAAAACACTTGCATTTGGAAAATACCCTGATGTATCGCTTAGTGAAGCCAGAAAGCGGCGGCAGGAGGCGAGAACGCAAATTCAGCAGGGTATTGATCCTGCCGAAGACAAAAAAGCCAAAAGAGCCGCAAGAAAAGAAGCGACAGCAAACACGTTTGAAAAAATTGCCCGTGAATGGCATCACAACCGTCTCAACGGATGGACACCTCAGACAGCCAAAGAGATCATCAACCGCCTTGAAAAAGACATCTTTCCTGAAATTGGCTCATTGCCTGTCAGTGAAATCACCCATAAACAACTCATTGACACCCTGCGCAAAATAGAGGGTAGGGGAGCACATGAAATAGCCAAACGCCTGAAAGCCAATTGTGCCCGTATCTT
>WRHV01000003.1 GCA_009783065.1 Betaproteobacteria bacterium | reverse complement strand
TGATCCGCCTAAAATAACGCTGACAGTGACCGGTAATTATGTCGGCATGGGGGGAGCCATGATTTTCAATGCCTATCTTGGTGACAGCACTTCCGTTTCCGATAGTTTGGTCATTGATGGCGGCAGCGCAACCGGAAATACGTCTGTTTTCATTGCCAGTCTTGGAGGACAAGGCGCTCAAACTACCGGGAATGGCATCCTGCTTGTCGATGCAATCAATGGTGGAACAACAACGGCTACAGCCTTTGCCCTGGGCGCGCCCGTGATAGCGGGTCCCTATGAATATCTTCTGTATCGCGGTGGTGTATCGGGCGATTTGCCTGATGACTGGTTCCTGCGTTCAACATTGGATTGTGAGCTTGATCCGAATTCTCCGGCATGCAGACCCAATTTCCGAAGTGAAACCTCACTTTACACGGCTATCCCGTCATTGGCGCTGAATTACGGCAACATGCTATTGGATTCTTTGGATGAGCGCATGGGTGGGCAGAGATCATTGCAGCGCTTTGGTTTGGTTGGCCAAACAGGTGATATCGACCGTCGTGCCTGGGGACGAATCATCGCTACGAGAGGGTCCAGAGACGGCGGGTCGTCTGGTATCTATAGCGATCGCGGGCCAAGTTATAATCATCATACCTATGCCTTGCAAGTCGGCCTGGATGTCTATGCGGCAGGACGGGCGAACGGTGGTTTTGACAATGCCGGTTTTTATTTTGCCAATGGCGAGACTTCGGCGACAGTTCGTCATTTCGATGGAACGAAAGCCGGTACTAATCGGACAAACGCGACAACCCTCGGCGGTTACTGGACACACTTCGGAAAAAGAGGATGGTATCTTGACACGGTTGTTCAAGGAACCTGGTACGATAATAAGGCATACGGGCGGTTATCGAGCGTGAAGACCAAAGGCTTCGGTCTGGGTGCTTCATTGGAAGCAGGTTATCCTGTTCTTCTGAATAATGGTGTTATGCTGCAGCCACAGGCGCAATTGACCTATCAGACCATCAATTTGGATGATTCTTATGATATGGCAGCGAAGATCGGTTTTGACAACGTACAAAGCCTGATAGCCCGTTTGGGAGCACGCTTGTCGAAAACCTGGACACCGGATTCATCTCTGAGTTCTACAGGCGTGTTACGTAAAACGACAGCATGGGGTAGGGTAAGCTTTATCAACGAGTTCCTGGGACGTCCCGAAACACGGTTTTCGTCTGCGAACGGCGATGTTCCTTTCCGGGCAAGTACGCACGGTGCCGGATTCAAAATTGATGCCGGCATCGATACTGAAATCGCAAAAGGCGTTTCTTTCTATGGAAGTCTTCAATTCCAGCGTGAGTTCGGCGGCAGTGACTATGCTTTCGGCGGCAAAATTGGATTAAAGGCCGTCTTTTAGAAAGAATTTCTGGTTATTTGAATCGTTGCCTGAGTTGTGTCTGAAGTGAAGGCAACGATTCGCCAGGCGCGGCAAGAAAGCGTGCGTGTTCCTTGCCGATGGCGCTTGGTGCGTTCAGTGACATCCATTTTAGTCGCTTGTGTTTGGGCGGGCGATTTTATCCATAACCGGTTTTTCTGCTTTTACCTCCATCCGTCGTTTTTACGGCATCATTTCCAGCAATGCCAGGGCGCTATTTTGATGAGGAATCCATTTTCCGCATAGGGTCATGGGATTTTGAAATATCCATTGACTCGGCCGCACCGCGATATGGCAATAATCGCATGAATCGGCACCCTGATTTCGTGGCTTGTACGTGAAAGAAAATCGCCTGGCTAATTCGGTGTGTGACTTCGCTTCTTCCAGATACTGCAAAATCGCTTTTCGGGTGTCATATCAACGGCGTGTTACAAGTGGTGCAGATGGCCGTCTTTAGCCACGAACAATATTTTATTGCGGTTATCTGAAAAGACCCAAAAATACTGGGTGGGCTGTTATACAATACTTTCCGCTCTAAAAATAAAGAACGTTTTTTAGCAGAGCGCAAACGTTCATCGTATGAACGCGTATTTGATTCTTGCCTGGCTTTTTAACTGAAAATGCCCCTATCATGCCTATTCCCGCCAACAGTGAAAATAGTTTGCAAGGCGTGAATAGCGCATCCCCTCGGCGCATTCTTGGTTTGCGTGAAGCCGTTTCGCTGATTGTCGGTATCGTTATTGGAGCCGGTATCTTTAAGACGCCAGCCATTGTCGCAGGTATGACCGGCCATGCGGGATGGATGTTTGGCGCCTGGATGTTTGGCGGAGTCGTTTCGCTAATCGGCGCGCTGTGTTATGCCGAGCTTGCAACAGCCTATCCGCATGCTGGCGGAGATTATCATTTCCTGCATCGCGCGTTTGGTCGTTCCATTGCTTTTTTGTTCGGATGGGCGCGTCTTTCAGTCATTACGACCGGTTCTATTGCGCTTCTGTCTTTTGTTTTTGGTGATTACATGAATCATGTGTTGTCGCTGGATCTGATAGGGCCAGGCTCCGGCTCGCTGATTTATGCGGTGCTCGTGATACTGGTTCTTTCCTGGATAAACCGTCTGAATGTCCGTGCCGGTATGACGGCACAAACCTGGCTGGCCATGTTACAGATATTTTGCTTGCTGTTCATCGTTGCCGCTGCGGCCTTTTTTCTGAATCTGAATGCAGGCCATGTTGATGCTGTGCCGATTGCCGCATCTTCTGAAAGCATTTCCGGTTCTGCGCCAACCATTGCGGCGTTTGGTTTGGCAATGGTATTTGTGCTTCTGACATATGGCGGCTGGAATGAAGCCGCCTATATCAGTGCTGAAATCAGGAGCGGACGCCATAACATGGTTTGGGCGCTGGTTCTGTCTATCCTTATCATTACGCTGCTTTATCTTCTGGTTACCTGGGCTTATTGGAAAGGATTGGGCATAAAAGGCATGGCCGGGTCAGAAGCCGTGGCCGCCGATATGATGCGCAAGATATTTGGCCCTGCTGCGGAAAAGATCATTTCCCTGATCATTGCCGTTTCCGTGCTGACTTCAATCAATGGCACGATGATTGTCGGGGCGCGTACCAGTTATGCCATGGGACGCGATTGGCCGGTTCTCGGCAAGTTGGGTGTGTGGGATACGACACGTGATACACCGGCCAATGCCATATGGATGCAGTGTCTGGCATCTTTGTTTTTGGTCCTGATAGGGAAGTGGATTGGTGGCGGATTTAAGTCAATGGTCGAATTTACGGCGCCTGTTTTTTGGCTTTTTTTTCTGCTAACGGGTATTTCCTTATTTGTCCTGCGCATACGTGAGCCTGCTGTGCGGCGGCCATTCGAGGTGCCGCTGTATCCATTGCTGCCGTTATTGTTCTGTGTCACTTGCGCTTATATGCTATGGTCAAGCTTGTCTTATGTTTATGACCAGTCTTTTGGAGGTGTTAATGCGGCCTGGATTGGTGTTGCAGTTTTGGCGATTGGTGTTATGCTCCTGAAACTGGCGCGTGCTGTCAGGCCCAAAGAAGGAGATTAAGGAGTTTTTCATCCATGACCAAAGGATTACCCATGCATTTATGGCGGCGGCCCTGGTTTGCCATGACGGCTTTTTTTGCTGCGTCCCTGCTGGTGTGTGTATTAATTGTGGTTTCAGCCAAGGCGCAATTTGGTCTGGATGAGGCGATGGGCCCCGAATTGGATGCCGGTTTTATCGTCACTTATCCCGAAGTGGTAGATGGTATGCTCAGGATTGCTGACGTTAATAAAAATGATCTGGTCTATGACCTGGGTTGCGGTGATGGCCGCATCGTGATTGCGGCAGCCCGGGATTATGGCGCCAGAGGCGTTGGCATTGATCTGAATCCGAAACGGCTTGCTGAATCAGCCGTCAATGCAAAAGCTGCCGGGGTGGAAGATCGGGTCAGATTTGAGTACGGCAATTTTTTTGAGGTTGATTTTTCGGATGCAACCGTCGTGATGCTTTACCTTCCGGCCGAACTCAACCTTAAATTGCGTCCATATATCTGGAAGCAGCTTAAGGTCGGCGCGCGGCTGGTATCGCATGACAATGATATGGGTCCGGATTGGCCACCGGAAAAAACAGCGATGATCGGTCATCGGGGCGTCTATATGTGGACAATCAGGGAAGAACAGAAAAAAGCGGTTGAGAATGTCAATCTGCCGGCCCGAAAACCGGGCGCGAAAGAGACTTAGACGGTTCAATCGCGAAATAAAGTATTCGTGATGGCAGGTTAGAAACCGGATTCCTGTGAGTTGTCTTTCTATCAGTGCAATGTGCCCTGACTTTTCTTTTCTCGCGCTTCGCTAAAATGATGATAGATTTGGGGAAGATTGTTGACCAGTGTGGTTACAATTTCTTCCCGGTCTTCTGCATGGATGAGCCCTTCCGTATTGTCAGGAGAGGTTTCCAAATAGAGCGTCAGGATCGGGGTCAGCAGGTTTTCTTCAATTTGCGCCTGTTCCAGTAGTTCGCTCCAGCTGTCACGGTATTTGTCCAGCCCAAGCACGAAACCCAGCGCCCAGTCATTGCCGTTAACCTTGAAATCATTGTCGGAATAGAGGAATGGATAATAGGATTCCTGATTTTTCATCATTCCCGTGATGTGATCCCAATGCTGCATCAACGTGTTCCTGATTTCTTCTTCTTGATCCGGCGAATGGTATTCCGGTGCTTTCCCGCCAAAGATGTAAGGAATGAATTCTTCAGGATTCATCACATCCGGGCCGCATATCAGCCCGCAAAAAAAACCATCGAGAATTTCCATGTGCATGCCATTCGGATGCTGCTCAAGAAAGGCTTCCAGCGCGTCAAACTGCTTATCATCCAGTTTGGGCGGCGCTTCGGGCGCGTTAAGGAAACTGTCGAGATCAAAATCCGGCGCATCCGGATCGGTCGTATTTTTTTTGGACATAAGCTTGAAGGATCAAATGGTATGAAGAAAAACCGAAAATTGACAGAAACCTCTGTTAAATGCCGCCCACCAGGTTCCGGTTGCTTATCTGGTATCCAGTTTAATTATAGTATAGCTATCTTGCAAGTGCGAATCATTATTCAGGAAATTGATCGGATCAGCCGACTATAGCGAACTTATTCCAAATCAAAGGGCCATTTTTATATCTTTATTTTCAATTAAGCTTGCCATAGTGATATGGTTTAGTCTTGTTGTGATCAAAAGGAACAATTTTTAATCTTTATTGATGGTGAGGAGGAAAAAATGGATCGTTTTGCAACAGCTGTCTGGCAAGGTGGCCTCAAAAATGGACAAGGGGCACTCACAACCGAAACCGGTGTTTTATCAAATACGCCCTATTCTTTTTCGGCACGTTTTGAAAATGGTACAGGCACGAATCCTGAGGAATTGATTGCTGCGGCCCATGCCGGCTGCTTTACGATGGCGCTTTCCGGCAAGCTGGAACATGCAAAGATGGTTGCTGAAAAGCTTCAGACAAAAGCGACAGTGACCTTGGATAAGAGCGAAAAGGGTTTTTCCATAACACGAATTCATCTGGATGTCGTTGCCAGGATTCCTCATGCGGATGAGTCGGCATTTCTGGCTGCTGTGCAGCAAGCCAAGGAAAACTGTCCTGTTTCTCGTCTGTTTAATGCAGAAATAACCGTATCGGCGCGGATTGAATAAGACAAAGTCCCGCAATGGCGGCATATTCGCGGGGCGGCCTTCAATTATTTAATCAGATATGATGTATTTGCCTGGCGGCGGCGTTTTTGTGTCGGGGGGCGGATAGGATTGTTGCTCATCAGTTTGCCCGGAACGCGCGGCAGGCCCTGTCTCGGTAAAGTTTCCATTGGCAGGTATACGGTGGCCTTTTGCAAACATGCACTGCATATAGGCATTGTCGTATCGTTTTTGTGCTGCATAGCCTGTTCCTGTGCTTGAGCCGGCGCCAGCCATTCCGCCGATGGCCATGCCGGTTCCGGCGCCAATGAGCGCGCCATGCCCCCCATTTATGACAGCGCCGGCGATAGCGCCAAGTCCTGTCCCCAGCGCGGCGCTTTTTGCACCGCTTTCAAATGCCATCTGGTTTGGATCTTTGCCGAGTTGTCCCTGTGCAAATTGCCGGCAAGCTATATCGTCAGCCTGAAACAAATCAAACGATTTACCCGTGCCAGGCAAAACCATCATACTGGGACCTTCAGGTATGGTCGTGCAGGCGGTGATTGCCAGAACGAATGGTGTCGCTATCAACAGGGTTTTTCTTTTCAAATTCATCATCATTTCGTATTCCTGTTTGTTTTATTGGGCATCTGGCGAAAATGGAATCACTTTCTGCCAATTTCCTCGGCATTCCTTCACATAAGGGTAATACCCCTGAGGCTGCGTGCAGTAATACCAATATTGGGGGGACGGAATTTCATCTGCCCGGCGCTGGATATAATAGGTCGTTGCCGGTTCAACAGGGATCACTACTGGATAGGCATAAGGCGGATAGGGTCTTGGCGTCATATCAAACATAAAGCCAAAGGAAGTGATGGTTCCGCCATGCCAATGTCGGCCATGATGATAGCGGGGTTGGGCAAAAATCTCCCGGCTCATCAGACACAGCAAAATGACGGTTATTGTAAAAATACCCATTTTCTTCATGATGTTCCTGCGTCATACGGACTCGAAAAATAAGACTAGTTTTCTATTACTGGAACATCTTTCCTGCATCAGGCCATGAAATGACTCGTGTTAGGGAAGGCTATTCCTTGTTAGTCTGCTTGACACCAGTTTAGATCAAAAAGGAATTTTCCTCGTCCCGTAATTGTTACAAAATGCAATATTCAGGACGCAAAAAGTGATTTTGAATCAATGAGTTACGGATCTGTTTGCTTGGTGATGCGTATGAACGGCGCAGTCCAATGAACGGGTGGATTCGATCAATTGCAAACCACAGGATGATTCGGTGTCTTATGATGGCATGGAAGATGCCGAAGAACTCCTGGTTTTGCGTATTCCGTCAAGCAGGAAGGAAAGACAAATAACCAAAACCAAATCACCTTCTGCAGAACGGGTTGTGCCGGAAATACCGGTGACATCAATGCCTGCAAGCGGTTTGATGACTTGGTCAGCCGTTCCGTCAAGCGCCTCAACAGAAAGGATATAAGGGCTGGGAGCGGCGATAATGATGCCTGCCGATTCAGTGCAGGGATCATATCCAAGCACATTGGCCATGGACAGTACCGGAAGCGGGCGTCCGTGGTCACGGAAAACGGGCTGTCCGGAAACCTGTTCAAGCGTTTCCGGCAATTCCACGATACGTTCGATGAGTGACATGGGGATACCCAGTTTAGCGCCGGACGTACTGACGAGCAGCATGGGAATAATGGACAACTCAATTGGCAGTCTGATGGAAAAGGTTGTGCCTTTTCCCAGTTTTGAATCAATCCAGATGGTGCCGCGATGCTGTTCTACCGCTGTCCTGACAACATCCATGCCGACACCACGGCCCGATACGCTGGATGCAACTTCCATCGTTGAAAATCCGGGCAAGAAAACCAACTGATACGCTTCATCGTCGGATTGGGCGTCATTAGGGCTGATCAAACCTTTCGAAATGGCTTTTTCCCGCAGTTTTTCAGGATTCATTCCGCGCCCGTCATCGGAAACAACAATCATGACACTGTTTGCTTCCTGCCATGCCTTAAGCAGGATTTGCGCTTTTTCCGGTTTCCCGGCAGCTTTTCGGCCTTCTGCGTCTTCAACGCCGTGATCGAGCGAATTTCGCAGCATATGGACAAGCGGGTCATACAGGCTGTCAACAACCAGCCGATCCACTTCCGTTTCAGCGCCTTCAATCACCAGATCGATATTTTTCCCTAGCTCACGGGCCAGTTCCCGGACGAGCCGGGGAAAGCGCTGGAATAGGCTGCCGACCGGTTGCATGCGGGTGGAAAGGGTTGCACGTTGCAATTCAGATGAATAGCGGGAAGCGCGTGCCTGCGTTTCGATCAGATTGTCGATAAGTTCTGCTGCCTCATCTTCAAACGGAAAAAGGCGGAGCTTATCCAGAAGGACACTAGCCTGATTAGCGGCCTGGGCGGCTTCGCCTGCAACTTCAAGCAATACATCCAGTTTGGCGGCATCAATACGGATACTGTCGTTTTTAGGCGCCGAAGCAGGCGCGCGCCGCCTATCGACGCCATCCCATGTTGAATTTTTCCCAGTCGCCGGTGTCGCTCCTGGCGTCGTTCCATCCGGAGGATTGGCCGCTGTAGCAGAAGAAGCCGGTATTTCAACCCGTTTGTGCTCCGGCACAACAGCATTGTACAAGACATGCCAGTTTAGTCCGTCTGTCGTCGAGACATTGGCCTGGGATTCGCTTGTGGATGTGGTTACCGGTACTGATTCTGCCGGTGACTGGGCGGATGCTAAAGAAGCAGCCGGTACCGGAGCGGTGTCTCCTGCAAGTGCCCGCTGAAGCATGGCCTCGATATCAGGCGGGAAGGGCGACAGATCGCCCGCAGCAGTGCCATTATGCAGCTCATTTAACTGAAATCCGACAAAACTGCTGGCTTGCAGCGCGGCTTCAATGGCATCCGGCGTGACGGGAATTTTGCCTGTTCGCATGCCGTCAAAAAGATTTTCGGTAAGGTGGCACGCCTCGACCATTGCGGCGAGTCCCATAAAGCCTGCGCCGCCTTTGATGGTGTGAAAGGAACGGAATACCGCATTAATCGTATCCTGATCATTGGGGTGTCTTTCCAGTATCAGGAGATTTTCTTCAACTTGTGAGGCAAGTTCCAGTGCCTCAACAACAAACTCTTTCAGCATGTCATCCATCAGAAATCCAATTCGAAGATGTGCAATATCAGCCGTTTAAATTAACAGCAATAATCTAAAAGCCCAGGTTGGCCAACAGACTGTCAACATCATCTTGTGCCATGGCTTTGGCAGGAATATCCGGCCCGGCCATGAGATCAACCACTTTTTCCTTGCTTTGAGACGGCGCATTATCACGTAACAACTGAGCCAGTTCCTGCTCCAGCTTTTTTGTAATGACGACGACTTTTTTGATCACTTGCCCGGTAATGTCTTGAAAGTCCTGAGCCATCATGATTTCCATAAGGCGGGCTTTTTCCTCATCTGCCCTACTTGCTGTATTAACGGCAAAATGACGGGAATCTTGTGCCAGTTGCTTAAATGCTTCAATATCCATGTTGCCTTCAAAGAGGGCTGTCCAGCGTTCCTCAAGGTTCCTGGCGTTCTTTAGCAGGTCTTCCTGATGCGGTATGGCAATATCAATGGAGTTCAGAACACGTGTGGCCGCTTGCTCGGTTAATGCCGCAACATATTCGAGGCGTCCCTTGGCGTCAGTCACTTCAGTTGCCACGTCTTGCAATGCACGATCGTACCCCAGTTCGCGCATGGAGTCATGAAGCTGTCGCAGAATACCGCCGATACGGTCGTAAAGCGGCTTATCAGCTACATTTGCCGGGTCAGGGGTCGCAGGGGCATGGATCTCGCTGGATTCAAATGTTTCTGTGGAGTGAGAGTCTGCCACGGTTTCAGTCGCCGCTTCTGTTGGGGATGGGGTGGCTTGATTGGCAGATTCGGTACTCAGCCTGTCAAAGAGCGCTTCCAGTTCGTCTTCAGTGGATTCGGCTTCCTGGGCAATTTCCATGACCGTAACGGTTTCGCTAACCGGCATGGATGCAGTCATGTTGGCCTGGGTTTCAGCGCTTATTTCATCAAAAAGGGCTTCCAGCTCGTCTTCAGAAGACCCGGCTTCTGATGTCGCTGCCTGCACGGATTGATTAGCATCGGCTTGTGCCCTTTGTTCATCCGATATCTTGTCAAACAGGGCTTCCAGTTCGTCAGTCATTTGCTACACTCCGTTAATAATAAAAACATGATCTGGCTTTTGGCTTAAGACCTTGCGTTTTGATGGATTCCGTACGGCAATACTTTACATGCTATATTCATTGTCAGCAAGCGCTAGGCTGATGGAATAGGCCATTGATTCTGCTTTTGATCGGTAGGGGGCCGAAAGAAACCGGGAAAAGTAAAATCGGCATCTAAACCAATACCGGTATTTCGGCACACAGCCAGGATCAGTCACTCCAGAGCTTGCCGCCCGTAGCCCAGTTTTCTTTCCGGACTTCTTGAAGAATGACATCCACCGATCCGGGATCACAACCAAGTGTTTTAGCGGTGGCTTCCGTTAAGGCTGTGACAAATTTGCGCTTTTGTTCAAGGGTTCGACCTTCAAGCAACTGAACATGGATGGTTGGCATGATGTTCCTTTTTATAATAGGAGGCGGGAAATGAAAGCAATGTCCGTTTTTATCAGGCGGTATTTTTATCAATTATAAAACGCGTCACTCGAATACATCGGTTTTTTTACCATTCATGGCAATATTGTTTTAGTGCAGTTTGAAACGAATAAGCATATCTGGATTTTCTTGCTGGCACGAAAAACAGTGTTGTAAAATACTCTGTTTTATTTGATTGTTTTTTAAAACAGCGGAAGAAGGCGCTTTTTCCGGAAAATGGGAACCGTTTAGGGCGCCTGCTGTTTTCGGAACAATCTCAACAAATTGCATTTTTATTGGAGTATCGCATGTTCTCAAAAGACCAGACCATTGCCAGGGTTGATCCGGAGCTATGGAGTGCTATTCAGCGTGAAAATATTCGCCAGGAAGAACATATTGAGCTGATTGCCTCCGAGAATTATTGTTCACCGGCTGTCATGCAGGCGCAAGGGTCTCAGTTGACCAATAAATATGCAGAAGGCTATCCCGGCCGCCGTTATTATGGGGGATGCGAATTTGTTGATATAGTCGAGCAGCTTGCAATTGATCGTGTCAAAAAACTCTTTGGTGCGGAAGCCGCAAATGTACAGCCCAATTCCGGTTCACAGGCCAATCAGGCCGTTTTCTTTGCAATGCTGCAACCGGGAGACACGATTATGGGAATGTCACTGGCGGAAGGCGGTCACCTTACTCACGGCATGGCACTCAATATGTCGGGCAAGTGGTTTAACGTGGTGTCATACGGTTTGAATGAAAAAGAAGAAATCGATTATGATGCGATGGAGCGGCTGGCTCACGAGAAAAAGCCCAAATTGATTATTGCGGGCGCTTCTGCTTATTCGCTCCGGATCGATTTTGAGCGGTTTGCCAGGGTTGCCAAAGAGGTGGGCGCTTACTTCATGGTTGACATGGCCCATTATGCGGGGCTGATTGCTGCCGGTGTTTATCCCAATCCGGTGCCGCATGCGGATTTTGTCACATCAACTACGCACAAATCGTTGCGAGGTCCGCGCGGCGGCTTTATTTTGATGAAACCGGAATTTGAGCGTCCGATTAATTCAGCCGTTTTTCCAGGTCTCCAAGGGGGGCCGCTGATGCATGTCATTGCGGGCAAAGCCGTTGCTTTTCATGAGGCGCTGCAACCGGAATTTAAAACCTATCAGGAGCAAGTACTCAAAAATGCGGACGTCATGGCCAAAACGCTCATAGAGCGCGGATTCAGGATTGTCTCCGGCCGGACTGAATCCCACGTCATGCTGGTTGATCTGATCAGCAAAAACGTCACCGGGCGTATTGCGGAAACGGTCTTAAACAGCGGGCACATCACCTGTAACAAAAACGCCATCCCCAATGATCCGCAAACGCCCTTTGTCACGTCAGGCATCCGTCTGGGCAGCCCGGCTATGACAACGCGCGGGTTCAAGGAAGCTGAATCCCGGATGGTCGCCAATCTGCTGGCGGATGTTATTGACCATTATGAAGATGCGGCGGTACTGGAGCGTGTCCGCGCGGAAGTCAAAAAACTGACAACCGCTTTCCCTGTTTACGGTTGATCCAGATCGTTTCATTTGACCGCCTGTCTCGTCAAGCAGGCGGTTTTTTTATATAGTCATAACCCTAGTCAGGCTGGATAGGGGCGGGCGTGACTTATGACGCGCTTGTCCGGACAATAACCCTTAAAATACAGGCTTGGCAAAGCCTGAAAGAAACCATGATTCATGACGAATTGATGCGCTGTGCAATAAAAGCGGCCAAAGAACCGCCATCTTATGTCGCGCCCAATCCACAGGTTGGCTGTGTCATTGTGCAGGATGGCAGGATTATCGGACAGGGCAGTACACGTCCGCCGGGCGGCAATCATGCTGAAATAGAGGCGCTTGAAGATGCTGTGAAAAAAGGTCATGATGTAAAAGGCGCAACTGTTTACGTTACCCTCGAACCCTGTTCGCATCAGGGGCGGACAGCGCCTTGTGCTGACGCGCTGGTCAGATCGGGCGTATCACGTGTCATTGCCGCCATGACAGACCCGAACCCGCGCGTGTCAGGAAAAGGATTCGCCCGATTAAGGGCCGCTGGAATCGACGTGGTATCCGGCGTGCTGGAAAACGAAGCGCGTGAAATGAATTTGGGCTTTCTCTCAAGGATGGAACGCGGACGGCCCTGGGTCAGAATAAAAATAGCGGCCAGTCTGGATGGTAAAACGGCGCTTGCAAATGGACAAAGCCAATGGATCACCTCCTCGGCTGCGCGTGATGACAGCCATCTTTGGCGCGCCCGCGCCGATGCCATCCTGACCGGCATCGGCACTGTCCAAAGCGATAATCCGCAACTCACGGTCAGGGCCATCACTGTTGCGTCACAGCCACGGCGCATCATTGTTGACAGCCGCCTGCGTATGGCGCCTGATGCCAGGGTTCTGGTGGGGGACGGTGCTTGGATCTGTTGTGCGCAGCCAGACCCGAAAAAAATGGAAGGATTGCGGGCAACCGGTGCGGACATCATCGCCATACCGGGAAAAAACGGGAAAGTGGACTTGCGGGCAATGATGGCTGAACTGGCCCGGCGGGAAATCAATGAAGTGCATGTTGAGGCGGGCGCTATATTAAATGGTGCGCTGATCGAGGCAAAATGTGTTGATGAATTGCTGGTTTATATGGCGCCGTCGCTCATTGGCGAGGGGCACGGCATGTTCAGCATGGCGGCGCCGGCCTCGCTTGAAGACCAGCGCCGGATGCAATTTCGCGACATCGTGCAAATCGGCTCCGATTTGCGCATGATTGCAAGGTTCGAATAAAACAAGCCAAAGGAGACAATATGTTTACTGGAATCGTAACGGCAACAGGCCGGATTACATTAGTGATGCCCCAGGGCGAGGGAAATGACGCCGGCGTCCGTCTTCATATTGATGCAGGCGGGTTGCCGATGGATGATGTTGCCGAAGGCGATTCCATTGCGCTCAATGGCGCCTGCATGACGGTCGTTGAAAAAACGCGGAACGGTTTTATGGTTGATGTTTCCCGTGAAAGCTTAAATCGGACATCCGGACTGGATGGGATGCACGAAGTCAATCTTGAAAAGGCCCTGCGGGTAGGCGACTATCTTGGAGGGCATCTTGTTGCCGGGCATGTTGATGGCATCGGCACGGTCAGCCGGTTTGAGCCGGCTGGCGAATCGTGGGAGCTCGTTATTGACGCACCCAAGGAAATGGCAAAATTCATTGCCTACAAAGGCTCCATCGCGGTGAATGGCGTTTCACTGACGATCAATCGGGTCGAAGATACGGCTGCGATTTGCCGGTTTTCAATGAATCTGATCCCGCATACGCTTGCAGTCACGACCTTAAAAAATTTGTCAGTGGGGACAAGCGTCAATTTGGAGGTTGACCTGATTGGTCGTTATGTGGAGCGGATGCTGTCTTTTTCATCCAATCAATAAAAAGATTTCAATGCTGTTGGATAGAATGGCAGTTCAAATGTCTCATTTATGCAACGTGATATTAAAAAATGCTTTTTATTTAGATACAAATCGATAAAAACTTAAGAAATAGCTTTAATATTTTCTTAAGCTTGCCGGTTTGAATTTGTCAGGCATTTGGTCGGCAGCCAGAAATCATAATCGTTTTTATTGATTCGATAAAAAAGAGTAAATTTAACTGGCAAAGTGTTACAAAAATACAACAGTTTTGTATCGTTTTTGTCATTTTTTGCCTGATTTTGCAGTCTTAATGATCAATTTGTTGGAAAGTTGGTCACAATATGATTAAGCTTTGGCTTGTCCGGAAGTTTTAGCAGGATATTTTTACTACGGATTTTCAACACATCTCTTTAAAGGGAAGAAAAAATGAAAAAGACTTTAATCGCATTAGCTGTACTCGGCGCTGCTGCCGGTGTGGCACATGCCCAATCCAATGTCACCATTTACGGTGTTGTTGATACCGGTTACATCAAGGAAACCGGCCGTGATATCAGAATGGGTGAAAACATCAATAACCGTATCGGCTTCCGTGGTTCGGAAGACCTCGGTGGTGGCCTGAAAGCCACCTTTGAGCTGGAAAAGCGTTTTGACCTGTTTGATGGTAGCGCAGGCAACACCAATACAGCCGGTTACAAAGCTTCCTGGGGCGGTGCCAATTCCGGTGTTGATTGGGATGGTGCTGCCAACGTCGGTCTGGCCGGCGAATGGGGCCGTGTCCGCTTTGGCCGCGTGAACGAGCTGACCACGGAAACCATCCGTAAGTTTGACCCGTTCTACCAATATGGCGTGGGCTCCATGCTCCTGAGCAGCCAGCGCTCAGCCCGTATCAACAATACCGCACGCTATGACAGCCCGAAATGGAGCGGCTTCTCCTTCGGCCTGAGTTATTCGCTGGGTCAAAACACGAAACGTGGCGGTGCAGCCTATGGCGTAAACTGGGATAATGACGGTTATGCTGTCAACCTTTCCTATGACAACGGCCCGGTGATGCTGACCGGTAACTGGAGCCGTGTTGCTGATTCCGACAACTCCAGCGTCTGGAACCTCGGCGCGGCATACAAATTTGGCCCGGCACGGGTTTCACTGTTGTATGAAAGAACCAGGGACAAAGGCTTTAAACTCGGTACTGCGAATACCGCCACCAATAACATTTTTGGCGCACATGACGGCAGGCAGAACACTTGGTTGCTCGGTTTGGAATGGGATATCGGTCCTGGCCAGCTTGACGCCTCTGCCCAGTACGCCAGAGTGAGGCCAGATAGTGTCCAGAGGAGCAGTCTCTATAAATACGCGCTCGGTTATACCTACAACCTCTCCAAGCGGACTTCCGCCTATGCGCAGGTTGCCTACACCAAATTTGATGATAAAGGTGTTGGAGCTGCCCTTACCGGCATCCCGGGTCGCGAAAGCATGACGGGATTCCAGGTCGGTATGACTCACAAGTTCTAAGAGTCTGCTGATGGTTTGAGAGCATGGTCGGCATGACATGCTCTCATGCTGGAGGTGTATCAAAAGCGCGCATGTTAATCATGCGCGCTTTTTTCATGCCATTTTGAGATGATGCTTTGATTGCCGGACGCCGATCCGTTTTTTGGGACATTGTCCGCAGAATGATTGTTTTGTGGGTAAAATGATGTTTTTTCCTGCGCCATGAGGCAAGGATACCGTAAACATAACCATGTCTGACGGCATGAGATAAGGAATCAATCAGGATGTGCGGCATTGTAGGAGCGTTGGCGGCGCGGGATATTACCCCCGTCATGATCGAGGGTTTAAAGCGGCTGGAATACAGGGGATATGATTCATGCGGCATTGCGCTTTATGCCGATGGCAGTTTGCGCCGTACCCGCAGCACGGCGCGGGTGGCTGATCTTGAAAACCAGGTTAATACTTTCGGTTTGACCGGTTTTATGGGGATTGCGCATACGCGCTGGGCAACGCATGGCGCGCCGACGACGGCAAATGCCCATCCGCATTTTTCGAGGGAACGTATTGCCCTGGTTCATAACGGCATCATCGAAAACTATGCCGAATTGCGCGATGAACTGATCGCTCAGGGATATGAATTTGCCAGCCAGACCGATACGGAAGTCATGGCGCATCTCATTGATTCGCTGTATCAGGACAATTTGCTGGAGGCGGTGCAAAAGGCTGTCAGCCGTTTGACAGGCGCTTTTGCCATCGCGGTGATCTGCCGTGATGAACCGTTGCGCATGGTGGGCGCCAGAAAAGGTTCTCCACTGGTTATTGGCGTGAGCGAAGGTGAAAATTTCCTGGCATCGGATGCGCTGGCGCTGGCCGGGACGACGGACCGCATCATTTATCTCGAAGAGGGCGATATTGTTGATCTGTACGTGGATCAATACCGTGTCTATGATATGCATGGCAAGCCGGTCCAGCGGGAAATTCGCGTTGTTCAAGCGTACACGACGGCGGCGGAACTGGGGCCGTACCAGCATTACATGCAAAAAGAAATATTCGAGCAGCCGCAGGCGTTGGCGGATACGCTGCAAGGCATCGAGACATTTTCCCCCCGGCTTTTTGGGGCTGATGCCCAGGCTGTTTTTGAACAGGTGGATCGCATTCTGATCCTGGCGTGCGGCACCAGTTATTATGCCGGCATGACAGCCAAGTATTGGCTGGAAGCCAAGGCCGGTATTCCGGTCAGTGTGGAGATTGCCAGCGAGTATCGTTATCGCAGCAGCGTGCCGAATCCCCGGACCCTTGTTGTCACCATTACACAGAGCGGTGAAACGGCGGATACGCTGGCTGCGTTGCGTCATGCGCAGGAACAGGGCATGACACATACGCTGACCATCTGCAATGTGGCAACCAGTGCGATGGTGCGGGAATGCGCGCTGGCCTACATTACACGGGCGGGCATGGAGATTGGTGTTGCCTCAACCAAGGCGTTTACCACCCAGCTTGCCGCGCTCTTTTTGCTGACAATGGTATTTGCCAAGCAAAAAGGCAGGCTAAGTCCGGAACAGGAAGCAAATTACTTCCGTGATCTGCGCCATTTGCCGGCCGCCATTTCTGCCGTACTCGCGTTAGAACCTCAGATCATATCCTGGGCTGAAACGTTTTCACGCTATGAAAATGCGCTGTTTTTGGGACGGGGCATACATTATCCGATTGCCCTGGAGGGGGCATTGAAACTCAAGGAAATCTCCTACATCCATGCCGAGGCTTATCCGGCGGGAGAATTAAAACATGGCCCGCTCGCTTTGGTGACCAATCAGATGCCGGTAGTTACCGTGGCTCCCAGAGATGATTTGCTGGAAAAATTGAAATCCAACATGCAGGAAGTGCGGGCGCGTGGCGGACAATTATTTGTTTTTGCCGATTCGGATACGCATATCATTTCCGAGCCGGGGATTCATGTGATCCGTTTGCCGGAAAATTATGGCGTGTTGTCGCCTCTGCTGCATGTGGTGGCGCTCCAGTTGCTGGCATACCATGCTGCGCTGGTTCGTGGAACCGATGTGGACAAGCCCCGTAACTTGGCCAAGTCGGTTACAGTTGAATAATTCCTGTCTTGCCCTTATATATGAGTGGGGTTTATTTCTGATTGAGTCGGAAGCCGGGGTAAGAACCTTTTAATCCGGCTATAAAGGAGGGGGAAAATGAATCGAAAGATGGAGACGTTCTGGGAATTTGTAAACAAAAAGCCGGTTCGTCTTGTGCTGGCGCTGATTTGTCTCGCTTTTCTGACCCAGGGAATTTACCGTGTCCAGGTAGCGCAAACCGATATGGAATTGTTTCGCGGCGGAGGCGAAATTCTGTTATGGGGCGGGTGGATGCTGTCCAATATCCTGAGGGCGTATGGCAAGGTGGCGCGCAAGCTGAATATTGCCATCAATACCGGACTGGCTATGGTACTGGTTAGCCTGTTCATGAAATGATTTCGTCTGATGGTTGTCCCATTCCAGGATAAATGGCAGATAGAAAGGGGATTTTGATGACGGATGCCGTGCCAAAACCGGAAGAAGTGGTCGGTTATACCATTCGCAACAGCCGTTATCTGAATGTGACAAACCGGTGCAGCTTGCGGTGCCGGTTTTGTCCGAAGTTTAACGGGGAGTGGGACATACGTGAATATAATATGCGCCTTCGCCATGAACCGACGGTCGATGAGCTGATTGAAGCGGCGGGTAATCCGGCTGACTATGATGAAATCGTCTTTTGCGGTATGGGTGAGCCGACTATGCGGCTTGATGTGTTGCTCGAAGTGGCCCGGAAATTACGGGAAAAGGGTGCGAATCTCCGCTTAAATACAAGCGGGGTTGCCAATATTGTGCATGGACGTGATGTGGCGCCTGAGCTGGCCCGTTATATTCAATCCATATCCGTTTCTCTCAATGCGCAAAATGAAGAAATCTACAACCGGCATTGCAATCCCAGGCTGCCGGGAACCTATGCTTCTATGCTGGACTTTATCAAAAGTGCTCGCAATGCGGGAGCGGATGTGACCGTGACTGCGCTTGAAGGTTTGTCCGGTGTGGATATGGCCGCTTGCGAAGCCATTGCCAAAAAGCTTGGCGTCAAATTCCGAAAACGGGTATTGGATCAGCTGGGATAAAAACAGTCGGGCTGAATAAATCAGGCCGACTGTTTTGTGAAGCGTGGAATGATTTAAGGATTGGCGGGAAGCGTTTCCGTGCGAGTGGCTTCATACAGAACCCCCCCTTTTTTTACGGAACCTTCCACAGGGCCATTTTTGATGCGTTCCAGGCAAAGATCACGTGCAACGCCTGTATGTACGTCACAACGTCTAATCGCATTTTCTGAAAAATTGCTGTTGCTGGACGAGGGTTTTCTATTTTGCATACCACTTCTTTTCTTTTCAAAGACGGCTCCAGCTTCTCTTAAGCAAGCCTGTCTATTAGTGACAGAAGGGTCTTCACGGCAAAATGTCTTGTCTTTTTCAAATTGTGCCCGGGCTTCTTCCAGATTACCGGAAGCGATTGCGGGCCCAAAAGAAAAGCATGTCAGGCAGAACAGAATGATTGCCGAAACAGCCGGTTTGGCTGCTTTTATTTTAATTTGACTGATAAACATACGATTCTCCTTTGAGGATGACAGTTTTTCGGTTTTTCGAGATATAAATAATGCCTTTGTTCGATTCTGTCCGATTTAAGGAAGATCAAGCAGTGGCATTTCCATGTGTGAGGAAAACCCAGATGGCATTTTATTGTTGATGACATAAGGCGAAACCATGCTTCCAATGTCACAACATTTCTTTTTGTTTTGGTTTTTATCAAGCTGATTCATATATTTGGGGAGGTGTTAGCAGCAATTCAGGTAACATGAAATAACTTCTCGTTGATGCGGAATATCCCAGGTAAATGGAAAGTTTTATTATTGATCTGTTATTGATTTTTTGCCTCATTTTGTTAAATGGCCTTTTTGCCATGGCGGAAATTGCGCTGGTTTCATCGCGGAAAGTACGATTATTGGAACGGATTCAGGCAGGTCGTATGGGCGCGCAAGCCGCACTGAATTTACATCAGAATGCTTCCCGTTTTTTATCCACCACTCAGGCCGGCATGACTTCTATCGGCATTCTCAGTGGCGCAATTGGTGAGAAAGCGCTGTCTGATCCACTTGCAGCCTGGCTATTAAATGTTCCGGTCATCTCACCTTATGCCAGAGGCATATCGATGGCAGTAACAGTGGTGATTTTGACCTATTTTTCGGTTGTGATTGGCGAACTGGTTCCCAAGCGCCTGGCATTACTGGCGCCAGAGACGATTGCTTCTATTATGGCCCGTCCCATGAATGCGCTTTCCGAACTATTTTCTCCTTTGGTTTCCTTATTCTCACAATCGAGTGAATTTCTACTGCGTCTTTTCAGTGTGCAGTTAAAAGATGAGCCGCCAGTCAGTGAGAACGAAATTCGGCTTCTTATGGAGCAAGGCGAAGAAGCGGGCGTATTTCATGAAAGTGAACGGGAAATTGTTTCCAATGTACTGCGTCTTGATCTGTTGCCGGTCGTTGAAATTATGACACCCCGGCACGAGATGGCCTTGATTGATTTGAATGATGATCCGGAAACAATCCAGAAAAAAATCGAGGGGTTTGACTATTCCCGTTTGGTTGTTTGTCGGGATGGTATCGAAAATATTGTCGGGATTTTGCAAGCCAAGGATTTACTGAAAAAAACGGTCAGCGGACAGGCGCTAAAAGCAGCAGATATTGAAGCGATTGTGCAGGTGCCGCTGTATGTGCCGGAGATGGTCAACACCATCCGGCTGATGGAAAATTTTCGTGATGCCAATACCCAGTTTGCCCTGATTGTGGATGAATACGGTGTCGTACAGGGAATTGTTACTTCATCGGATGTCATGGCTGCCATGGTTGGCAACTGGTCATTGCTGGAAACCGGTGCAGAGAAAGATATCATCCGGCGGGAAAATGGTTCGTGGCTGGTGGATGGCGATGTCAGTATTGAAAGACTAAGTTCGGTGCTTGGACTTGATGATGAGTTGTCCGGTTCTGACGAAAACCGTTTTTATACGGTAGGCGGTTTCCTGATGCATGCGTTTGGGAAAATCCCCGCGCCAGCCGACTATGTGGATGCGCACGGCTGGCGTTTTGAAGTCGTGGATATGGAAAAAAATCGCATAGATAAGGTACTGGTTTCAAAAAGCGCGTCTTCCTTGCCCCGCAAATTGTAAACGGTCAGCTTTTAATAATGCCAAAAGAAGTGAAGCGGCTTTCTGTGCGCAGAGTTTCGCTATGGATGGCAATATTGTCCGGGTTATATGCGCCATCGTTATAATTTGTTCCATGAGATAGATGGATGCTGACTGCCGTATATCGGATGCGCTTTACTTTAACGCCGGCATGTTTTAACCGGTCGCCCAGTTCACGGTCTTCGCCGCCATGTTTGATGCGTTCGTCAAAACCGTTTACACCGATAATGTCTTTTTTCCAGCCGGAAGCGTTATGGCCGTTCCATTTGTTTTTAGTGGGAATCAGATTAAACAGATTGGAAAAAGGACGTTTTAATACCAGCCGCAGTTTTTTTGCGGTATCCGGATAGCCGTTTTGCTGGAGCCAGACAATATTAAAGAGTTTGCCGGACAAAATAGATTCCTTGTCCACGCGAATGCTGCAACACATCGGTAATTTAGTGTGTCCGCCGGAGAGGAAATAATTGGAACGGGCATTTTTGACGTGAACCGAGACGAAATCTTTGCGTGGCACGCAATCTCCGTCTACGAAAATAAGATAATCTCCGTTAGCATGCACAACAGCTTTGTTCAGCATGATGCTTTTCTGGCAATTGTTTTTTTCGTGCCAGAGATGATCAATGGGCATGTTCGTGTTTTTTCGGAAATCGCCAATAATATCAGTGGTTTCCGAGCTGGAGCCGTCATCGGCGATGATGATTTGAAAATCCTTGTAATTCTGGTTTCCATAGCCCCACAAGACTTTCTCCAGCCAGTCGGGAGAATTGTAGGTGCTGATAATAACGGATGTTTTAAATGGCATATCAATTCCTCTTGAAATGGCCAGAATGAACCGCATTTGAGTTTTCTTATTATTGCACTAATTATTTGTTTTTTTGAATTTATTTTCTTTCGATCTGTTGTGGCGCATCCCGGATTAGGCGGCACGTTGCAGACATCGTATAATCGCAGCCAGTTCTTTCTCTTATTATGCTTTCATGAGCCGCTCCGTTTTGTCTGATTCTATGATTAATCCGCTGGATGCTCTGCCTCACCCGCTGGCAGCGGATATGGAGTTGGTGGATGGTTTGATTCAAGAGCAATTACGTTCGGATGCCGGATTGATTACGCTTGTGGGAGAGCACATTATTAATGCCGGCGGCAAACGCATTCGCCCTCTTCTGGTGCTGCTGATGGCGCATGCTCTGGGCTGCCAGGGGCAGCATCATCATACGCTGGCTGCCATTATTGAATTTGTCCATACAGCGTCATTGCTGCATGATGATGTGGTGGATGAATCCCACATACGGCGTGGTGTGGAAAGCGCCAATGCGCGTTTTGGTAATGCTGCTTCGGTTCTGGTCGGCGATTTCATGTATACCAGGGCATTTAGGATGATGTTATCGGTAAGTGACAGGCGCATCATGGAAATTCTCGCGGAGGCAGTGAATACGATTGCCGAAGGAGAAGTCATGCAGTTGATGAAAATGCGCCAGACCAATATGGACAAGGCCGGTTATTTCAGGATTATTTATGCGAAGACGGCTAAGCTTTTCGAGGTGGCCTGTGTTTTCGGGGCGTTGACAGCTTCATCCGCTGACCGGTTTTATACTGCTGCATCGGTATATGGGCGTTCCCTTGGCATGGCATTCCAGTTAATTGATGATTGTTTGGATTATGCCGGCGATGAAGCCATGCTTGGTAAAAATATTGGCAATGATTTGCGGGAAGGCAAAATGACGATGCCGCTGATTTACCTGATGCATCACGGCACAGGCAACGAGAAACAGCAAATTGTTGACTACATGGAAAATGATGTCGGCGAACATTTTGAAGCGATTATCAGCGCGGTTAGGCAAAGTGGTGCGCTTGAATATACCCGCAACAAGGCGGTTAAAGCAGCGAAAGAGGCATCCCTCGCCATTGAATGCTTCCCGGATAATGCATACAGGAATTGCTTAATGCAGTTGTGTCATTTTGCCGTGGAGCGAAAGTACTGACCGGACAAATGTTGTTTGCCGCTGCTGCCGGCGATGGCTTACCCGTTTTTTAATGTTCAGGTTGCCGAAAATCTGGCAATTTGACCTAGGTCAACAAAATTTTTGCAGTGTATGCTGCATACTCACAAGGCACTCTGCACTTTATCAAATAACAATCGAAAAAGGGGAACCCTTATGAGTACTGAGAAAGAAGTAGATTTAGTTGATAGCTTTTACATGTTAATTGAGAGCCTCAAGAACAATGGTATCAAAAACATATATGGTATTCCTGGTATTCCCGTCACGGCACTTATCCGTTCGTGGCAGGCTGAAGGTGGGAAATGGTTTGGTTTCCGTCATGAGACGAATGCCGCTATGGCCGCAGGTGTAGCGGGTTATCTGACTGGTGTACCGGGTGTCTGCTTGACCACGCCTGCACCGGGCTTTTTGAACGGTTTGGCCGGAGCCGCCAATGCCACCACCAATGGCTGGCCGATGATTCTGCTCAGCGGTGCCGCTGGCCGCCGCAATACTGACTTGCAACAGGGCGCTTTCGAGGAAATGGACCAGCTGAACGCTGCACGTCCGCATGTCAAGGCCGCCTACCGTATTAACAATATCCGGGACATTCCGATCGCTATCGCCCGTGCAGTCCGCACCGCCGTTTCCGGTCGTCCCGGCGCTGTCTATCTCGATCTTTCGCATGAAATGCTCGTAGGCACCATGCCGGCTGACGAAGCTGACAAACTGCTGTTTACGCCGGTTGATGTCACGCCGAAGCAACTGCCGGATCCGAACGCTGTCAAGCGTGCTGCTGACCTGCTCAAGGGCGCGAAAAAGCCGCTGATCCTCCTGGGCAAGGGCGCTGCTTATGCCCAGGTTGACAGTGACATCAAGGCGCTTGTTGAAGAAACCGGCATTCCGTTTTTGCCGATGTCCATGGCAAAAGGCCTCTTGCCTGATGACCATCCTCAGTGCGCCGGTCCAGCCCGTTCCTACGTTCTGCCGGAGGCTGACGTTGTTCTCATCGTTGGTGCCCGCCTGAACTGGCTGCTTGGAAATGGTCAGGGCGCAACCTGGGGCAACCAACTGAAGAAATTCATCCAGATTGACATCCTGCCTCAAGAAATTGACAGCAACGTGCCGATCGCTGCGCCACTGGTCGGTGATATCGGTTCCTGCGTAGCTGCACTGCGTGCTGCGCTGAAAGGCATGCCGAAGGCAGATGCAGCATGGATGGCTGGTATCGCCGAGCGTGTGAATGGCAGCAAGGAAAAACTGGCTCCGACGCTGAAAGTCGAGACGGCGCCTGGCATGATGAACTATCGCAACTCACTGGGTGCTGTTCGTGATGTTCTGGCCAAATATCCCAATATCACACTGGTTAACGAAGGCGCTAACGCGCTGGATAATACCCGTATGATTGTTGATCAGTATCAGCCACGCAAGCGTATTGACTCTGGCACCTGGGGCATCATGGGTATCGGTATGGGCGCCTGCGTTGGTGCAGCTGTCGTCACCGGTGAGCCAGTCGTTGCTGTTGAAGGTGACAGCGCGTTCGGTTTCAGCGGTATGGAAGTCGAAACCATTGTCCGTTACAACCTGCCCGTGACCATCCTGGTCATGAACAACGGCGGTATCTACAAGGGTAACGAAGCGAATGCCGGTGGTTACGACGATCCGTCACCGACCTCGTTCGCGCCAGGCAGCCGCTATGACAAGATGATCGAAGCCTTCGGTGGCGTTGGTGTCAACGCAACCACGCCGGCAGAATTGGCCGCCGGCTTGGAAAACGCCATCAAGTCCCGCAAGCCGACGCTGATCAACGTTGTTCTTGATCCGGATGCAGGTGTCGAAAGTGGACGTATCGCTGGTCTGAACATCGAAAGAAAGAAAAAGAAGTAAAAAGTGCAACTGAAAGCTGATATGGTTTGACCAGAGAGCTTCACACTTGCAGGTCATGCCCCTTGAACATTTGTTCAGGGGGCATTTCTTTTTTTTGCGCGGGATGAAAATGGCGTAAAAAAACCGGAACGTTTTCACGCTCCGGTTTTTGCCTATCCGTTTTGTCCGGTTTATTTGGATAAAGCGGATTCAAAAAATGCCATGATCATCTTCTGAAAGTGATCGCCATAGCGTTCCGTCATGGCATCCAGGTGCCGTCCGTATTTAATCAGTTCCAGTCGCTTTGGCTCTTTTGCCTCGGCAAAAAGTTGTTCGGACTGGGCGTGAGAAGTGATGCTGTCGCCTGTTCCGTGGATGAGCAGAAGCGGAATGGGGGAGAGTTTCGATACATAATGGCTGGCGCTGTAAATGTCGTCAGGTTCAAGTCCGTATCCCTCGCCGGGACGTCTTTCGTCGGCAATTGAGGAGTAGGAATAAAAAGCCGCTTCAACAGCAACCGCGCGCACGCCTTCCGGGTTGATTGCCGCAGCAGCAATGGCAAGTGTTCCGCCGAGGCTTTGCCCGTAGATAAAAATCTTGCTGGTGTCAATGTCAGTGCGCGAACGGACATAGGTGATGGCGGCAACGGCGTCTTCCAGGATGCCTTTGGGTTCGGCCTTGCCGAAGGATTTGCCAAAGCCGCGATAGTCAAAAACGAGAACGTTATAGCCCTGGTCAGGCAGCCAGCCGGCAAAGTGCCAGTGTGAACTGATGTTGCCGGAATTGCTGTGCATATGGATGACAGTGCCTTTGGCGTCTTTGGGGCTTGCAACAGTTGCGGCGGGAAGAAACCAGCCGGTCAGGCGTGTGCCGTCCTCGCTGTTGAAGCGGACGCTTTCATAATCGAGACCAAACAGTTCCGGCGTGGTACCGGGGATGTTGTCGGGATAGAAAATTCGTTTGTACATAGTATTGATCAAGAAATGTGAATGAAAACAGCAGCCGGAATTGCACTGCGACGAAAGCCGCCTGCTTTGCTATGACGGAATATCCTGAAAATTATATCATTGCCGAAGGTTGAAAACGGCAATGGATGGATCGTGAATATAGTGAGCAATCTTCAATTTTTTTTCAATGCTTGCTCAAAAAAGGAAATCAGCTTATCCTGGTAAAGGTGACCATGCCGGTCTGTCATGGCGTCTACATGTTCTCCCCCTTCAATTGTCATCAATGCTTTCGGTTCGTCCGCTTCGGCAAACAGCCTGACGGAGTGCGAGTAATCGACAACTTTGTCGTGATTGCCATGAAGCAAAAGCAGCGGTATGGGTGACAGCCGGGCGACATACGCGCCGGCAGTGTAGGTATCATCCAGTGCGTCACCTGCGCCGGGCATTTTGTCATTCATCCATACGGAATAAGAGTGTGCTGGCGCTTCGGCAAGGACGGCGAGAATTCCCTGTGGATTGGCGGCTGCGCTGGCAATGGCCAGCATCCCGCCCAGGCTTTGCCCGAATATGAACAGTTTGCCGGTATCAATATCCGTACGGCTACGGACGGTGTTAATGGCGGCAACAGCATCTTCAAAGACGCCTTTGGGGTCAGGTTGCCCCAGAGAGTTGCCAAAACCGCGGTAGTCGAAAACAAACAGATTAAAACCGCGATCCGGTATCCATTCAGCAAATTGCCAGTGCGCCGTCAGGTTCTGCGCATTACCATGCATGTGAATGACCGTTCCTTTGGCGTCACGGGGATGTTCGATATTTCTGGCTGGAATAAACCAGCCCCAGAGCCTGGTTCCGTCGGTACTTGGGAACGTGACTTCTTCATATGCAAGGCCGATACGATGCGGGGAGTCGTAATTGAGCCGGTCAGGAAAGTAAAAATGGTTATACATCGGTTTCAGGAGAGAGCAGCAAGGTGATGACAATGCCGGGTAAATATCTTTACGGTTTTCATTTTAGCATCTGCTAAAAAAGTTTCGGTTTAATCAGGGATGACAGGCAAATTTTTTTTCAAGACAAGGATTGCCTGATAGATACATAAAAAAACCAAAAAACGGCAACTGAAAATGCTTTTTTCCAATGGTCAACACACAGATTGTTTGTTACAATAATGCGCCTTTGCGGTAGAACGGAAGCACTGAAGCACGAGTGCGGTATTCTGGAATCAGACGGGGTGTAGCTTAGCCTGGTAGAGCGCTACGTTCGGGACGTAGAGGCCGGAGGTTCGAATCCTCTCACCCCGACCAATCCTATTGCTGGAACTTCTTGAACTGCTTCCGGATTGTCTGGGCGCTGGCATTTCTTTTAATTCAACCATCTGACCGGGATTTCCATGTTTCACGAAGCGATTAAATTGATGAGCGGCGAAAATGTGCCTGTTGAAATGCACAAGGTTCGTATTGTCCAGAAACTGAATCTTTTACCTATCGAAAAACGCATCAAGGCAATAGAAGATGCCGGCTTTAACACTTTCCTGCTGCAAAATCGGGATGTTTTTATGGATATGCTGACGGATAGCGGCACCAATGCCATGTCGGATCAGCAGTTGGCAGCCATGATGGTCGCGGATGATGCCTATGCCGGTTCAGAATCTTTTAATCGCTTAGCCGAAGCCGTTGAGGAAGTATTCAATACAAAACATTTCTTGCCCGTGCATCAAGGCAGAGCGGCTGAACATATTATTTCGCAGGTTTTCGTCCGGAAAGACGGCATTGTGCCGATGAATTTTCACTTCACGACAACCAAGGCGCACATTGAATATGCCGGTGGCTCCATACTGGAAGTCTTTACCGATGATGCGCTGGAAATAAAGTCCGATAAGCCATTTAAGGGCAATATTGACATTGGCAAACTGAAAGCGGTAATCAAGCAACACGGTAAGGAAAATATCCCTTATATCCGGCTGGAAGCCGGCACCAACCTGATCGGCGGGCAGCCGTTCTCCATTGAAAACATGCGTGAGGTGCGCAAGATCGCGGATGAGTATGGCCTGATCATTGTTCTGGACGTCAGTTTGGTGGGCGAGAACGTTTATTTTGTTAAGATGCGCGAGCCGGAATTTAAAGACAAGAGCGTCAAGGAAATTCTGCATACCATGTGTGATCTGGCGGATATTCTGTATTTTTCCAGCCGGAAAATCGGTTGCGCGCGTGGTGGTGGCATTGCGACTAATAATCATGCGCTTTATATGAAAATGCGTGATCTGGTTCCGCTTTTTGAAGGGTTTTTGACCTATGGCGGCATGTCGGTACGCGAAATTGAAGCGATGGCGGTTGGTTTACGTGAAGCGCTGGACTGGAATGTGATCAAGCATTCTCCTGAATTTATCCGGTATCTGGTTGATAGCCTGGATGCGCAGGGTATTCCTGTTATTACCCCCGCAGGTGGATTGGGTTGCCATTTGGATGCAGCCGGTTTTCTGCCGCATCTGAATTCGTTTGATTATCCTGCCGGCGCGTTGGGAGCGGCTCTTTACATTGTATCTGGTGCACGGGGTATGGAACGCGGCACGATTTCTATGGATCGTGATGCGGATGGCAATGATGTGCCTTCTGAGGTGGAATTATTAAGGCTTGCGTTTCCGCGCAGGGTCTTTACGCTTTCCCAGGTCAAGTATGTAGAGGATCGGATCAAATGGTTGTGGGAAAACCGCAATCTGATAGGAGGATTGCGCTTTGTCGAAGAGCCTAAAGTGCTTCGTTTCTTCCTGGGACGTCTTAAAGCGACCTCTGATTGGCCGCAAAAATTGATGGCGAAGTTCAGGGCGGATTTTGGCGACAGCCTGTAGCGCCCTATCCCGCTAAACCGAAAACAGGTGATGCGTGTCAGCTTATCAACGGCAACTATCCAATAGTTGCCGTTATTTTTTCAGCGTGTCTGTATCCAGTATCCCGGCTGGGAGTACAGTGTTCTCAGATGGTCAATGAAAAAACGGGTTTTGAGCGGCAGATAAAGTTGCTGAGGATAAATTGCCATGATGTCATAATCCGACAATGCATACTCATCAAGCACGGTAACGAGTTCGCCGGATGCAAGCTGTGATTGTATTTCCCAGGTCGAACGCCAGGCGAGTCCGAGCCCTTCCAGGCACCAACGGTGAAGCAACTCGCCATCATTACAGTCCAGATTGCCTGTTGCGCGTATCATGACCGTTTTATTGTTTTGTTTAAAATGCCAGCCGCGCTGCTGGCCTCCTTGCATGTTAAATGTCAGGCAATTGTGGTTGGTTAAATCTTTCAGGGTCTGCGGTATGCCGTATTTTTCAAAATAGGCTGGCGTGCCGCATACAACACGATGGTTCGGAAAGAGCCGCACAGCAACCAGACTCGGATCAATGATGCCGCCAATGCGAATGCTGATGTCATAACCTTCCCGGACGAAATCAACGACTTGGTCACTCAAGTTAAAAGAAATGCGTACATCCGGATTGGCCTTAAGAAAGTCTGACGCATGCGGCGCTACATGTTTCCGCCCAAATGAAGCCGGGGCGGAAACAATCAAATGGCCGGTGGCCCGGTTTCGTTCTTCAGCGATTGAGTTTTCCACCTGATCAATATCATCCAGCAGCTTTTTACAGCGCTCTAAAAAGACGCTGCCGCTCTCAGTCAGAGTCAAATGGCGGGTGGAGCGATGCATGAGTTTAACGCCAAGCCGCCTTTCCAGCGCATCAATACGGCGCCCAAGCATAACGGGAGTAATGCCCTGTTCAAGCGCGGCTCTGCTAAGACTGCCTTTTTCCGCTACACGGACAAAAGCTTCAATTTGCTTCAGTTTATTCATTGGCCCTTATTTTATACTTAAAGTATTGAATCAAGCGATTTTTTATTATCTTATCAAACAAAAAAATCGTTCATATAATGTTAATAACATTTGAGATAAATGAAAATCAGTCCATGTTTCAACTGGGAGGTGTTTTATGTCGAAAATGACTGCAGCTGAAGCGGCTATTTCCATATTGGAAAAGGAAGGGGTTACTCAGCTTTTCGGTATTCCTGGTGCTGGCATCAATGCATTTTACGCGGCGCTAAAAAAACGCAACAGCATGAAGCATATCCTGGCACGTCATGGCGAGGGAATTTCCCATATGGCCGAGGGGTATACACGTGCCGCTGCAGGCAATATCGGTGTGGGGGTTTGTACATCCGGCCCTGCCGCAACCGATATGATTACAGGTCTTTATTCGGCACATGCCGATTCTACGCCGATTCTGGTTATTACCGGACAGGCGCCACGTGCCCGTTTATTTAAGGAAGATTTTCAGGCAGTTGATATTGAAAAAATCGCGACGCCTGTCACGAAATGGGCCGTCACGGTGCGTGAACCGGCGCTGGTTCCCCGTGTTTTCCAACAGGCTTTTCACCTGATGCGTTCGGGACGTCAAGGCCCCGTGTTGATTGACCTGCCGCTGGATGTGCAAATGGCGGAAATTGAATTTGATCCGGATACTTATGCTCCGCTTGAGGTTTACAAACCGAAGGCTACCCGTGCACAAATTGAAAAAGCGCTGAGCATGCTCAACGATGCGGAAAAGCCGCTGATCGTTTCGGGAGGTGGTGTGATTTTGGCCGAAGCATCACCTCTTCTGACCGAATTTGCCGAGATACTGGGCGTGCCGGTTATTCCAACATTGATGGGGTGGGGCTCCATACCGGATGACCATGACTTGATGGCGGGTATGGCCGGTTTGCAGACAGCTCGCCGTTATGGTAATGCGAGCATACTGGCGTCTGATTTTGTTTTGGGCATTGGTAACCGTTGGGCAAATCGCCATACCGGTACACTGGATGTCTATACAAATGGCCGCAAGTTTGTCCACGTCGATATTGAACCGACCCAGATTGGCCGCGTCTTTTGCCCTGACTATGGTATCGTTTCCGATGCGAAAATCGCACTGGAAATGTTTGTCGAAGCGGCTAAAGAGTGGAAAAAGGCCGGTAAACTCAAGGATCGTTCGGCATGGGTTGCCGAATGCTTAAAGCGCAAGCGCACCATGTTGCGTAAGACCGATTATGACGATGTGCCCATCAAGCCGCAACGCGTTTATCAAGAGATGAACCGTTACTTTGGCAAGGATGTGCGTTATGTAACATCAATCGGCCTCTCTCAGATTGGAGCTGCACAGCATCTGCGGGTTTACAACCCGCGCCACTGGATTAACTGCGGCCAGGCTGGCCCGCTAGGCTGGACTATTTCTGCTGCACTGGGTGTGCGTGCGTCTGATCCTGCTGGCGACATCGTTGCGGTTTCCGGTGATTTTGACTTCCAATTTATGATTGAGGAGTTAGCGGTTGGCGCACAGTTCAAGTTACCGTACATGCATATTGTGGTGAATAATGCCTATCTCGGTCTGATTCGCCAGGGTCAGCTGGGTTTTGGTGATCTGGATTACTGTGTCCAACTTTCGTTTGAAAATGTTAATGCACCAGAAGTAAATGGCTACGGCATTGATTTTGTTAAAGTTGTGGAAGGCCTCGGTTGCAAGGCCATCCGTGTATTCCAGCCGCAAGACATCCGTCCAGCCTTTGAAAAAGCCCGTGTACTGATGAAAGAGTTTAGTGTCCCGGTTGTGGTTGAAATCATTCTGGAAAGAGTCACCAATATCCCGATGGGGAGTGATATCGATAAAATCAATGAATTCGGTGGCGCATTGGATATTAACGAATAATAAATTGAGGAGGAGATAAAACCATGCCTAAATTTTCCGCTAATTTGAGTATGTTATTTACTGAAGTTCCATTCATGGAGCGTTTTGATGCAGCCGCGAAAGCCGGCTTCAAAGGGGTGGAATTTTTATTTCCTTATGCTTTTGATCTGGACCAGATTGCTGAAAAGCTAAAGTCCAATAATCTGGAAATGGTTCTTTTCAATCTGCCGGCGGGGAACTGGGAAGGCGGTGACAGGGGTATTGCCGCCAATCCGAATCGTATTGGCGAATTTCAGGATGGCGTTGGAAGAGCCATTAACGCCGCCAAAAAGCTGGGTGTTAAGCAGCTCAACTGTTTGGGCGGGCTGACTCCAGAAGGCGTATCGGAAGACAAAATTGACAAGACTTTTGTCGATAACCTGAAATTTGCAGGGGATGAGCTGAAGAAGGCGGGTTTACGGCTTTTAGTTGAACCGATAAATAATTTTGATATTCCAGGCGTTTACCTGGCCCATACCCAAAAAGCCATTAACCTGATCAGGGACAGTGGCTCAGACAATGTCTTTCTGCAACATGACATCTACCATATGCAGCGCATGGAAGGTGAGCTGGCCAACACGATCAAGACCAATATTGCCATGATCAAGCATATGCAGTTGGCCGACAATCCGGGCCGCAATGAGCCGGGTACCGGTGAAATCAACTATCGTTTTCTCTTCAAGTTCATTGATGATCTGGGATATGACGGCTGGATCGGCTGCGAATATCGCCCGAAAACCACAACCCTGGAAGGTCTGGGCTGGATGGCATCACACAAGATATAAATGGGTTTATACATACAAAAAGGATAACGGGAGAAAAATATGGCAAAAGTCGGTTTTATCGGCCTGGGTATTATGGGGTTGCCGATGGCGATCAACCTGCAAAAAGGGGGGCATAGTCTGTTTGTCAACAGCAAAAAAATGCCGCCTGCTGAATTGACCAGTGGCGGGGCAAAGGCTTGCGCCAATGCGGCAGAAGTTGCAAAGGCGGCGGATATCATCATCATTATGGTTCCGGATACGCCGCATGTTGAAGATGTGCTGTTTGGTGAAAATGGTGTAGCTAAAGGTATTTCTGACGGCAAGATCGTTGTAGACATGAGTTCAATTTCACCGATTGCCACGAAAGAATTTGCGAAAAGAATGAATGCGCTTGGCGCAGAATACCTGGATGCGCCGGTTTCCGGTGGCGAGGTCGGCGCCAAAGCGGGTTCATTAACCATTATGGTTGGCGGTTCGGAAGGCGCTTTCAACAAGGTCAAGCCTCTGTTTGAATTAATGGGCCAAAATATCACCCTCGTTGGTGCGAATGGTGATGGCCAAACGACTAAAGTCGCCAACCAGATTATTGTGGCGTTAAATATCCAGGCGGTAGCTGAAGCCATGCTGTTTGCATCCAAGGCAGGTGCGGACCCGGCTAAAGTTCGTCAGGCGCTGATGGGAGGATTTGCCTCTTCCCGTATTCTCGAAGTACATGGCGAACGTATGATCAAACGGACCTTTAATCCGGGCTTTCGTATCGAGCTGCATCAAAAAGACTTGAATCTGGCATTGCAGGGAGCCCGTTCAATGGGGATTTCTCTTCCGAACACCGCGACTGCACAGGAGCTCATGAACGCTTGTGCCGGTAATGGGTTGAGCGGCATGGACCACTCCGCACTATGCCGCGCAATTGAGATGATGTCCAATCACGAAATTGCCAGGAGCTGATTCCGTTTTTTTGCATGTTCATGCGGGAGAAAGTGGGGAAGCTTTCTCCCGAGAGATTTTCCTAAGCCATCGGATCAGATGGTATGATGACTGTCGTGAGACGGCTTAGCCGGTACGGACTTTATAGTGGTTTTTCAATTAATGGGTTTACAGAGTATGTTATCCCTGAACAATCCACGGCAATTCCTCATCGATTTGTATTCAACGGCGATTACGGCCGTCAGCGCAGAGAAGTGTTTGCCGCCGTATCTTCCCATGCCGCCTGAAAAGGGACGAACATTCGTCATTGGCGCCGGAAAGGGCGCGGCTGCCATGGCCAAAACGGTGGAGGATCACTGGAAAGGAGAAATTTCCGGACTGGTTGTAACCCGTTATGGGCATGGTGCCGATACAAAATATATTGAAGTTGTGGAAGCCGCGCATCCGGTACCGGATGAAGCTGGGCGCCAGGCGGCTGTGCGGATCATGGAAATGGTCAGGGGGCTGACGGAAAAAGACCTGGTTCTATGCCTGATTTCCGGTGGCGGTTCAGCACTGCTTTCTCTTCCGGCAGAAGGGATGACGCTTGGGCAGAAACAGGACATAAGCCGCGCATTATTAAGGAGCGGCGCGACTATTTCTGAAATAAACTGCATCAGAAAACATTTATCTCAAATTAAGGGAGGGCGTCTTGCATTGGCTTGTGCTCCGGCCCGTGTTGTCACCCTGATGATTTCCGATATACCAGGCGATGATCCAGGCATAATCGCAAGCGGCCCGACATTGCCGGACCCGACAACTTGCGCGGATGCTTTGTCGATTCTCAGAAAGTACCAAATTGAAGTGCCGGAAAATATCCGGGAGCATCTTGAAAACGGAGCATGGGAGACGCCCAAACCTGGAGATTCCCGTTTTGCGCGTAATGAAAGTTACATCATAGCCAAAGCCCAGGATGCGTTGGAAGCTGCGGCAAAAATGGCGAATATGGCTAATATTACACCTTACATTCTATCAAATAGTATCGAAGGTGAAGCACGGGATATTGCGCTCATGCATGCTGCCATTGCAAAACAGGTGGCGGCACACGGACAGCCTTTTTCCAAACCCTGTCTGATTATTTCAGGCGGGGAAACAACAGTGACTGTAAGAGGAAATGGTAGAGGAGGCCGGAACACGGAATTTCTGCTGGGTTTTGCCATTGCGATGGAAGAATTGCCCGGTGTCTATGCCATTGCCTGCGATACCGATGGCATTGATGGTTCCGAGGATAATGCCGGTGCGCTTTATATGCCGGATTCTCTTTCACGTGCGGTAAAAAAAGGAATGAATGCAAAGGCCTTGCTCGAAAATAATGACGGATATGGTTTTTTCAGCGTGTTAGACGACTTGTTTGTCACCGGCCCCTCTCGTACGAATGTCAATGATTTTCGTGCTATTTTGATTATTTAAAAATAAAATATTGATCGGAAATCATCATGCGACGCCAACGTAAAGCAAAAATCGTAGCAACATTGGGCCCTGCCAGTTCAGACAGGGAAACCATTCTGGCATTGTTTGAATCCGGAGTGGATGTTTTCCGTTTCAATTTCAGTCATGGCACGCAGGATGACCATCGCGAGCGGCATAAAATCGTTCGCGAGGTGGAAAGGCTGGTTGGTCGCCCGATTGCCATACTGGCAGACTTGCAGGGCCCCAAACTGCGCATTGGTAAATTTGCCTCCGGCAAGATTGAGCTGGTTGCAGGAGCAGAATTCACATTTGACCGGAATCCCAAAGATGGAGATGAGCATCGGGTATCTTTGCCGCATCCCGAGCTGTTCAATGTCATGTCTGAAGGGCATTCCATTTCGCTGGATGACGGCAAATTGCGCCTGAAAGTCATTAACAGCAATGCAGACAAAATTACGACACAGGTTATTACAGGAGGGCCTTTGTCAGATAGAAAAGGCGTCAATGTTCCTGATGTTATTTTACCTATTCCCATCCTGACGGAAAAAGATCGCCGGGATCTGGAATTTGCGCTTTCGCTGGGTGTCGACTGGGTCGCGCTTTCATTTGTGCAGCGCTTAGATGACCTGCAAGAAGCGCGCCAATTGATAGCGGGCCGTGCAGGGTTGATGACCAAGCTTGAAAAACCGTCTGCCCTTGAGCATCTGGATGAGATCGTCAGCGCATCCGATGCCGTCATGGTGGCAAGAGGCGATTTAGGCGTCGAGTTGCCGCCGGAACGCGTGCCGGGTGCGCAAAAGCGGATTTTGCGTGCCTGCCGGCATTATGGCAAACCCAGTATTATTGCGACCCAAATGTTGGAATCCATGATTTATTCGCCTACGCCTACTCGTGCTGAGGCATCGGATGTCGCTAGCGCCATATACGACGGTGCGGATGCCGTCATGCTTTCGGCGGAATCTGCCAGTGGCGCTTATCCGGTACAGGCGGTGTCCATCATGGATCGCATCATCAATGAAGTGGAGCGTGACCCGATCTATCCGAAAATGATTAATGCGCAGCATGAAATGCTGCTGCCCTCTCCGCGAGATGCTATTTTTGCCGCGCTTAGAACAGTAACTCATGTCATCCGTGCAGTAGCAACCGTCACCTACACGGATTCCGGCAGCACCAGCCTGCGGGCGGCACGGGAAAGGCCGATGGCGCCGATTCTCAGTATTACGCCGCATCTCGCAACAGCGCGCCGTCTGGCGCTCGTATGGAGCGTTCATTCGACGGTGATGGATCATGATGTTGCAGATGCGGATGAAATGGTTGATGCGGCATGCAGGACCGCTTTTGCGGAAGGTTTTGGACTGCCGGGTGACCAGATTGCCATAGCGGCTGGTATGCCCTTTGGTCAGCCTGGCAATACGAATCTGTTGCGTGTGGCTGAAATTCCGAAACAAAAGTAAATATCCTAATTTTTCATTAAAAATAGGGCAGCACGCCCCGTTTTTTATTTCCTTTTCGTTTTGTCTTACACTTTCAATCCTATTTGCAATAGGCGTTTTATGATGAGTCACAAAGAAAGCAGGCTGAAAACCGGTCTTAAAGGAAGTGCAACACTAATTGTCAGTGAACAACACACGGCTCGTAACATGGGAAGCGGGAGCAGGGATGTGCTGGCGACTCCCATGCTGGTCGCTTTACTGGAAGCGGCTGCTCAAGACGCCATTGCAAATTGCCTGACAGAAAACCAGCAAACGGTCGGCATCCATCTGGATCTCACGCATCATGCGGCAACGCCTCTTGGTGTGCTTGTAACAGGCCATGCAGAACTGGTGTCCATTAATGGACGAACCTTGATTTTTGCTTTAAAGGCTTTTGATGAAATGGAAGAAATTGCCTCCGGCACGCACACCCGCACGCTTGCTTTGACAGCCGGCCTGGACCGGCTGCTGCAAAAAAAGAAAGAAAAATTAAAAAATAACAAGAAAAACATCAAAAAAATTGTTTGAAATCAGATCAGATTTGATAGTATTCCTTATCCGTTTTGGCTAAATCAGAATGTGATAAAAAAATCTAATCTTGACCAAGGTCATTTTCAGCATGAAATTGTTCTCGCACAATAGGGATGCTGTTCCGTGGATTGGATGTCGATTTCACTGGTTCACGGCTGAGTTTTATTGGCAAGAGTGCATAGTCCTGAAAGTAAGCGGAGTATTGGTATCCGTAGTGACCGTGTTTAGTAACTTTAAAGGAGAGTAGAATTATGGCTACACAAGAAAGGTACCCAAATCGGTGGGTGCAGCTAATTCTAGGTATTGTGTGTATGGCCACTGTGGCTAACTTACAATATGGCTGGACGCTGTTCGTCGCACCGATGCAAGATAAACATCATTGGGCACGTACATCGATTCAGCTGGCATTTACCATCTTTATCTTCTTCGAAACCTGGCTGGTTCCGGTAGAAGGTTGGCTGGTTGATAAATATGGTCCAAGGCCCGTTATTTTCGGCGGCGCTATTTTGGCAGCAATTGGTTGGGTCATGAATTCCATGGCGACCACTTTGGGTGTTCTTTACGCGGCAGCGGTTATTTCCGGTATGGGCGCAGGTGCTGTTTACGGTACTGCTGTGGGTAACGCTCTGAAATGGTTCCCGGACAAGCGCGGTCTGGCTGCAGGCGCGACAGCTGCCGGTTTCGGTGGTGGCGCGGCGCTGACGGTTGTTCCGGTTGCTGCCATGATTAACAGCTCCGGCTATGAGGCGGCCTTCCTGTGGTTCGGCATTGGCCAAGGTATTGTTATTGCAATCTGTTCTATTTTCATGCCGCGCGCCAAGCTGCCGCCAGGCACCAAAGCCATACCGCGTGTTGTATCCAGTAAGAAAGAGTTCACGCCAACCCAGATCATGAGACAGCCCATTTTCTGGCTGATTTATGTCTGCTTCGTTGGTGTTGCTTCCGGCGGTATCATGGCAACGGCGTCTTTCGGTCCGGTTTCCCGCGATTATGGTATTTCCCGTATCCCGGTAACACTGATGGGTGTCACCCTGCCGCTGTTGACGATGGCGATGTCTATCGACAACATCTGTAACGGCGCAACCCGCCCGTTCTGCGGTTGGCTCTCTGACCGTTTTGGTCGCGAGAATGTCATGTTTCTTGTGTTCATGGGTGAAGGGTTCGCGCTGCTGGGTCTG
Organism: Betaproteobacteria bacterium; assembly: GCA_009783065.1. The sequence goes on along the minus strand of WRHV01000003.1, from coordinate 70,097 downwards.
ATGGCTTATGGCCGCAGCCCGTTTGGTTTCATGCTCTTCGCGGCACTGACCTTCGCTTTCTGGGGTGAAATCTTCTCCCTGTTCCCATCCATGTGCGCTGACACATTCGGTGTGAAAAATGCGGCAGGTAACGCAGGTACGCTATATACGGCAAAAGGGACTTCCTCATTGCTGGTTCCGTTTGCAGCAGGCCTCTCGGCTGGCGGTAACTGGGATCGCGTGTTTATCCTTTCCGCCGTTATCGCATTCGTCTGTTCATTCCTTTCCTTCTTCGTACTGAAGCCGTGGCGTCGTCGCTTCATCTTGGCTAACAATGCGGAAATTGAAGCAGCAGCAGCGAAAGCAGGTACAGCAGCAGCATAATAAAGCTTTAGAGTCGGGTTTTTTTCTGAATTATTCCTGACAACAAGCTGAATGTTCAAAGCGGTAGCGTGATAACGCTACCGCTTTTCTTTTTTATGCGGATTTTACACGCTGCAAGGCCGCTTCAACATTCATCTTGTAGATGGGACATGCTGATGTCATATCATCTTCAGCGATGGCGGTTGCGTCAAAAGGTTCGTTTCGATGGTATAGTGTCAACCGCCGGAAATGCTTCATGAGTGACGATAATTGATGTCGTAATGCGCCAGGGAAAACAAAATGAATAGAGAAATATGATGTCGGCGTATTAAATCAGGCAAAGTCGAAAAAAGAAATGCCTGAGGGTATGCCTAATCAGGGAAAATAATTGAAGTCAGATTTTTCCCTGATTTTTCAGGCGGCTCAGTGTTTCTGGCGATAGATTCAAATAAGATGCCAATTCCTTCTTGGGCATACGGTCAAACAGATCAGGGTGCTTGCGCAGAAAACGGTGTACACGCCCCGGTGCATCCAAAAGGTGCAGTGTAATGGTATGAGACATGATGCTGCTCATGATGCGCATGACTTCCAGCTCAAAAAGCTGCTTCAGTTTGAATTTATCCTCTATGTAGGCAGACCATGCCGGCATGGCGATTCGGGCTACCCGGGTTTTGGTGACGGCGATAATGCTAAATGATGCCGCTTTATTGAGCCGCCAGGAAGCATAAGTTGCTTCCACATAGCGTTCACTGGTAAAGCGCAGGATCATTTCCTTGGCATGCTGGTTGGTGACCGCTCGTTTCAGGATGCCATCAAGAACGAAGATCACATCCAGATCACGGTCACCCTGATGGGTCAGGCAATCTCCCTTAACGTGATCTGTTACATCCAGATGGGGTTCTAGTTCCAACAATTCCTGTTGTGTTAATTCTTTCAATATGCAATTTTGTGAAAGCTGCACACGAATAATATTTTTTTCGGGATGATTTGCGATTAATGCCATGAATATTCAATTTAATGTTTTGATATAACAGAACGAAGCATCTCAAAAAAATTGACAAAGATCAAGAACCTATTAGTTTGAAATATAAAAATTGACGTAAATCAAGAATATATCGAAGCAAAAACGACTATGATATTAATTAGCTTAAGTATTAGGCGGGTAATTGTAGCTGTACTGTAAAAAGAAGGAAACTTGCTAAATACTGGGTTTATCTGGTTTACCCCCTGCTGAGGGTAAGATGTCGTTTCCTTTAGCGAGCGGGAGTTGTATTTTTAACCAACACACCAACTATTGGAGGACTTTATGGGTTACAACGATGTGCCACCATCTGGCAAAGCATTATCTGGCGTACGTATTCTTGACATGACCCACGTACAGGCAGGTCCCACCTCATCCCAGCTCTTGGCATGGATGGGGGCAGATGTCATTAAATTTGAAGCGCCAACTGGTGACATCACCCGGCAGCAGCTCGCTCACACAATAGACGGCAAGCGTTATGAAAGCTTTTATTTCAAGATGTTGAACGCCAACAAGCGTTCCATTACTGTAAACATGAAAAGCAAGGCTGGTCAGGAAGTATTCGAACAGCTCATCAGGAAGTGCGACGTGATTATGGATAACTTTGGTCCTGGCGTATTGACCCGCCTGGGTTATCCGGATGAAAAGCTGCACGAACTCAATCCGGGCTTGATTATCGCCTCCATTAAAGGTTTCGGCGCGGCTGGTCCCTATTCGGATTACAAGGCGTATGAGCCGATTGCCCAAGCGATGGGTGGCGCTATGTCAGTAACCGGTGACCCGAATGGCCCGCCAACCATCAGCGGTGCGTTTATCGGTGACAGCGGTACCGGTGTGCATCTGGCGCTGGGTATTGTATCCGCACTGTATCATCGTACGCACAATGGCGGCAAAGGCCAGGTCGTAGAAGCCGCGATGCAGGATTCCGTCATGAACCTGTGCCGCGTCAAATTCCGTGACCATCTTCGTTTGCTGGGTGGTAAAGCCGCATTGCCGGAGTATGGCCCACCAACGCTGGGTATGACCTACGTACCACGTGCAATGAACGATTCCGGCGGTGGCCATATCGGTAACGCCATTCCATGTAAGCCGTTTGGTCCAAACGACTACGTCTACATGGTTGCCCAGGCGCCGGTTGTTCCAGTCCTGTTGCAAGAGATCGGTCTTCAGCCGGATGATGAGCGTTTTGCGCCTGCTGCTGCACGTAACAAGAACCAGCATGAGTTCTGGAAGTATGTGTCGGAATACACCAAGAATTACACCAAGCAGGAAGTGACGGCAAGATTCAATGAGCTGGATATTCCATGCGGTCCGGTGTTGTCGACGGAAGAGGTTATTGCTGATCCGCATATCGCGTTCCGTGACATGTGGACCAAAGTGGAAGGCCATCCGGAAGGCGATTACTGGACAGTTGGTATGCCGGTCAAGCTCTCGCTTGGTAATGTTGACAAGATTCTCCCGTCACCAGGACTGGGCGAGCATAACCAGCAGATTGTTACAGAAGTTTGCGGTTTCTCGAAAGCGGATTTTGACAAGTTCCAAGAGTCCGGTGCATTTACCCTTCCGCCAAAAGCCAAATAATATTGGTATTGGGGAGTGTAAAAAACAATAAGCGAAAGCTTCATTGACTAAATTGAATGGGTGGTGCTTTTCTGGCCACCCATTCGTTTTTTTCGGGGCAAGTTATGCGTGTTGCGATTATTGGACAGCAACAATTTGGAAAAGCGGTTATGGAGGCGTTTCTAAATCGGGGTGACGATGTGGCTGGCGTTTTTATGGCGCCTGAAAAGCCGGGAACCGCACCAGATCCCTTGCGTATAGCGGCAGAGAAAAGAAGTATTAAGGTGTACCAGATACACCGTTTGACAGAGCTTGCGGCAGAAGAAGCCATGAAAAGCCTGAACGCGGATCTCGGTATCATGGCATATGTCCTACAGTTTGCTCCTCAAAGTTTTGTCAACATTCCTCGTTTTGGCACCATCCAATATCACCCTTCCCTGTTGCCCCAATATCGTGGTCCCAGTTCAATAAATTGGCCGATTGTCTGTGGTGAAGCAGAAACCGGCCTGACCATTTTCCGCCCGACCGATGGAATGGATGAAGGGCCGATTATCCTGCAAAAAAAAATCCCGATCCTGCCAAATGACACGTTGGGCAGCATTTACTTTGATCAGTTATTTCCTTTGGGAGTGGATGCGATGCTGGAAGCAGCAGACTTGATTGTTGCTGGCCGGCATATTGAAATTAAACAGGATGAGAGCTACGCCAGTTATGAAGGCTGGTTTCGGGAACCCGAAGCCAAAATTAACTGGAATATGCATGTCAACCTGATTTATAACCTGATTCGCGGCAGTGATCCATCTCCTGGCGCCTGGACAACGCTTGACGGAGAAAAAGTGCAGCTTTTTGGCGCCAGAAAACATCTTTTTGCTTCTTTTAAGGATGTTAAAGGTTTGGCAGGTACGATTTCAGAGATCGGTGAAAAGAGTTTCCGTATTACTGCCTGCGGAGGACAGATCGAAGTCTTTTCTGTTCGGTCAGCCGATTCCGGTAAACGATCGGCTATTGAATATGTGCATCAGAATAACCTGGGCATCGGAACCTATTTTGGTGATTGATCGATATCATGAAGGTTATAGGGAAGTTGATGGTACCGTATTTCAAAATTGATGATATGATATACAGCTATCGAGGAGCGTTGCGACGAAATAACGCGGATACCGTTTTTTCTTTTTCGTATTAATGGAAATGTGATGGTATTGCTGATTTATTTCGCCAGGCTCGGTTAATCTTTTAACGGCGCTCACGTTACTTTTTTCTATTTTTTCGAGAAAGGAGAGCGTGATGCACGCTGTCACCAAAATCAAAGACGATTGTTTTATCGCGGACCTCAATTTAGCTGATTGGGGTCATAAGGAAATCAAAATTGCAGAGACCGAGATGCCGGGGCTGATGGCGATTCGAGAAGAGTACGCCGATAGCCAGCCTTTAAAAGGCGCTCGTATCACAGGCTCGTTGCATATGACCATCCAAACGGCAGTGCTGATCCAGACCCTGGAGGCATTGGGCGCAAAGGTGCGCTGGGCTTCCTGTAACATCTATTCCACGCAAGATCATGCCGCAGCAGCCATTGCATCTGGCGGCACACCGGTTTTTGCCTATAAGGGGGAAACGCTGGATGAGTACTGGGAATTTACGCACCGTATTTTTGATTGGCCGGATGGGGGTTATTCCAACATGATTCTGGATGATGGCGGGGATGCTACTTTGCTCTTGCATCTTGGCAGCAGGGCGGAGAAGGATATCTCTGTTTTGAATCATCCTGGTTCAGAAGAGGAAATCTGCCTTTTTAATGCCATCAAGCGTTATCTGGCAAATGATTCCGAGTGGTATTCCAAGCGTCTTCGTCACATCAAAGGTGTAACCGAAGAAACGACAACAGGCGTGAATCGGCTTTATCAGATGCACAAGGAAGGCAAGCTCAGCTTTCCCGCTATCAATGTGAATGATTCCGTTACCAAATCCAAATTTGACAATCTATATGGCTGCCGTGAATCGCTGGTGGATGGCATCAAGCGTGCAACGGATGTCATGGTTGCCGGAAAAGTTGCCGTTGTCTGCGGATATGGCGATGTCGGTAAAGGTTCAGCGCAGGCATTGCGTGCACTTTCGGCTCAGGTATGGGTTACCGAAATTGATCCGATATGCGCTCTTCAGGCTGCCATGGAAGGCTATCGCGTTGTGACCATGGATTATGCGGCGGAGCATGGCGATATTTTTGTGACGGCGACCGGTAACTATCACGTGATCAACTATGAACACATGCTGCGGATGAAGGATCAGGCTATTGTCTGCAATATTGGCCATTTTGATAACGAAATTGATGTCGCCAGCCTCAAGCAGCAATGCCAATGGGAAAACATCAAGCCTCAGGTGGATCATGTGATTTTCCCCGATGGGCATCGGATTATTCTGCTGGCAGAAGGTCGTTTGGTCAATCTGGGTTGCGGTACCGGTCATCCGTCTTATGTGATGAGTTCTTCATTTGCCAATCAGACAATCGCGCAGATTGAACTCTTTACCAATGCAACAGCTTATCCGATTGGCGTTTACACCTTGCCAAAACATCTGGATGAAAAAGTAGCGCTGCTGCAGTTGAAAAAACTGAATGCTGAATTGACCAATCTGACGGATGAGCAGGCTGCTTATATTGGCGTCAAAAAAGAAGGTCCATACAAACCAGATCATTACCGTTATTAATCCAGTTTATTGCAGTCTCTTGATAGTTTCCGGATGTGTCGGAACAATACAGATCATGCTATGAGTAGACCATGGTTTCCTGAACGAGAGTCGTTGATGCGCTGGACGATAGTCTGGCTAATTAATACGGTAGCGCTTTTTTTGCTGCCGTATCTGATGTCATCCATTACCATCAACAGTTTTGGCACCGCCCTGCTGGCAGCCCTGATTCTGGGTTTGATCAATGCGCTGATCAAACCGGTTCTGGTGTTGCTGACTTTGCCGGTGACGATAATAACACTCGGTTTGTTTATCCTGGTCATTAATGGACTGATGTTCTGGCTGGTTTCCAATCTGATTTCAGGGTTTCATGTGGCCGGGTTTTGGTCTGCAGTCGGTGGCGCATTGTTGTACAGCATTATTTCATGGGCGTTATCCACTTTATTATTGAAGAATTAAATGTCATCTCATCATTTCAGTATTGAATTTTTTCCTCCGAAAACACTGGAGGCACTGGAAAGGTTGCGCGAAACCCGCGTTAGACTTTACCAACTGTCGCCGAAATATTTTTCTGTCACGTTAGGGGCTGGCGGATCAACTCGCGAGGGAACGCATGACGTTGCTGTTGAAATTCATCAGGACGGCTATCAGGCAGCGCCGCATGTTACGTGCATTGGCACCTCTCGCGCAACCATCCGCGAAAAAATCATGGGATACAAATCATTGGGGATTCGGCATCTGGTTGCTTTACGGGGTGATCTGCCCAGCACTTATGGTGTGCTGGGTGAGTTTCATTATGCTAATGAGCTGGTGGAATTCGTCCGGGCCGAGACTGGCGACTGGTTTTACATTGATGTCGCGGCTTATCCGGAAATGCATCCCCAGGCTAAATCACCTCAGGACGATCTGACGAACTTTGTCAGAAAGGTTAAAGCAGGAGCCAATGCGGCCATTACCCAGTATTTTTATAATCCTGACGCCTATTTCCGTTTTGTCGAAAATGCCCAGCAAGCTGGAGTCAATATCCCGATTATTGCCGGGATCATGCCGATTACTAATTATGCCAGCCTGGCTCGTTTTTCGAATACCTGCGGCGCTGAGATTCCGCGATGGATGCGTCTAAAACTGGAAAGTTTTGGCGAAGATCAGGAATCCGTCCGGGCGTTTGGTCTGGATGTCGTGACCCGATTATGCGAACGATTGCTGGAAGGGGGCGCGCCAGGCTTTCATTTTTATAGTCTGAATCAGGCCACATCGGTCGAAGCTTTGTTCGAACGGCTTTACAAAAAAAGTTATTCAGCTTAATAGAACCAGCAGGCACAAGATGACAGGCAACCGATGGGTTGTCTGTTTATCTTTCTTTATCTGCCTCGACTTCCACGGTTCTCAATCTGGCTGCCAGCTTATCCAACACACCATTAACGAATTTGTGTCCATCAATGCCGCCAAATGATTTTGTTAGTTCAACCGCTTCATTAATGACAACACGGTAAGGTATCTCAAGATGGACAACCAGCTCATGTGCGCCAAGAAGCAGTATGGCGTGCTCGATTGGAGAAAGTTCCTCAATGGATCGATCCAGAAAGGGTTTAATCTCCTCGCGTAGGGAATCAGCTTGCTTAATGGCGCCGGATACCAGCGCAACAAAATGATCCGTATCGGCCTTTTCAAAACCATGTGCCTGCCGGATGTGTTCAATAATGACGGCGGCGTCATTCTGGTTCAGCAGCCATTGGTACAGTGCCTGCAAAGCGAATTCGCGCGAACGATGCCGCGGAGAACGGTTTTTATTTGGATTCGCGTGAATATTTTTGGCTTTCATAGTTCGGCAGTCTTTATCCCAAAAAAATGAGGATCAAAACAGGATTTAAACCGTTTTAAAACTTACTCATTTTCGTCTTGCTCTTCTATAGCGGCATCCAGTTCTTCCAGGGATATGGTTAGGTTTGCCATTTCAACTGCGACCCGTGCAGCCTCAATTCCTTTTTCTACCATGCGAACTTCCGCCTGTTCATCCGTGTCGGTTGTTAAAATGGCATTGGCAATGGGGATGCTGTAATCAAGAGCAATCCGCTTGATCCCGGCCGCTGATTCATTCGAAACAACTTCGAAATGATAAGTTTCTCCACGGATAACCGATCCGATGGCAATAAGGGCATCAAATTGTTGGGATTGTGCCATTTTTTGCAGAATGAGCGGAATTTCAAGTGCGCCCGGTACCGTTGCGATCAGGATGTCTTCCTCTGCAATACCCAAACGGTTCAATTCGGACAAACAGGCTGTTAGTAAGCCTTGGCAGATATCTTCATTGAAACGCGATTGAACAATGCCGATACGTAAATCCTCACCTTGTAAATCAATTTCAAAAGTAGCGATGTTCATAAATTGTCTCCAAAAGTAAAGGCATTCATCTGTAATCGGATTTTTCAAGATAGCCTGTTACATCAAGATTGAATCCGGTCATGGATGGCATCTTTCTTGGATTGGCTAAGAGCCGCATTTTCCCGACACCCAGATCGCGCAAGATCTGGGCGCCGATGCCATAAGTACGCAGATCATGGCTGCCGGCACGTTTTACAGGTGGATGGGCCGGCTGATCCAGTTTGTTAAAACGGGAGAGCACTTCTTCTGCCGTTTCTTCACAATTCAACAGTACCATAACTCCACGTTCAGCGGCAGAAATTGTTTGCATTGCGGAGGCCACATTCCAGGAATGGCTGGTGGTTTCCATTTCAATCATGTCGATTAGCGAAACAGGTTGGTGCACGCGAACCAAGGTTTCCTTATCGGCTTCAATGTTACCGTTAAACAGGGCAAAGTGGGCTGAGCCACTGGGTTTGTCGCGATAGGCCACAGTCTGGAATACGCCAAATGGTGTATGAAGCATCCGTTCGCCGGTTCTCTCAATAATGCTTTCGTGCTGGCTGCGATACCGGATCAGATCGGCGATAGTGCCGATCCGGATGTCATGTTTTTCGGCGAACTTCAGCAGATCCGGCAGTCGTGACATGGAGCCGTCTTCATTTAAGATTTCGCATATTACGCTGGCTGGGGATAGGCCAGCTAATTCGGCAAGATCGCATCCGGCTTCGGTATGGCCTGCACGCATCAATACGCCTCCGGACCTTGCCATGATCGGGAAGATATGGCCCGGCTGAACAATATCTTCAGATCGAGCGTTTTCCGCGACGGCGACTTGTACCGTCCGGGCACGGTCATGGGCTGAAATGCCGGTCGTCACGCCTTCAGCCGCTTCAATGGAAAGCGTAAAAGCGGTGTTGAATTTGCCGCCATTGTCCCGGGTCATCAATTCCAGGCCGAGTTGACGGCATCGTTCTTCGGTCAGCGTTAGGCAAACCAGGCCCCGGGCATATGTCACCATAAAATTGATGGCTTTCGGTGTGACAAAATCCGCTGCTAAAATCAGATCGCCTTCATTTTCACGATCTTCATCATCAACGAGGATAACCATCTCGCCGGCACGAAAAGCCTCAATAATTTCTTCAGTCGGGGAAATCGGCATATTGGTTCCTCGGAAACTTTCTATTCTAAATGAATAATGCAAAGCGGGCATAAATGTAGAGCAATTTATGATGATAGTTATTTTTTTTATTTTTATTGAGGATAGAACAAGGTCTTGATTTGTATTATTTCTGGCACATTGCCTCGGGATTGGCAGGCCCATGAGACGGAAACAGTGTGAGAGACGTTACGTCCGGCCAAGCGTGAAAACGATCGTTTTCCTGACAGCCTGTAACGTTGTGCTGAAAATTACCATGCAAAACATTTCCGGTAAAAACAACCGGAAGTATGGATGGGCGTTAATTGCTATCGTAACGGCGATCCAGTTTGCGCATTCAGCATGATTAATTCGCCGCTGATGCTTGCTGGAGTTGACGGGCGGGTTTAGGCCGGATTCCCAGTTTGAAATCGTTGCCGATGACCTCAATCCCGTCCTGATTATTTGCCGATACAAAACCGCGCAAAAATGGTGCCTAATAGATCATCTGACGTGAAATTCCCGGTAATGCTGTTTAAGGCATCCTGGGCCAGCCGAAGTTCTTCCGCCAGCAGATCCAAAGAAGGTTTTTCCTGCTCAATATGCTGTGTAGCAATAGCAAGGTGGTCACCGGCTATTCTCATGGCGATCAGATGGCGTTCGCGGGCGAGATACGCCGATTCACCGGTTTGGTGCCAACCAGCCATACGCAGCAATTCATCGCGCAACAGGTCAATACCGCGTCCATCATGTGTTGAGAGATAAACCTGTGTTGTGCCCAGGATATGGTCGACAGAAGGTCTGTGACCGGAGAGATCAATTTTGTTCCATACTTGAATAACCGGAATACCCGAAGGGAATTCGGCAGCAATTTTTTCATCGTGGCGGGTTGGTCCCTGGCTGGCATCCAAAAGATGCAGAATAATATCAGCCTGACTGATTTCGCCCCAGGCACGTTCAATGCCAATTTTTTCCACCTCGTCATTCGTATCCTGGCTGGTACGCAAACCAGCCGTATCGATGAGAGTAATGGGCATGCCGCTGATCTGTATGGTTTCCACTACCTTATCACGGGTTGTACCCGCGATTGGTGTGACAATAGCGATATTGTTACCGGCAAGCGCATTGAGCAGGGATGATTTGCCCACATTCACTTGTCCGGCCAATACAACGTGAAGTCCCTCACGCAAAAGCGCGCCTTGGGCGGCCTGGGAAAAGATGTTTTCAAGCAGATCACGGATAGATGCAAGCCTGCCGCTTGTATCGGCTTTCTTAACAAATTCGATGTCTTCTTCGGGGAAATCCAGGCTGGATTCGACCAGAGCACGTAACTGGACGATTTGGTCTACCAGCACATGAATTTCTCGAGAAAAGACACCCGAAAGAGAACGGGAAGCAGAGCGTGCCGCTGCTTCTGTTGTTGCATCAATCAGATCGGCCACAGCTTCAGCTTGTGCCAGATCCAGCTTATCGTTCATGAATGCCCGGCGGGTAAATTCCCCAGGTTCGGCCAGTCTTAAGCTGATCTTTTTTCCAGCTTCCAGGCATCGCTCCTGAAGCATTTGCATGACAACAGGCCCGCCGTGTCCGTGAAGCTCCAGCACATCTTCCCCTGTATAGGAATGCGGCGCTTTAAAGTACAGAACAATGCCTTTATCAATGAGATGGTTTTCTTTATCTAAAAAAGGCAAATAGTAAGCATGACGCGGCACGAGCGGCAAAGCTGATGGCATGGTGGTGCCAAATAATTCCTGAATGATGGGAAAAAGATCTTTCCCGGAGATGCGGATGATGCCAACACCGCCCCGTCCCGGCGCGGTTGCGGTAGCAATAATCGGAGAGGAATCCATATGTTTTCAGGTGATGAATGTAATGACGGTTTGCGTATAAAATATATTTTCTTCCGGCATTATCCAGTCTGAAGCGGAAAATGAAAAGTATCCATGGCATTTTTTGTCCTCTTTGGTGGTTGAGCGGCGCTATGATGGAAATTCGTTTTGAAGTGATGGCAAGAGGAGTATGATTGGCAGAAAATAGCAGTGTCTGACGGAGCTTGTTTTTCGGAAAGCCTTATTTTGAAGATAGCGATAATTGTTTTTCTAGCGCAGGGTGAGATAAAGGAGTCAGTTCAGTGGCAAAAACAACGGTGCAGCAACCAGCAGTAACGCGTCATACTTTTGATGAGGTTATCGTTCCGACGTACGCTCCCAGCACATTCATCCCTGTTCGCGGTTCAGGGTTGAATCTATGGGATCAGACTGGAAAACAATATTTGGATTTGACAGGAGGCATTGCTGTATCCGGTTTGGGCCATGCTCATCCCGCGTTGGTAAAAGCCCTGCAAGAACAGGCCGAGATTTTATGGCATGTCAGTAATTACTATACTAATGAACCGGTATTGCGCTTGGGAAAAGCGCTGACCGAAGCGACGTTTGCCGATAGGGCGTTTTTCTGCAATTCCGGGGCTGAAGCAAATGAAGCGGCTCTTAAATTGGCTAGAAGATGGGCATACGATAAGTATGGGCCCCAAAAAGCCCGCATTATATCTTTTCTCAATTCATTCCATGGACGTACCCTTTTTACCGTATCGGTCGGGGGACAGCCGAAATATTCAGAAGGATTTGGTCCGCTTCCGCAGATGATTGACCATATTCCATACAATGACATTGCCGCTGTAAGGGCCATAATGGCAGACGATGTTTGTGCCGTGATTGTGGAGCCGATACAGGGAGAAGGCGGAATCGTGCCGGCTGATCCCGAATTCCTGAAAGCATTGCGCGAATTGTGCGATCAATATAACGCGCTTCTCATATACGATGAAATTCAGTCGGGTATGGGCAGGACAGGCAAGCTGTTTGCCTATATGGAATACGGTATTGTTCCGGATATCCTGACGTCAGCCAAGGCGCTGGGAAATGGATTTCCCATAGGCGCCATGCTGACGACGGATGATGTCGCCGGTTCTTTCACGGTCGGGACGCACGGAACCACATATGGAGGCAACCCTCTTGCAGCATCTGTCGCGTACAAGGTGCTGGAAATCATCAATGATCGTGATTTTCTTTCCCGTGTTCAGTCTGCGGGCGAGAAACTGAGAGAAATGCTGACAGGTATCGCGGCGGCTTATCCCGAAGTATTCAGTTCAGTACGAGGTAAGGGGCTGATGCTGGGATTAGTGATGTCAACCGCCTATCAGGGACGCGCGAAAGAAATCACGGCTGCTGCTGAAAAAAACGGATTACTTTTACTGCTTGCGGGACTCGATGTGATTCGTCTGGTGCCGCCTCTGGTTATTGAGGATGAACATATTCAGCAGGCTGAGGTATTATTGCGTCAAAGCATTGATGAATGGCTGAGAAACGGCAGGTGAGACAGAAACGCAAAACCCCATGTAGTTGGCATGGGGTTTTGTTTTAAACAGGAAGTAAAGCCATATCGGGCAGGCCATTATTTCTTTTCTTCCAGTGGAGCTTTGGGTTTAAATTGTTTATCGCTAATGCGGAATTTGGCTCTCCTGTCACCCATTAGCTGGCGTAATTCGCGGATGCTCATTTCACTGACTTCATGCATACGAATTAACAGTGATGCGCCGACTGGAAGACGGTTATGGCGGATTTTGCTGATAACCGGCGGCGCCACTTCAAGTGCACGAGAAAGTGCTGCATCGTTTTTAATCCCTAATTTCTGAATCAGTGTATCCAGTAAATGGTTGGGATCGTACTGTCGTTGCTCAAGATTTTCTTCCTCTTTTTTCTTTGTTTTCTTTTTTCCTTTAGTTATCATGTCGCTCGGATCCTGTAAATAAAAAAATCATATCGATTTCCCGACCGTATTTTTGTTGAATTAAATACAACAAGGAAACCGGCGAGATTGCCATACTTGTATAGTGGGCAATACTTATATGCCGACATGCCATCTGGTTTTTGGCCAATTTATCTTATGACAGCCGGATATAATGTCAAGGTATTTTTTCTTAAAACGTTATTTAACAACAAATATTGCTTAAATGAAATAGGCTGATTGATTTATTGTCAAAATAATATATATTTTTTTGTAATAAATTGTGTAAAGTTTGCCAGATTGAATGGTCATTTCATGCCGTTTTGCTCGCGGAAAGTCCGGACAGCATCTCCCAGATCAATGACTGACATGGCATAAAAATAACTGCGATTGTAATGCGTGACGGCAAAGAAATTATCCGTACCAAGCCAGTATTCGGTTGGATCAAATCCATTTTGCAGATCAATCAGCCCAAAAAGGATACGGTCTGGCAAGGGAGCCGGTGCCTTTACGCAAATATCCCGCAGGTCATCTGGCGTGAGTGTTGCTTTTAGGCCCTGGTTAAGTGCGGCCTTAGGAGAATGAGGGCAATCCGTTCGCAGTTCGATTGGAAATACCGTCGGCACTCCTCTTTTCCACCCATGCTGTGCCAGAAAATGAGCAATACTGCCGATAGCATCAACAGGGGAATGCCGCAAATCGATTTTTCCATCGCCATCAAAATCGATGGCATATTGTCGGATGCTTGACGGAAGAAATTGAGGCCAGCCGATGGCGCCGGCATAAGAACCTTTCAGGGACAGTGGGTTAATACCCATTTCTGAAGAAAGCAAGAGTGCGTTTTCCAGTTCGGTTTTGAAAAGTGCCATACGGGTTTCCCGTTTGGGGTGTTCGGGATAATCAAAGGCCAAAGTCGCAAGCGCATCAAGAATACGGAAATTGCCTTTGTTTTTTCCATATGTTGTTTCGATCCCGATAATGCCGACCACAATTTCAGGTGGAACGCCGTATTCCCTTTCAGCCCTTTCCAATGCTTTTTGATGTTGTGTCCAGAATTTTGCGCCAGCTGCGATACGGACCGGTTCAATAAAACGGGCACGATAGACTTGCCAGTTTTTCGGTTTCCCTGTCGGAAAGGGTTTTACCAGACGGATGACGGTATGGTTGTGGCGAACTTGGTTGAATACACATGCCAGGTCTTGTGGATCGAAACCATGGCGGTTTGCCATTTCGACTGAAAATTCAGTCAGATTTTGGATGAATGCATCGTTATGGGCGGACGGCTTGGCCTCGACCGTTTTAATCGGATTGCAAAGTAATGGTATAGTTGAAGCGGGGTGGTTCTCAGCCAGAGCATGCCTTCCGCAAAGAAAGAAACCCAGAAATAAAACCGCGCCTATTCTCACGTATGGCAAAAAAGAAAAAAAATTGAATTGACACCACATTTCATTGACTTTCCATCTAGGGAATTTGAGTATAGCCTAAAAAGAAATGATTCTCGTATTCGCGTGCCTTGGAGATATTGTCAGACCGGATAAAATCCATTGAATCGTCAACATCTTACATATGCCAGATACGTGTCTGAAATGCCTGATATATGACGACAGCTGTTTATACCCATCCGGATTGCAAAAAACATGAAATGGGCGCTTATCATCCCGAAAGTCCGGCACGTATCGAGGTCATTGAGGAACGGCTGGCGGCAACCGGGACGGATCGTCATCTGGTTTTCAGGGAAGCGCCGCTTGCTGACGTGACGGATATTGAACGGGTACATTCATCGATTTCGATTAATCTGGTTCGGGATTATCAGCCGAAAATGGCCGGTCAGTATTTTTCGGTCGATGCTGATACACTGTTGAACAAATATTCATGGCGGGCTGCTTTAAGAGCAGCAGGAGCGGCTGTTGCTGCAACAAAAGCCGTGATAGAGGGGGAGATCGACAATGCGTTCTGTCTGGTACGTCCGATTGGACACCATGCCAGGCTGCATACCCCAATGGGATTTTGTTTGTTTAATAACGTGGCGATTGCAGCTAGATATGCAACGGATGTCTGCGGTCTGAAAAAAGTAGCCATTGTCGATTTTGATGTCCATCATGGAAATGGCACGGAAGAAGCTTTTTCCAGGGAGCCCCGGGTCATGATGGCTAGTTTTTTCCAGAGTCCGTTTTATCCTTATACCCGGACGGATAAAACCTTGCCGAATATGGTCAATATTCCGGTTCCGGCGGGAACAAAAGGAGATGCCGTGCGTCATCTTGTTATGACAAAATGGTTGCCGGCACTTCATGATTTTGCCCCGGAAATGTTATTTATTTCTGCCGGGTTTGATGCGCACAAGGATGATGTGGTGGGCGGTATGCAACTGATAGAAGAGGATTATGTCTGGCTGACACAGCAAATCATGGCAGTGGCAAAACAGCATGCCAGGGGGCGTATCGTCAGTTTTCTGGAAGGCGGATACAGCCGGTTGGCGCTTGCAAAAAGCGCCGTTGCGCATATCAGAACGCTGGCTGGACTGGATGAATGAAGAGATGGATAAATTATGATGAAAACGGCTTTATACACACACCCGATTTGCCTGCAACATGAAATGGGCGGACACCACCCGGAAAGTCCGGCCAGAATCAGAGCAATCCGGGACAAGCTGGCATTGAGCGGGACGGGTCGCTATCTGGATTTTAGGGAACCGCCCGAGGCGGCTATTGAGGATATTGCGCGCGCGCATGTTGCCGATATGATTTCGGATGCGATGAACAATATTCCCAAAGAGGGGGACTATTATCCCTTGAGCGGAACCCTTCTAAACGCTTACAGTTGGAAGGCGGCCTTGCGAGCTGCGGGTGCTGCTGTAACTGCGACGGATGCTGTTTTGGCTGGTGAGCTGGATAATGCTTTTTGTCTGGTGCGTCCAATCGGGCATCATTCCACTGCCAGCGAGGCGATGGGTTTCTGTGTTTTTAACAACGTCGCGATTGCGGCGCTTCGTGCAATCAAGGTGCATGGCTTAGAGCGTGTGGCTATTGTGGATACCGATGTCCATCACGGCAACGGCACAGAAGAAATTTTTGCCCGTGAGCCGCGCGTGATGATGGTCAGTTATTATCAGGAATACCTTTATCCTTTTTCGGGAAATGAACGCCAGCGCGATCACATGATTAATGTGCCGGTTGCGGCAGGAACAGATGGCGCTTTAATCCGTCAAATTGTCACTGAAAAATGGCTTCCGGCGCTGCACAGACACCGTCCTCAAATGATCTTTATTTCAGCAGGTTTTGATGCGCATCGCGATGATCCCCTGGGCGGGATGAGCCTGACGGAAGAGGATTACGCTTGGATTACCAGGCAGATCATGGATGTAGCTAAGGAACATGCTAAAGGCCGTATCGTCAGTTTTCTGGAGGGCGGATACAATCTGGATGCGCTCGCCGCCAGTGCGGTTGCGCATATCCGGGCGCTTGCAGGACTCAGACAGGAATAAGCATGTCATCCATACAATGGTTTCCCGGTCACATGCATGCCGCACGCAAAAAAGCGGCGGAAACAATGAAAACAACCGATTTGGTCATTGAGGTGCTGGATGCCCGCATTCCGAAGGCAAGCTGCAACCCGATGGTCGAGGAATTGCGCCTTTTCAGGCAAAAGCCCTCTTTGAGAATCTTAAATAAGAGTGATTTGGCCGATCCGGGCGTGACAAAGGAATGGATCACTTTTTTTGAAAAACAGAATCAAACGCGCGCAGTTGCAATCTGCACCCGAAATCCGGCAGATGTTGCAAAAATTCCCGAACTTTGCCGGCAGATGGTGCCCAACCGGGGAGAAGCGGCCAAGCCGCTTCGCATGATGATTATGGGAATTCCCAATGTGGGCAAGTCCACATTGATGAATATGCTTTTGAAACGGCGTGTGGCGGCTGTCGGAGATGAACCGGCCGTGACAAAATCGCAGCAGCGATTGTATCTCAATAAGGGAATGGTATTGACTGATACGCCCGGCATGTTGTGGCCGAAAATCCGCTATCCTAGTGATGGCCTCATGCTGGCTGCCAGCCATGCTATCGGTATCAATGCGCTGATTGAAGAAGAGGTGGCCGTTTTTCTGGCAGAGGTATTGCTTCAACGTTATTTTGAATTGCTGAGGGCGCGTTATGGCATAGAAACAGCGGATCTGGATGGTTTTGGCGTGGTGGAAAATGTTGCGAAAAGACGCGGATTTAGAGTCAAAGGCGGTGACTTTGACATGGAAAAGGCGTCACAGGTTCTCTTAAATGACTATCGCAGCGGGGCTTTGGGGCGCATTAGCCTGGAAACGCCGGAAACAAGAAAAGCCATGATCGAGGTGTTCGATGCGGCTGAAAAAGCGGTGGTTGAAATCAAAGAATCATCAAACCAATGATTCGCTCTATATCGCAACAAAAAGGCTTTCGTGTTTAACAGAGGAACCTTGCCGATGCAAAAGGTACAAAAGAGTTTGTACAAGGTAAAATAAATATTTTATTCGGAAAAATAACGACATGAAACCGATTGCCCCAGGCACGATTATTTTTCATCGTTATCGTGGCTATGGCGTACTAACGGCGGTCAACCTGCTAACGGGCTGGGTTTGTGCACGTTTCGGTAGTGAACAAAAATGCCTGGATCTGAATTTGTCATCTGACGAGGTTCAGCATGCTGATGGTGAGCCGATTCTTTTCCGCCGTGAAGCGCCAGACCGTATGCCTCATGCGCGTCTGATGGATATGGTTCGGCAATTGCATAAAGCGGGTTACCAGCGTTTGTATCTTTATTCCTGGCCGCAACCATCCGGATTGCATTGGCGCTGGCATCTGTTTACGGGTACGCGTAACTGGATACAGCGTCCCTGGCGTGAGGGCTGGTATGGGTCGGGAGGAGATTATATCTTCAATCCTGTCCTGGGATGGGGTGATATGCCGGGGGCGACAACCGAAGAGTTGATTGAAGCACTGGCCAGATTTGATCCGGAGGGATTGGCCCAGGCGCTTGGGTGGGATGAGGATCATACGGCATGGTTTGCGAATGTCTGTGAGGCGCTTTTGCCGGGTTATATGTACAGCTTTAATGGCAGACTTGGTGAAGATGGGATGTTTCCGGAAACCATTTTTGTCCATCCGGTTCGCCGTACCTTGCCGGTCTACAGTGGGCCGAATTTGCCCTGGCCGCCGGGGTGGAAAAAACAGTTCCGGAAGGAAGCCGTTTCCCCTTCCTCTTTCTTTCTCGTTTAATTCCAGTAGGGAGAGCGTTTAAAATGGCTATACGTATCATTGCTGCCGGTGGTACTTTCGACAAGCAATATAATCCGATTGAAGGTTCACTTGGTTTTGCACAAAGTCAGGTTCCACGGATGCTTGAACAGGGACGTGTGCGGTTTCCGTTTGTTTTTGAGGCGTTGCCGCTTCTTGATTCGTTGGATATGACAGATGTAGACAGGGAGCGTGTGCTTCAGGCGTGCATACAGGCGCCGGAGGAAAAAATCCTGATTGTTCATGGAACCGATACCATGCAGGAAACGGCCCTGGTGCTGGCTATGGCTTCATTGGAAAAAACCATTGTACTGACCGGTTCCATGATCCCTTACCAAATTGCCGGTTCGGATGCGTTTTTCAATCTGGGATTTGCATTTGGTGTCGTCCAGATGCTCCAGCCGGATGTGTATATCGCCATGAATGGCAATATATTCAAATGGGATGATGTCAGGAAAAATCGTTCCGAAGGGATATTCGAAGCGGATAGTTGAGTGAATTGCTCTGGCGATTCGAGGCTGTTTTTAACAAAAACCGGATTTTTAATTTTTTTATTATTTTCACATGAATATTGTCATTCTTGCAGCAGGCATGGGCAAGCGCATGTATTCCGATTTGCCCAAAGTGCTTCACCCCCTTGCAGGCAAACCTCTTCTTTCCCACGTTATTGATGCCGCCAGATCGCTTTCGCCTTCGAGGATCTGTGTCGTTTATGGACATGGTGGTGATGTGGTTCCCCAGACGTTTGCTGCCCTGGATTTGACTTTTGTTTTGCAGGAGAAGCAGCTGGGAACCGGCCATGCTGTGATGCAAACCGTGCCGCATCTGGACGAGTCTTGCCCGACATTGATACTTTATGGGGATGTGCCGCTGATCACACCTTCAACGCTAAAAAGACTGATAGACGAATCAGGAACGGATCGTGTGACGATCCTGACTGTGGAAGTGGCTGATGCGACGGGTTTTGGACGCATTGTTCGGGAAAACGGCACGATTGTGCGTATTGTTGAACAGAAGGATGCCAGTGAAAAAGAGCTGAATATCAGTGAAATCAACACAGGGATCATGGTTGTGCCGACCGGAAAACTGAAGTCATGGCTGGCCTTGCTTTCCAATGATAATGCACAGGGTGAGTATTACCTGACGGATGTCATTGCCTCAGCCGTATCGGATGGCGTACCGGTAGTATCAGCCCGGCCGGATAGTCTATGGGAAGTGCTGGGCATCAATAACAAGCGTCAGCTTGCCGAATTGGAGCGGGTTTATCAGCGCAACGTAGCCGATACGCTGCTGGAACAAGGGGTTACACTGGCTGATCCGGGACGCCTGGATGTGCGGGGATCACTTCGGTGTGGTCGTGATGTCCGGATTGATGTCAATTGCGTGTTTGAAGGCAACGTCGTGCTTGGTGATCATGTTTCCATCGGTTCCAATTGTTATATCAGAGAGACCATGATCGGCAATGGCGTGGAGATACGGCCGTTTTGCCATCTTGATGGCGCAACTGTTGGAGCTGAGTCCATTATCGGACCGTATGCCCGTTTGAGACCCGGTGCCGATCTGGGAGAGGAAGTTCATATCGGCAATTTTGTCGAGATCAAGAACAGTCGTGTCGCTGCCCAAAGCAAGGCCAACCATCTGGCTTATGTTGGCGATTCTACTGTTGGCAGTCGCGTCAATATCGGCGCAGGTACGATTACCTGTAATTATGACGGCATTAATAAACATAAAACCATCATTGAGGATGACGCTTTCATCGGAACCAACTGTGAACTGGTCGCGCCAGTCAGGGTAGGGGCTGGTGCGACAGTGGGAGCAGGCACAACGCTTACGAAGGATGCGCCGCCAAATTCATTGACGGTATCCCGAAGCAAGCAAACATTTGTTTCCGATTGGAAACGACCGGTTAAACATGAAACCTGATATTTCATCTCCTTCTTGATCCGCCGCAGAAGGCGCTATCATGTCTGTGACACGATAGCGTTATGCTGTCGTCTAAAAAAGCAGAAAAAACATAAAAGTCGTATTTTTCATTCTGATAGGGGATATGGTTTTCATTGCTTTATCCCTTCTCAGTGTGTAGTATTGATTGGCTAAGCATGGCTTTGCTTTGTTTATAACCTGTCAGTATAAATAGACGTTTATTCACTATGACCTGATGCATTGCTGTTTTTGGTTTTTTGCTGTACGCGGAAAGACCAGGCACTCAAAAAGAAAGGAAAATATGGATATGAATGCGGAAATTGATCGGAATGCCAAGCCGCTGTCTCCGGATTTACTGCAAAAAATGGATGCTTATTTTCGTGCGTCTAATTACCTGTCAGTGGGCCAGATTTACCTATATGATAACCCGCTTTTGCGTAGGCCATTATCAACGAATGATGTCAAACCCAGGCTGCTGGGGCATTGGGGAACGTCGCCTGGCCTCAATTTTGCTTATGTCCATTTAAACAGGGTAATCAATAATCATGACCTGGACATGATTTATGTAACGGGACCAGGCCATGGTGGGCCAAGTCTGGTTGCGCATACGTATCTTGAGGGCAGTTACAGCGAGTTTTATCCTAATATCTCACAGGATGAGCAGGGCATGAAACGGCTGTTTACCCAGTTCTCATTTCCGGGAGGTGTGCCAAGTCATGTGGCTTCGGAAACACCGGGTTCCATCAACGAGGGCGGTGAGCTGGGTTACTGTTTATCGCATGCTTTTGGTGCGGCTTTTGATAATCCCGATCTGATTGTTGCCTGTGTGGTCGGTGATGGCGAAGCCGAAACCGGTCCGCTGGCGACAAGCTGGCATTCCAACAAATTCTTAAACCCGGAATATGATGGCGCGGTATTGCCCATTCTGCATCTTAATGACGGGAAAATTGCGGGGCCATGTTTCCTTGCGCGCATTCCGCACGAAGAACTCGATATGCTCTTCCGTGGATACGGATACAAACCGTATTACGTGGATTATGATTCTGTTGGCGGAGATACGATGGCGCTGCACCAGCAGATGGCTGCCGTCATGGATAAGGTCATTGCTGAGATCAAGGCTATTCAAAAAGAGGCACGGACAAACGGGCTTAAGGAACGTCCGGTTTGGCCGGTGATCATCATGAGAACGCCGAAAGGCTGGACAGGTCCGAAAGTGGTTGATGGTCTCAAAATTGAAGGCTCATTCCGTTCGCATCAAGTGCCGGTATCCGAAACCAAAACAAATTTAGCACATTTGAAAATTCTGGAAGAATGGCTCAGGAGCTATAAGCCGGAAGAACTGTTTGATGAAGATGGCCGTTTCCTGCCGGAGCTGGAAGCACTGGCGCCGAAAGGTCTTCGCAGGATGGGGGCCAATCCGCATGCCAATGGTGGTATCCTCTTGCGCGATTTGCGTATGCCGGATTTCCGGGACTATGCGGTTGATGTTTCCAAACCAGGCGTAACGATTGCTGAGGCAACCCGTATTCAGGGCAAGATGATCCGTGACGTCATTACGCTCAATGAGGATACCAGAAATTTCCGCGTGTTCAGTCCGGATGAAACGGAATCCAACCGTTGGGGGGCCGTGTTTGAAGTGACGGATCGTTGTCTTGTGGCGGAAATCAAGCCGGATGACTACCAGATTTCACATAATGGCCGCATCATGGAAATGTTATCCGAGCATCAGTGTGAAGGGTGGCTGGAGGGGTATATTCTGACGGGGCGTCATGGTTTTTTCTCCTGTTATGAAGCGTTTATTCACATTATCGATTCCATGTTCAATCAGCATGCGAAGTGGCTGGAAGTGACACGCCATATCCCGTGGCGTCGTCCGGTCGCTTCACTTAATTATTTGCTGACGTCACACGTCTGGCGCCAAGATCATAATGGCTTGAGTCACCAGAATCCGGGCTTCATGGATATTGTGATGAACAAAAAAGCGGATATTACCCGTGTTTATTTGCCGCCGGATGCCAATACCCTGCTGTCTGTGACGGACCATTGTCTGCGCAGCCGCCATCGTATTAATGTGATTGTGGCCGGTAAACAGCCAGCGTTGCAGTACTTGAATATGGATGATGCCATTAAACACTGTACCGCTGGAGCTGGAATTTGGGAGTGGGCCAGTAATGATAAAGGCAGTGAGCCCGATGTGGTGATGGTTTGCTGTGGCGATATTCCCACGATGGAAACGCTGGCGGCGGTCAAAATACTGCGTGAACAATTCCCGGACCTGAAAATCCGGGTGGTTAATGTCGTTAACCTGATGGTGCTGCAACCATCGAGCGAACATCCAAACGGGATGTCGGATAAGGATTTTGATTCGTTATTTACAACGAATAAGCCGATTATTTTTGCCTATCATGGTTATCCGTGGCTGATTCATCGTTTGACTTATCGTCGGACTAACCACCGTAATCTGCATGTTCGTGGTTACAAGGAGGAAGGCACAACTACCACACCGTTTGACATGGTCGTCTTAAATGATTTGGATCGATTCCATCTGGTCGGTGATGTAATCGACAGGTTGCCGCAACTGTCAGGCCGTGCGGCTTATGCCAAGCAGTATTTGCGTGATAAGCTGCTGGATCATAAGGCTTATATTCACCGGTATGGCGAAGATATGCCGGAGATTCGCGACTGGAAATGGATTGATGATTGATCATTTATCTGATTCCTTTGCAGAAAACAGCTAGTTTTTTACAGTAGCGAACCAAAAGAAAAACGCCTATTCCTGTTCAGGAAATAGGCGTTTTTTGTGTAAAGGGCCGGTATCTTCAAGTCAATTGCTGTTGATGGGAAAATTGGGTATAGCCATTAGCCCGCAGTTGGCAAGCGGGGCATTGGCCGCAGCCGTATCCCCAATCATGCAATAGGCTGTGTTCCCCCAGATAACAGGTATGCGTTTCCTGTCTGATCAGATTGATGAGTTCTTTGCCGCCGATATCATGTGCCATTTGCCAGGTTTCCGCCTTGTTTTTCCACATGAGCGGCATTTCCACCCGAAAGGGATTTGCCATGCCGAGGTTTAAGGCCAATTGTAGCGCTTTCATGGTATCGTCGCGGCAATCCGGATATCCTGATGAATCGGTTTCACACATGCCGCCAATGAGAACATTGAGGTTGCGGCGATAGGCAAGCGTTGCGGCAACCGTCATAAAAAGCAGGTTGCGGCCCGGTACAAATGTGTTTGGCAGGCCATTCTCCATAAAATAGATTGTAGTTTCGCTGGTCATGGCGGTTTCCGACAAGCTGGCAATGAGCGAGAGGTCAATCAGGTGGTCCATGCCGAGCCGTTTATCCCATTCAGGGGAGAATTTCCGCAGATGGGACAGGATAACAGGGCGTGTGGTGAGTTCAATGTGATGCCGCTGTTTGTAATCAAAACCGATTGTTTCCACGTGGCTGAACTGTGTGAGCGCCCAGGCCAGGCAGGTTGTTGAATCCTGTCCGCCACTGAACAGGACAAGAGCGCGGTTGGAAGATGACATAAAGCAGAAAAGACACCAATTGTTTGTGAATAAGCAGAGACGAGACGGGTTTCGATCTTGCAAGAATGCGGACTGAACAATAATTGGAATTGAGCCAGCTTCTATTATCATATCCGAGTTTATACATTAATTAAAACGATACCAGGAAATGTCACATCAACCTGCCCAAATATCTGGATTGCACCGTGGCATCTTGCGCATGTGGGATTTTCACGCTTTTCCAAATGTTGGAAAAGTGATTGTGGCTGTTTTTTTATTTTTGTGTTTGTCCCCTGTCTATTCCCAGGGACTGAAATATAGCGTAATTATTGATGCGCCGAATGCGATCCAGCGGCTCCTGGAGGAAAATCTCGGATTGGTACGCTGGCAGGGAAATGAAAGAGTTGACCGTACCCTTTTGCGCCGGCTTTACCGCCAGACGCCGGATGAAATAAAAAGGCTGCTGGAAACGGAAGGGTATTACGCACCGAAAATTGATTCAAGCATGGAACCTTCAGGTGATGCCTACCAGATTCACATCAGGGTTGATCCGGGTGAGCCGGTTCTCGTAAACCAAGTGATGATTACATTTACGGGTGCTATTACCCTGCAGGAAACATCGCAACAGCCCCGCATCAGTGATCTTCAAAATAAATGGGCATTACGTGAAGGTTCCCGGTTCCGGCAGGCGGATTGGGAAGCGGCCAAGAGGATGCTATTGCGTCAGGTCATGCAGGTACGTTATCCCAGGGCCAGGATTGCTGATTCACAGGCTATTGTTGATCCGGCTGCGCGAACAGCTATCTTGCGGGTGGAGATTGATAGCGGGTCGCCTGTCTATTTCGGCGAAATCAATATTGTCGGGCTAAAACGATACAGCGAAGATATTATCCTGCGTGAGCGTCCTGTCAAACCAGACACGATCTATCGTGAAAGTGCATTGCTCAACTGGCAGACACGCATCCAGGATACGGGTTATTTCCGCTCCGTTGAAGTGACTGCCGATGTAGATTCGGGACTGGACAGCGTGCCGGTAACCGTGACTGTGGTAGAGAACAAAAAAAGGCATGCGGCGATTGGCGTGGGCTATAGCACAGACATGGGTAATCGTTTTAGCCTCATTTATGATGATCTTAAGTTTTTGGGACAGGAGCTGAATCTGAAAAGCGGTCTGGTACTGGAAACACGGATGCAAACGGCATTTGCTGAAGTCGCTCTGCCCAAGACCGACAGTGGATTCAGAAACAGCATTGGCGGCAGATTCGAACGTTCCGATATTCGGGGTGAAGACATCCGTCTGGCCAGTCTTTATGGCAAAACATCCTGGGGGACACCACGCCTGGAACATTATGCGACGCTGGAGTATCTTCAGGAGAGTACGAGGGTGAAGGGAGTGGGTGATGAAAACACGAAGGCGTTACCGCTGACGTATGGGATTATCAAACGAAGATTGAACAGCCAGTTCAACCCGACACGCGGTTATGCCGTTCAGGCGCAGGTTGGTGCGGCAGTTGAACCGGTATTGACGGACAAGAGCTATTTGCGTCCTTACCTTAAGGCGGGCTATTTCCATCCGGTTGGAGAAAAGGGCAATCTATTGTTGCGTACAGAGCTGGGTGCGGTTTTATCCAGCACCAGGGAAGGCATTCCTTCCACTGTCCTGTTTAGAACAGGCGGCGACCAGTCGGTCAGAGGTTATGCTTTTGAAAGCCTGGGCGTGAAAAAAGGCCGCGCGACGATAGGCGGGCGTTATCTGGCGGTCGGCAGCATGGAATACCAATATTATTTTTATGGCAATTGGGGGGGGGCTGTTTTTGTGGATGCAGGCAACGCCGGAGATAATTTCAAAGAGCTGAATCCTGCTTTTGGTTATGGTATTGGCGTGCGCTGGCGAAGTCCGGCGGGACCATTTGGTATTGATTTTGCATACGGTGAAAAAACGAATGAATTTCGTGTGCATTTTTCTTTCGGGTTTACATTCTAATGCGGCGCTGGCTTATTGTTCTCCTGGTCGTCCCTTTTGTGATCGTCGCAGCACTGCTGGTAGCGATCCAGCATGAATTTGCCTTGAAGTGGGTGGCTGAGAAAATCGTATCATCCAGTAATGGGAACATTGTCCTCAATGGTGTATCCGGTTCCTTAACCGGTACCATCAAAATCGAGGAAATGATCTATCAAACGCAGCAACGCCGGGTAACGGCAGAAGATGTCGAAATATCCTGGCGGCCCATTTACGTACTGATGAGGCAGATTAGCGTCGATTCGGTTACCGTTTCCAGACTGACGATTGAAAGCCTGGAAGCGTCAAGGGAACCCTTTGTTCTGCCGGAGTCGCTGGCTCCCCCTGTATCGATCCGAGTTGGTAAAGTGCAGGTAGACCAGTTGAAATATGATGGGCTGACATTCCAAGAAGTGCATTTGTCTCTTGCTGCTGATAAGGCTGCCTGGAGTCTGAAAGAGGCCGGTTTTGAAAGTCCTTTTGGCAGCGTCGCCGTAGAACTGAAACTCGGTACGGATAAGCCGTTTTCATTGGATGGCAGGATCGCCGTCAAGCATGAAAAAGCGGACGGATCAGCCGAATTGACGGGTGAGCTTCAGGATATCCGGTTTAAGGGCCAATTTGCCGGATTTGGCGCAAATGTTAAAGCGGATGCCAGAGTCATGCCGTTTGCCGCTTTTATCCTGCCTTCGCTTTCTTTGACGGCTGAAAATGTCGATCCTTCACAGGTTAAGCCAGAGTGGCCTCAAAGCCATCTTCAGGTCAAGGCTGACATCCGGACCGGGGAAGACACATCGATTAAGGGTACGGTTCGAGTCGATAACACGATTCCCGGCTCGATTGATGATAATCGCTTGCCCCTGCGGATGTTGACGACTAAATTGGCAGGCAACATCCAAACCGTGCGGCTGGAGAACCTCTTGCTGGACATGGGTGTCGTGGGCCAATTCAGCGGTAACGGCAAGCTGAGTCTAAACGGGGTTGATTTATCCCTTCATACCAAACGGTTCAATCTGAATGGCATCCATTCCAGTGTCAGAAAAACGGCTATTGCGGGCGATATTCTGGTATCTGCGGAAGAAAAAAAACAGGTAGCAACAGTCAAATTAACGGAAAGCCAATTGTCTTTGGATGCCAGAGCTATCCGTACAGATGATCAGGTTCATTTACCATTATTCCGGTTGCGCGCTATTGGGGGTGAGGTCAGTCTGGAAGGAAATATCCGGTTAACCGGCACGCGTTCTTTTGCATTTCATGGAAAGGCGAACCGCTTTAATTTGTCGGCGTTGGGCCGTTATCCTGTTTCCAATATCAATGCGTCGCTGACGGCAAAAGGCCATCTGTTACCCGAGTGGCAAGTCGCGCTTCATTATGTTTTACAGTCCAGCCGTTTTCTTGATCAGCCGCTGACCGGAAGAGGCGAACTGACGGCAACTGCGAAATCCTTACGGGATGTGAATATCCTGCTTGCATTGGGGCCAAACGCATTGAGGGCGAATGGCGCTTTTGGCAGAAACGGAGAAACACTGGCATGGAGGCTGAATGCGCCACGGCTTGCCGCTTTGGGTAAGTCATTTCAGGGCGCGTTGAATGGAGAGGGTACGCTATCGGGCACGCTCGATACGCTCCAGGTTCGATCGCAGTTGGATGGAAATGATTTAGTCCTGCCGGGAGGCATACGTGCCAGGTTGATTCAAGCACGAGGCCGGTTCGGTACACGGCAGACTGATCCGCTGGAAATCGATCTTCAGGCGCAGGACGTGGCTGCGGCAGGTATGCAATGGCAGACGTTGCAGTTTCAGGCCGATGGCATGCTGCGGTCACACAGCATGAAGATGAACATGCAAAATAAGACGATGGACTTAAATGCCAGGGCTTCGGGAGGGTGGCGGCCATCTCAAGGATGGTCTGGCGAAATACAGGCATTGGAAAATAAAGGGCAGCAACCTTTTTCCCTGGCAGCACCATCCCCGCTTCGTGTCGGCACACGTTTTTTTTCCTTGCAGGATTTCACGCTGATATTGCCTAGCGGGAAACTGGTCATCAATAAATTGGAAAAAAGAATTTCACGTATCCAATCGGATGGCTACGCGAAGGGGTTGTCATTGCGATACCTGACGGCATTGATTCCGTCTCTATCGGAAAAAGTTGGGGGGCAACTTATGCTTGGGGCTAAATGGTCGGTTGATATGGATCGGATGCTGACAGGAAACGTCCATGTCTACCGGGAAACTGGCGATTTGACCATACGGGGTGATAACAGCGTCAGTTTGGGATTGAGTGAGATGGATGTACGCTTCAATCTTGCGAATAATGAATTGCAGGCACAAGCGAGTATTAAAGGCGATAAAACGGGGACGATACGGTTGGCAGCCAATACCCAACTGGTTCGTAACAGAAATGGCTGGCATTTCCCGAAGCAAAGTCCGCTTCAATTACAGCTTGACGCGGATATGCCGACGCTTGACTGGATTAGCGTCGTCAGTGGGCAGCCGGATATGGATTTTGGCGGCAGCCTGAAAATGAAGATACAGGGGAGCGGCACGATTGGCGATCCCAGGCTGACAGGCCATCTGGCCGGTCA
This sequence comes from Betaproteobacteria bacterium, assembly GCA_009783065.1. The sequence goes on along the minus strand of WRHV01000003.1, from coordinate 41,935 downwards.
CGCTTTGTCATTCCGCTGGTTTTTATGGGGCGTCAAGTTGCATGATGGCCAATTGCTGGCACGGCTGGACGACAACCGCATTATATTGGAAGAAGCCAGTATCCGGGGTGACGAAGGAATTTTCCGTGTTGGCGGCGGTGGCCGTTTTGATCATGGCGACATCCATATTGATTTGAATTTTTTAGCCGATAAATTGCTCTTATTATCAAGTCCCGATAAACAGCTCGCTGTCAGCGGGGAAGGCCGAATGATATTGGATCATGAAAAAGTGGCGTTGAATGGAAAATGGCGGGTAGATAGGGCGTTAATCCGCTCAGTCGAATATAGAAATGTTAGTTTTAGTGATGATGTTGTGGTGATTGGGCGAGAGAGCCATACAAAACCATCGCGACCGCCGCCAGCCGTTTTCATGGATATGAATGTCGATCTTGGAGATCATTTCATGATTGATGGATGGGGACTCAATGCCCGGCTGGAAGGGGTATTGCGGGTCTTTTCCGCTCAGGATCAATCGTTACGCATGCAAGGTACCGTCCATGCCGTTGATGGCACTTTTAATGCTTATGGACAAAATTTGCAGGTGAGACGGGGTAATATTATATTTAATGGGCCGATTGATCGTCCGTCGCTGGATATTTTGGCAGTGAGGAACGTACCGACTTTCAGGTGGGATAATGCTGTGGAAGCTGGCGTGCAGATAAGGGGAACGCCACAAAATCTCCAGGTTACACTCGTTTCTACCCCTAATGTCCCAGATTCGGAAAAGCTGTCGTGGCTGATACTTGGGCATGGCGGCGCACGGAATACAACGGATCACGACCGCAGTATTCTCGCCGCCGCATCCAGCGCGTTATTTAATTCCCGTTCTCTTGGCGCCATGCAATCCGGTCTGGCAAGTACAATCGGCGTAGATGAAATCGGAGTGGGAGCCGGATCGTATACGGAAAACACGGTTCTTTCCGTTACCAAACAAATAACCAACCGCTTGTATTTGATATACGAACAAGGCATTACGACCGTGTCAAATCTGGTCAAGTTGCGCTTTCGCGTGTCCAATCGGGTTCGTCTCGAAGCCGCAACAGGTACAACCAGTGTTGTTAACCTGCTATACGAATGGAGTTTTGATTAAATAGGGGGTTGGGCTTATTTTGGGATGATCGTCTGTATGGACTGCTCCAGGCGGAAGTTTTTGTTATCATCAAAAATGAGCTTGACCGGATACCATTCTTTTTCAGGGGCCAGCCAGACTTCGGTCGTTTTATTTTTATTATCCCGTCTTTCGATGTGGATAGTCCTGATGTCACCCAGTGCGGTTTGAAGGGTGACTTCCTCCAGCACCGCGAAATGCCATAAATCGATTTCTTTTCGGCCAATAACCTTTTGCGTCAGCTTGCTGCCAGGTGAGAATTTTTCCGGCGCGGCGCGAGCCATGGATACCAGTTGCCAAACAATACTGGCGCGATCCTGAACTTCTTTTTCCAGAGGAATGGTTTGCTGGGATTCAGAGAAAGTCACGGTATTGGCTGTGCGGTTGAATTCGGTGATGGTTTCATCCTTACGGATTCGTTTTTCTCTGAAAATATCGGGTTTCAATCCTTGGGCGTCTATGTGTCCTTTACTGGATGATTCGAGCACTTGTCCTATTAGATTGGCTTTTGCGCTGGTGTGGATGGCATACTGATCGCCTTTATTATCCCATTGGATGGTTGATTTACCGCCGATGCTCATCGCAGTCATTTTGACCCGTACAATATACTGAAGCTCTACCGAAGGCGGCGGAGATGCTGTTTTGCCTAAAGCGGTTGTTTTAGCCATGATGTAAGGCGTCATCGCAACCAAAACAGTGCTACAGATAAAAGGCAGCAACCAGCGCAAAAGCTTAGTCTGTTTATTATCGGAAGCCATATCGATATCCTGCATCAAGTGGTATGAGATTTGTCGTTATGTACGCGAACACAAAGTACTGCTTGTAAAATTATCCATTTATATTAGGCAACAGTAAAGTTATAAAAGTTCGGTTTTGCCGTAAAAAATCAAAAGGGGCTTGGCAATAAAACGGAGCAAAGGTATCTTACAGATTCGTTTACGGTTGCAGGAGTGATTAAATATGCCCCCTTTTCTTACAAAAATCTGCCTGCGAGCGGAATTGCCGCTCCGGATTGCCGGTCTTCCCCGGCCGCTGATTGTCACCAATGGTGTTTTTGATATTTTGCATCGCGGCCATGTTACTTATCTGGCTCAAGCAAAAGCATTGGGCGCATCCCTTGTTGTGGCGGTCAATACGGATGCGTCTGTTAAACGGCTGGGAAAAGGGAAAGACCGGCCCATCAATATCTGCGAAGACCGGATGGCGGTGCTGGCTGCGCTTGAATCGGTTGATCTGGTTGTTTCCTTTGAAGAGGATACGGCTTTGGAAATTGTGCGGGAAATCGTGCCGGATTTTTACGCGAAGGGGGGCGACTACGATGTCGCTACTATTCCTGAAGGCATGGCCGTAATTTCACAGGGGGGGCAAGCCGTTGCTATTCCCATTGAGCATGATCGGTCAACAACGGCTGTTCTTTCCAGAATCCGTCAGGCAGGATAACCGTCAACGTGGTGTAAAGGTCAGGGGAATGGTGTCCCCGTCATCGGATTTGTCTGAAAATGCAGTTACTTTGGTGGCGATAGCGATTTCTTCCGGAAAGAGGTCATCCTCTACTGAGAGTGATCCAAAATCAAAGTGTGTTTTGTCCATCAGATGGGAAGGCACAATTGTGGATAATGCTGAAAAAATATTATCCACCCTTCCAGGAAATTTCTTTTCCCATTCCCGCATCAGGGCCTTGATTTGTGCCCGCTGCTGATTCGTATTCGGCCCGCAGAAATTGCAGGGGATCAGGGGAAACTGCCGTATTTCAGCATAACGTGTCAGATCGCTTTCACGGACATAAGCGAGTGGCCGGATAACGATATGTTTGCCATCATCTGTCAGCAGTTTGGGCGGCATGCCTTTGAGCCTGGCGCCGAAAAAAAGATTAAGAAAGAACGTTTCGATAATGTCATCCCTGTGGTGTCCAAGCGCGATTTTGCTTGCGCCGATTTCACTAGCAACACGGTACAGAATACCTCGGCGAAGCCGGGCGCACAAAGAACAGCCAGCCTTGTTTTCGGGAATAAGCCGTTTAACAATGCTGTAAGTGTCTTCTTCCTCGATATAGTAGGCAATCTTTTTTTCTTCCAGGTATCGAGGCAGTATATCTGCGGGAAACCCGGGTTGTTTTTGATTGAGATTGACGGCAATAATGTCAAAATGAATGGGAGCACGTGATTGTAGCGTCAGCAAAATATCGAGCAGGCCGAAGCTATCTTTGCCGCCGGACAGGCATACCATGACTTTGTCGCCATCTTCGATCATGTTGAAGTCGCCAATAGCCTGACCAGTCAGCCGGCATAGGCGCTTATGGAGCTTGTTGTTTTCAAATCCGGTTTTTTTGAATTGCCGTCGGGACATTGCTTCTGTCATAAGCAGCGCGGTTTCTTATGTTTTGTCTGGTTTGATATGGAAGATTTCAATGCCGATACTCTCCGCGTTGTCATAGACATCCGGTTTTTCCGTGGATACGCGAACCGCTCTGACATCGGGGTGAGCCAACAGCGCGCGCGCGATTTCATCGCAAAGCGTTTCCTGCAAATTGATATGGCCGTGTGAAACCAGGTTGTCCAGGGTTTCCTTGATGAAAGCGTAATCCACAACTTCGGACAGTTCATCTTTGACCGGACTCGAAACAGCTAATGGAATAAACAGGTCTGCATTTATCAGCAGGCGCTGGGGACCTTTTTTTTCATAGTCATGGATTCCGATTCGCGCAAACAGTTCGTAGTTGCGAAGAAAAATACGGCGGCAGTCCACAAGCTGGGGATGAAGGAGGGTATACATGATTTTCCGTAATATCCTGAAATGAGAACGTAGCCACTTGTATTAGGCGAACTGGCAACCGGTTTTGCATAAGCATTGTACGTCAGGCCGCCAGGACGATGGAATCGTTTTACGATTTTTTTGCAGAGAATGGTTATGTTGTGGCATACGCCATATGCATCCGGATATTTTTTTGCATACAATATCACCATGAAATTGCCTGAACCTTCATCCGAAGCGATTGCCTCTTCTACGGCATTAAGGCGGAAAGTGGCCGATGCCATTACGCAAAACGGCGGCTGGATTTCATTTGCCCGATACATGGAAATGGCCTTGTATGAGCCTGGTTTGGGATATTACAGCAATGACAGGATGATGCTGGGCCGGCAAGGTGATTTTGTAACGGCGCCTGAAATTTCTCCCCTGTTTGGGCAGACGATTGCTCAAGCCATCATCCCGTTTATGGCTCAGTCGGCATTCTGCATTTTGGAAATTGGTGCTGGAAGCGGTCGGTTGGCGCACGATATTTTGAGCGAGCTGGCACATCAGGATGTGACGCTGGAACGCTATGATATTCTGGATCTCTCTGGTGACTTGCGGCAAAAACAGCGGAAAATGCTGGCGGCCTTTGACCAGGTTCGATGGCTTGATAACTTGCCTGAAGCGTTCACCGGTGTGATTTTGGGAAATGAAGTGCTTGATGCCATGCCGGTGCAACTGGTAACGAAAGAAAATGATGCCTGGCATGAGTTGGGTGTTGTTTTGTCAAATGCGCATTTTGCTTTTGACAAAAAACCGGCTGAAAACAGCCTGGTATATCAAATTGCCCAACAGATTCCGGATGCCGAGGCGTTGCCGGAACACTATATAACGGAGGTGCATGCCCGCGCCTGCGCCTTTATCCGATCGCTGGTCGACATGCAAAAGGCTGGAAAAGGAAGTGCCGCTATTTTTGTTGATTATGGCTATCCCGCACGGGAATATTATCTACCGCAGCGCAATCGGGGAACGCTCCTGTCATACTATCGGCACCGATTGCATTCGGACCCGTTCTGGTATCCAGGATTGCAGGATATAACATCTCATGTCGATTTTAGTGCCATAGCCGGGGCAGCCATTGAAAATGGCATGGATCTGTTATGTTATGCAAGCCAGGCGGCATTTTTGATGGCGAATGGCATCATGGATCGTCTGTCACGGATTTCACCGGAAGACGCTGCGCGTTATCTTCCTGATGCGCGGAAAGTGAATATGCTGTTGTCTCCAGCAGAAATGGGCGAGCTTTTTAAGGTTCTGATATTCGGCAATCTGGATTTGCCGGCTTATCTCGCATCCATTGATCGGAGTGAAAGACTATAAAAGGGGTAAAGCCGTGTCATATGGTTTTACCCCTTTTACGATAGAAGGATAGTGATTACTTTGCCGTCAGTACTTTTTTGGGAATCGGCTGAGTGCGGACAAAATTGGGATCGACCTTATCTCGCCGCATATCCATGTTCCAGCCCGCCCTGCCCGGCGTCATTTCAGCCCAGCCATTGACAGGAACGGAAAGCGGTATTTCAACCGTGTTGACTGATTTGTCATCGAGCTGGGTATATGCTTGTATGGCAATCTGTTCCATGATTTTTTGAGCCGGGGGAGAGCAGTCTTCACGGATGAAGGCATGCGCTTTGGGGTTTTCAAAAACCTTTTGCCAGTCCGTGACGCCGGGCGTTGTGTTATACATGCCTTTGATAAATTGTTTAGCGCCTTCTTCGCCGTTGACGAAGCTCAGCGTGAATTTGTACCGGACGACATAACTCCAGATGCCCGGCAATGATTCGACTTTTTCGTATGAACCAAGTTCAAGCCATTTGCACTGGTACGCATTGGAAAGCAGTTGTTTGACGTTATCTTCATTCGGTCGCGCACAGCCTGCCAGAATCAGGGCCGTCAGTGAAACAATGAAAGCCCTGAACCAGAAAGGACGTTTGTTTTTGGGGGATGTTTCTGCTGTTATGAGTTTCATGAGAAAAGCGGTTTGTTATATTGCGAAGAAAAATTTGTTAGCGGATGAGATATGTTTTAATTGAGAGGATAGAAAATACAATAGGTTACACGAAGTGCAGGTATTTTTCATTTTTCCGCGCGAGTCACGCTGAAAAATGAAATGTTAGACTCCCCACACAATATCACATTCCTTCTTGTGGGCAGCGTGTAACATTTGTAGAAAGGGATATGCCCTTGTAGAAAAAGGAATCGGCATTTCTGATTTTTTCGGTTTGTCCCTAAAAGGGGCCCTGTCCTCGTTTTCTTTTTCCAGTTGCTCTTCTTTTTCTCTTTCCTCTTTTTCTTGTGTTTCCTCTATTTTCTTTCGGGCAATCTCTTCTTCCAGAATTTTTATGGCCCCGCCGGTTTCGGCTGAAGTGATAATGCCCTGGCGTGTATCTTTACCAAACAAATCGAGAATCTGTCGGGCATTTTCTTCAAACATAAGAAGATTGCCGGAAGCTTTTGACTTGAATGTGACCAGCATAGGTTATCTCCCCCTATTTTGTAATAAATCGTCAGTAATCAGATTATTGTTCATGGAGCGCTCTCCGATATTGTATCGCCTCAGCAATATGCCGTTGTTCAACACGGGCTTCCTGTGCGAGATCAGCACTGGTTCGCGCGACCTTGAGAACGCGATGGTATGCCCTTGCTGACCAATTGAGTTTTGCCATAGCCTGGCGCAATAGCTGTTCTCCTTTTTCATCCGGTTTGCAAAAGGTATCGATTTCCGAAGGGAGCAGTAAATGGTTGGATTTGCCCTGTCGTTCCTGCTGCACGGCATGGGCCTTGGCGACACGTTTTGCGATGGTTGCTGAGGATTCACTTTTTGACGGTTTTATCAGTTCATCCTGATCCAGCATATTGACCTGAATCCGGATATCGATACGATCCAGCAAAGGGCCGGAGATTCGGCCTTGATATCTCGTAACAGCATCAGGCGTGCATCGGCATTTTCCAGAAGCGTGGCCAAGATACCCGCACGGGCAGGGATTCATGGCGGCAATCATCTGGAAGCGGGCAGGGAAACTGGCTTGCCTTGCCGCACGCGAAATGGTGATATGTCCGGATTCGAGCGGTTCACGCAGAACTTCCAGGACGCGGCGGTCAAATTCGGGTAATTCATCAAGAAAAAGCACACCGCAATGAGCCAGCGATATTTCACCCGGGCGGGGATGGTTGCCGCCGCCGACCAGCGCGACGCCTGAGGCAGTGTGATGGGGAGAGCGGAAAGGACGGGTTTTCCAGCGACGTACCTGAAAATGCCCGGTTAATGACTGCACGGCGGCTGATTCAAGCGCCTCCGAATCCGTCATAGGAGGGAGTATGCCGGCAAAACGGGTTGCCAGCATGGTTTTGCCTGTTCCAGGAGGGCCGCTCATCAAGACATTGTGACCACCGGCGGCAGCGATTTCCAGCGCGCGCTTTGCCTGTGCCTGTCCTTTGACTTCAGCAAAATCGGGGTATGATGAAAAATGGGAGGGGTTAGAGGCAAGGTGCTCGCGAAGCTGGTGTTCCTTTTCGCTTGAGCTGAAGTGAGCGCATACTTCCGGCAGTGAGTTGGCTGGCAGGATGGTAATGTCGCTTACCAATGCGGCTTCATTTGCATTATCCCAGGGAAGAATAAAGGCGGTGTTTTTGCCTGATGCGGTGCCGCTGCGCTGCATCGCATAAGTCATAGCCAGTGCGCCACGTATTGGACGAAGATCACCAGATAGCGAAAGCTCACCGGCAAATTCGTAGTTTTGCAGGTTTTCTTTGGGAATCTGACCTGAAGCGGCCAGAATGCCGAGTGCAATCGGCAGGTCGAAACGCCCGGATTCTTTGGGCAGATCAGCCGGCGCCAGATTAACGGTAATCCGTCTTGCCGGAAATTCATAACGGGTATTTTGCAATGCGGCCCGCACACGTTCCCTGGCTTCTTTTACCTCGGTGTCGGCAAGGCCGACAATCGTAAAAGAGGGAAGCCCGTTCGCCAGATGAACCTCGACAGTGACTTCGGGCGCATCCATGCCGGATAGGGCACGGCTTTTGAGGATGGCAAGACTCATGTTGTGTCTTGTCAGACTGTCCGGTTGTCAGAAGGTGCAATCTGCTTTTCCAGCGCATTCAAACGCGTTTGAAGCAGGGTCACCTGTTCACGCAGCTGAGCGATGGTCATAGCCTGAAGATCAAACTCTTCGCGTGTAACCATATCCAGCCGGGAAAATGCTTGGGTTAGAAGCGCGCGTACATTTTTTTCAATATCTTTGACGGGGGAACTGCTGATGATCTGGCTGATACGGGATTGCAGATCATCAAAAAAATTTTTCTTTTCCATTTTCAACGCTTTCTTTCCGGTTTGCCGGAATATGGCCATTTGTATGAAACAGTCTTTTTTCGGGGTGTTTTAAAATAATTTACTATTTTAATCGGTGGAACAGCGCTGTCGAAAATAAAAAACGATTCCAGCAGTTAGGAATACTAATTTACTGCTTTTATGTCAAACTTTCTCCTTGGACTGATTTTTTATGCAACATTTTGTCAAAATCAGTGTGATAGTCTTATTAGTACGTTTCAATTCAAAAAGTGCACTTGATAAAATAAAAAACGGTTTTACCTAAAAATAGGCAAAATTTATCTTTGTCTGAAAATAGCGCTATATTGCATTTTTAAAATAGATAGGGAAGATGTCTTGGCATCATAAAGGTTGATATGGATCCACATTTAATCACGGCTTTGAATGGCCCGCTACTTGAGCTGGAGAAGAAAATAGTTGAAGGAGCGTCGGCTGTTGAGAGATGGTTTCGTCTGGAATGGCAGGATCATACGCCTCCGTTTTATTGTTCTGTGGATTTACGCAATGCGGGTTTTAAGCTGGCTCCGGTTGATACCAATCTCTTTCCCGGTGGTTTTAATAATCTTTCAGCTGAAATGGCGCCGCTTGCTGTCCAGGCAACCATGGCCGCAATTGAAAAGTACTGCCCTGATGCGAAGAACCTGCTATTAGTGCCGGAGAATCATACGCGCAATACTTATTATTTGGAAAATTTAGCACGCCTGATCCAATTGATGCGCATGGCCGGACTGAATATACGGCTGGGTTCTATTTCGGATGAAATAACCGGCCCTACGGAATTGATTTTGCCTGACGGTTCGGTTCACATTGTTGAACCGCTAGTCCGTATCCATAATGGTCATCGTGTTGGCTTGCCGGATTTCGATCCCTGTATGATTTTGCTCAATAATGATCTAAGTTCAGGCAGCCCTGAAGTACTGAATCATGTCTACGAGCAGAGCCTTCTTCCTCCACTCCATGCCGGTTGGACGATCCGTCGAAAAAGCAATCATTTTGCCGCTTATGATGATGTCGTGCGGCGATTTGCCAAACTGGTCGGGGTAGACCCATGGATTATTAATCCCTTTTTCAACCATTGCAGTGAAATCAATTTTGCCGCGCGTGAAGGTGAAGAGTGCCTTGCCGCCAATGTCCATTCTGTTTTGGTCAAAATTCGCCGCAAATACAAAGAATACGGCATCAAGGAAAAACCGTTTGTTATCGTCAAAGCCGATGCCGGGACTTATGGCATGGGCGTCATGACGGTCATGGATGCAAGCGAAATTACAGGCTTAAACCGCAAACAGCGAAACAAAATGTCGGTTGTCAAAGAAGGGCTTGAAGTGAGTGATGTCATTATTCAGGAGGGGGTGCATTCCTTTGAGCGGGTTAATAATGCGGTTGCTGAGCCGGTTGTTTACATGATGGATCGGTATGTGGTCGGCGGGTTTTATCGTGTTCATGATGAACGTAGCGAAACAGAAAACCTCAATGCGCCTGGCGCCCATTTTGTTCCACTGGCTTTTTCACATCCCCACGCTTTGCCTGATAAGACGGCTGAACCGGGAACAGCGGTTCCTAATCGTTTCTACATGTATGGCGTTGTTGCTCGCCTGGCTTTACTGGCGGCATCCGTCGAACTGGAAAGAACCGATCCTGAAATGGCGGCGATCTAAAAGATAACACATGAAAATTGCATTTCTCGCTGACCCTCTGGAAAGTTTTAAGTTATCCAAGGATTCGACCTTTGCCATGATGGTTGAGGCGCAAAAACGCCGTTACAGGATTTATGCGTTTGAACCACGAGATATGATGTTTTCTGCCGGTGAGGTTATCGCAAAAACCCGCCGGATTGAGCTCAGTGGAGAGGAGAGTAAAAATTGGTATCGCGTTGATGAAATGACGCTATGCCGACTGGCGGATTTTGACGCTGTTATTGTTCGAACGGACCCGCCTTTTGATATGAATTATCTATACAGCACTTATTTGCTGGATTTGGCTGAAATGGCGGGAGCACGGATTTTCAATCGTCCAGGCGTCTTGCGGGACTATAACGAAAAAATGGCGATCGCCCGCTTTCCTCAGTTTACCGTTCCGACACAGGTCAGCAGTGATGATGACATGCTGCGCGAATTTCATGCGACACATCGGGACGTGATTTTCAAACCGCTTAATGGTATGGGTGGTTCAGGCGTATTTCGCATCCGGGAAGATGGCATGAATCTGGGATCGGTCATCGAGATGCTGACAGAAAACGGCCAACGGTCCATTATGGCTCAGAAATTTATTCCTGAAATTGTGTCCGGTGATAAACGCGTGTTGATTATCGGTGGTAAAGTCGTACCCTATGCGCTTGCACGTATTCCGCAAGCGGGAGAGGTTCGCGGCAATCTGGCTGCTGGCGCCACCGGTGTGTCACAGCCGTTATCAGACCGTGACAGGGAAATAGCAGAAACGCTGGCGCCGAAACTGGCTGAAGATGGATTGTTTCTTGCCGGTCTGGACATTATCGGGGATTGGTTGACGGAGATTAATGTGACCAGTCCAACGTGTTTTCGGGAAATTGCGGATCAAACCGGGTTTAATGTGGCGGAAATGTTTTTTGATACGCTTGATAAAACAATTTGACCTTGCCAGTTTATTAATTACAATAAGTTTTGTTAGATTAATATGCAGCAAATGATGACATGCAGTCTGTTTTTTATGATGTGGTCTGGCCGCTTTGATAAAACTACAGTATGAATTCTGTTTTTAATTTGCCGCAAGTTGAAAAATGATCGGTATTCTTCTCATTATGCATGAGCCTTTGGCAAATGCATTTATGGCAACCGCTGCCCATATGTTTGAAGGCAAGCAGGAGCGGATAGAAGCCATAGATATCAAGGCAGACCAGGATTTGAATGATGTCAACCAGATGGCTTCGCAGGCCATTGCCCGGTTGGACGATGGTTCCGGTGTGCTTGTTTTGACAGACGTGCTTGGCGGCACGCCGTCTAACTGTTGCCATCGTTTGACGACACAGGGGCGGGTTGAGGTGATTGCAGGCGTTAGCTTGCCTATGTTGTTAAGAGCGATTACCTATCGCCAAAATGATCTGGAGACGGTTATTGAAAAAGCCTTGTCCGGAGGTAAAAGTGGAGCAGTCAGGGTGGATAGTTGTTGTGGATAAACTTTTGTTTTTATCGGGCGGCTGATCTGAGTTTTCCCGGAATATGAGTGAGTGACATTGATTTGGCAGGCGCAAAATATGATCGAAAGAGAATTGGAAATAATAAATAAACTCGGGTTACATGCTCGCGCTTCTGCCAAGTTGACGCAGCTGGCTTCCAAATATGCATGTGAAGTCTGGATGACACGAAACAATCAAAGGATCAACGCCAAATCCATCATGGGGGTCATGATGCTGGCGGCTGGAAAAGGAGTGAAGGTGACGCTGGAAACCGACGGGCCTGGCGAGGTTGAATGTATGGAAGCGTTGACCGCTCTGATTAACGGCAAATTCGGAGAGGCGGAGTAAAGCGCATGCAGTCGGGGAAGACAATGGCCTCCTTTGCGCTTTATGGTACAACTGTTTCCCGTGGCATTTCCATTGGGCGTGCGCATGTGATTCCTCGTGCCGCTCTTGATGTGCATCATTATCTTGTTCCTCAGGAAAAAGTTGAGGCTGAAGTCAAAAGGCTGGAAACAGCTATTGAAGCCGTTCGCAACGAACTGGAAAGTATCTGGAGTAGTCTGCCAAAAGATGCGCCTGTTGAACTTGGGGCGTTTTTGGATGTTTATGCGCTGATTCTTTCCGATACGGTGATAATCAAGGAGCCGCTCAACATCATCCGAACGCGAAGATATAATGCGGAATGGGCGTTTTTAACGCAAATTGATGAATTATTAAAGCAGTTCGACGAAATAGAAGACGCTTATCTTCGTGAGCGCAAGGCAGACATTCGGCAGGTGGCGGAGCGGGTCATGAAAAACCTGCAAGGGGAGGTTGGAACGGAGTTTACGGTAGTGCCTGTCTTGACAGAGGTACCGGAAGATGAGCGTATTGACATGATTGTCGTTGCTTATGACATTTCTCCAGCCGATATGCTCCAGTTCCGTGATCAGACTTTTAGCGGTTTTATTTCGGAAGTCGGCAGTAAAAATTCCCATGCCGCGATTGTGGCAAGAAGTATTGATGTGCCGGCTGTTTTCGGTTTGCCCAATGCGCTGATGCTCATTGAACAGGATGACTGGCTGATTATCGATGCGGACACGGGTGTCGTCGTCGTCAATCCCACCTCTTTAGTGCTGGAACAATACCGCGTTAGAAAGATAACGCGCGAAAAGGCATTGAAAAAACTCAGCAAGCTGAAAAAAACGCCGACAGCAACGCATGATGGAACCCCCGTCACACTGATGGCCAATATCGAGTTTCCGGATGATTGCAGAGCGGCGCTTGAAAATGGAGCGGGAGGAATCGGTCTGTTTCGCTCAGAATTCCTGTTTATGGGCAAGGGCGGTAATATGAGCCGCTTGCCGGGCGAAGATGAACAATTTGACGCATACAAAAAAGCGGTTGTTATCATGCGTGGTCGCCCTGTGACGATTCGCACGCTCGATATTGGCGCGGATAAACCCATTGGCATATCCGATTACAGTGTCTTAAATCCGGCGCTCGGCAAACGTGCCATCCGTTTTTGTCTGGCTGAGCCGGATTTTTTCCTGACGCAATTGCGGGCTATATTGCGAGCATCGGCTTTTGGGCCAGTAAAGCTGCTGATTCCCATGTTGGTGCATGCTTTTGAAATTGACCAGACACTGGCGATGATCGAACAGGCCAAGGCGCAGTTGAAGGCAGAAAAGATCCGGTATGATGAAAATATACAGGTTGGCGCCATGCTGGAGGTGCCTGCAGCTATATTGGCTTTGCCGATGTTTACCAGCCGCTTAAGTTTTCTGTCGATCGGCACCAACGATCTGATACAGTATTCCTTGGCTATCGACCGGGTCGATCCCGAGGTAGCCCATCTTTATAATCCACTGCATCCGGCGATTTTGGCCATGCTGTCAATGGCGATCCGGACAGGCGAAAAGGCTGGGTTGCCGGTGTCCATTTGCGGGGAACTTGCTGGTGATCCTTCTATGACCCGGCTGTTACTGGGAATGGGATTACGTGAATTTTCCATGCATTCGACGCAGTTACTGGCGGTCAAGCAGGAAATTCTCCAGGCGGATTTGAAACAGTTAACGCCCAAAGTGAAACGGGTGTTAAATCTTGATGAACCGGATGCCATTGAACACGAAGTTCAAAAAATCAGGGAATTACCGGCAGCCGTGATATAGCGCATTTCTGATATTACTATTTGACGCTGGCCGGCGACTTCGCTATGCTTTTACTATTGCGCCGATTTGAATCAATCAGCTTGCGGGCGCGTAGGGGTTACCCGAAATAAATGCGGCTAAAGCGAGCTTGAAACAAGCCCGATAGGTCAGTCGCTTTCGGGCTTGTTTTTTAATGTAATAAAAGCGGAATGTATCTTGTTTTCAAGATACCAAATGAATACATGACTTCTATCGGAGCGGTAGTCGCCCAGTCGATGCATTTTGTTGAACCTTTACGGTTGCAAAGCGGCGCATCGATTGCCGATTACACACTTGTTTATGAAACCTATGGGCAACTGAATGCAGACCGGTCAAATGCGGTTTTGATCTGCCATGCATTGAATGCTTCGCATCATGTCGCCGGCTATTATGCGGATCAGCCCAAAAATATCGGTTGGTGGGATAACATGGTTGGTCCGGGAAAACCGGTCGATACCAACCATTTCTTTGTGATAGGGATTAATAATCTGGGTTCCTGTTTTGGTTCCACAGGGCCAATGCACATCAATCCGGAAACCGGCAAACCGTATGGACATGATTTTCCGGTTGTGACGGTTGAAGATTGGGTAAATGCACAGGCTCGTCTTGCCGATGCTTTAGGTATTGATAAATTTGCTGCGGTTATGGGAGGTTCTTTGGGCGGCATGCAGGCACTGGCTTGGAGCATGATGTTCCCTGATAGAATAGAACACTGCATTGCTGTTGCGTCAACATCTAAATTGACGGCTCAGAATATTGCTTTTAACGATGTGGCACGCCAGGCTATTCTGACCGATCCCGATTTTCACGGTGGTGATTTTTATGCCTATGGTGTCGTACCCAAAAACGGGTTGCGGGTTGCTCGCATGATTGGTCATATCACCTATCTGTCGAACATAGATATGTCGGAAAAATTCGGACGGATGCTGCGCTCAGGGCAGTATCACTTCGGATTTGGCGTAGAGTTTGAGATTGAATCCTACTTGCATTACCAGGGTGACAAATTTTCATCTTACTTTGACGCCAATACCTATTTGCTGATTACACGTGCATTGGATTACTTTGATCCGGCAGCGTCTTATGGCGGTGATCTAACCCAGGCGCTGGCTAAAACCAAGGCGAAATTTCTGTTGATTTCATTTACAACCGACTGGCGTTTTTCTTCTGAAGCCAGCCAGGCTATTGTGAAGGCGCTGGTGGATAACCGGCGCCAGGTTACCTACGCCGATATTGACGCGCCGCACGGGCATGATGCTTTTTTGCTAACGGATGAGCGTTATCATGAACTGGTCCATTCCTATTTCAACAGAATGCGGCTTGAAATGAAGGAGCAAGAAAGCTGATGGGCGTCCTTAAATTACGGGAACTCCGTGCCGATCTGGCATTTATTGCGCATTGGGTTCCAGAAAAAGCGCATGTGCTGGATCTGGGATGCGGCGATGGCGCCATGCTGGAACATTTGCAGGTGACAAAGGGCTGTACCGGTTATGGTGTTGAAATTGATGATGAAAAAATTCCGGGTTGTGTCAGCAGGGGTGTTTCAGTCATTCAACAGGATCTTGAGAAGGGTTTAACGCTTTTTGCCGATAATTCATTTGATACGGTTTTATGTTTATCTGCTTTGCAAATGATGAAAAACGTGGAAGAACTCTTGCGCGATGTTGCCAGGGTAGGCGATGAAGCGATCGTTTCTTTCCCCAATTTTGCATACTGGTTAAATCGCTTGACCTTGCTTGAGGGGCGTATGCCGGTAACGCAGGAATTACCTTATGCATGGTATGACACACCGAATCTGCGGTGTGCCACCATCAGCGATTTTGAAACCCTGGCCAATCAGATCGGACTGACCGTTACCGATTGTGTTGCCTTGCACCGTGGCAAACCCGTGTCTTTTTTACGGAACTGGTTTGGCAGTCTGGCAGTTTTTCGCCTTAAAAAGAAATTGCCTCTATCCGGCGTATGACGATTCCTGGACGCACCCTGCTTAGCGCGTTTCATCAGCGCATGTTAATTTGCGTCTTTATCGGTTTTTCATCCGGGCTTCCCCTTTTCATTTTGCTCAATTTACTGCAAGCCTGGCTGGCGAAATCCGGGTTGAATGTCAAATCCCTTGGCCTCTTTGCCCTCGTGATGTTTCCCTATACATGGAAGTTTTTATGGGCGCCGCTGATGGATCGTTTTAGCCTGGGGAGAATGGGAAGACGGCGCGGCTGGATGGCTGTAACACAACTGGCCCTCTTTTTTTCCATTGGCGTCATGGGCATGCTTGATCCCATAAAGCATCTGTTGTTTGTCGGCATCTTGTGCACATTAATCGCGTTTTTGTCATCCAGCCAGGATATCGCGTTAGATGCTTACAGGCGCGAATTATTGCCTGATAGCGAACAGGGATTGGGCAGCGCGATCCATGTCAATGCTTATCGGGTTGCAGGCATGATTCCAGGTGCGCTATCCCTGATTCTGGCCGATATGATGAGTTGGCAATGGGTATTTTGGATAACGGCTGCATTCATGATTCCGGGGTTAATTTGCACGTTACTGATCAAAGAACCTGAGGTATATGGCGCGCCGCCAGCCAATTTACGTGAGGCCGTGGTTTTGCCCTTTAAGGAATTTGTTACGCGTGACGGCTGGAAAAATGCTTTTTGCATCCTCAGTTTCATTTTTCTATATAAGCTGGGAGATAGCCTTGCTACAGCGCTTGCGACCAAGTTTTATCTGGATTTAGGTTTTTCCATGACCCAGATTGGCGCCATCGCCAAGACGACTGGTTTTTGGGCCAGTCTTTTAGGGGGGATGCTGGGTGGGGTCTGGATGATCCGTCTTGGTATTAACCGGTCGTTGTGGCTTTATGGGGTAGTGCAGGCGGTTTCCATTCTTGGTTTTTCATGGATTTCTTTAAGGGGCGCTGATCCTTATTGGCTGGCATTTGTGATCGGTTTTGAGGCGCTTGGTGTCGGATTAGGCACGGCGGCTTTTGTGGCGTATATTGCCAAGACCACGGACAAGCGTTACAGCGCGACGCAATATGCCCTTTTTACCAGCCTTGCAGCGATTCCCCGTACGTTTATCAATGCCTCTGCCGGTTTTATTGTGGCTCAAACCGGTTGGTTCATGTTTTTTAATATCTGTTTTTTACTGGCTTTGCCTGGGATGCTCATGTTGCCTAAAATTGCTCCCTGGCATGGGGATAAATAAAAAAACCAAAAAAATATCACCAAAAGTTCGATATCATATGACGCTGTATTGATGATTTTTATCTGTTTGGATTATTAATAATTGAAGGAAAAGCATGTCGCAACAGTTTTTGGAAATGCCTGACAAGGATGGCTATTTTGGTGAGTATGGCGGCCAAATTATTCCACATGAATTAAAGGTCATCATGGATCAGATCAGTGATGCCTATGAGGAAGTTCGCCAGACGAAGGTATTTCAGGATGAGTTGCAGGAGTTGTACACCCATTATGTCGGGCGTCCCAGCCCGATTTATTTTGCGCGCAAATTGTCTGAGCGCCAGGGAGGTGCCCGGATTTTTATCAAGCGTGAAGACTTGAATCATACCGGCGCGCACAAGATCAATCATTGTCTGGGACAAGCCTTGCTGGCCAAATTCATGGGAAAAAGCAAAGTATTGGCTGAAACCGGGGCAGGGCAGCATGGCGTGGCGCTGGCAACAGCCTGTGCGCTGGTGGGTATTCCCTGTGAAATTCACATGGGTGTGGTCGATATTGAAAAAGAACGTCCCAATGTGACCAAGATGAAAATTTTGGGCGCTACCCTGGTTCCGGTTACACGGGGAACGCAAACTTTGAAGGATGCGGTTGACAGTGCATTTGATGAGTATATGAAAGATCCGGTCCATTTCCTTTATGCCATTGGTTCGGTCGTAGGGCCACATCCGTTCCCGAAAATGGTGCGCGATTTCCAGATGGTTATCGGCAAGGAAGCCAGGGAGCAATTTCTGACGCGTGAAAAAAAATTGCCGGATATGGTTGTTGCCTGCGTAGGTGGCGGCTCGAATGCCATTGGTATGTTCACGGAATTTTTGCCGGATGAATCCGTAAAGCTTGTCGGGATTGAGCCTGCCGGTAAGGGGCTGGACACGCCTGACCATGCTGCAACGCTAACGCTGGGCACCAAGGGGGCGTTGCATGGCTTTAAATGCTATGCCTTGCAGGATGAAAATGGCAATCCCCTGCCGGTTTATTCCATTGCATCCGGTCTGGATTACCCTGGTGTCGGGCCACAGCATTGCTATCTCAAGGATATTGGCCGCGTGCAGTATGAAGCCATTACGGATGATGAATGTCTGGATGCTTTCATGACATTGTCACGGGTTGAGGGGATTATTCCCGCATTGGAAAGTTCCCATGCGGTAGCTTATGCCATGAAAGTGGCCAAGGAACTGGGGCCGGATAAGACGATTTTAGTTAACCTGTCCGGTAGAGGCGACAAGGATGCGGATTTTGTTGCTAATTATTTGTCCCTTTAAAGAAAGGGATTCGTTTGGTAAAGATGAAAAAATAACTTTTTTTATTTTCCTCATCTACTTTTCAATCATTTACAAAGCGCAAAGCTTTTCTCAAATGATCTGATTTTGTGACGGTAAGGCTGGTTATGAATAATTTGCGACAGGACTTTATACGGTTTTCCGTTGACTTGGGCGTATTACGTTTTGGCGAATTTATTACTAAAGCGGGAAGAACCTCACCCTATTTCTTCAATGCCGGATTGTTCAATGATGGACAATCTCTCGGAAAACTGGCGGATTTTTATGCGCAGACGCTCTTAAATTCGGGTATCGAATTTGATATGCTGTATGGCCCCGCATATAAGGGAATCTCACTGGTATCAGCAGTTGCCGTTGCACTGTCAAATAGAGGTCGTAATACGCCTTTTGCCTTTAACCGCAAGGAAGCAAAGGGTCATGGTGAAGGCGGAATACTGATTGGCGCTCCCATGCAAGGAAGGGTTGTGATTGTGGATGATGTGATTTCAGCGGGGACTTCGGTTGGTGAGTCCGTTCAGATTATCCGGGCCGCCAATGCTACCCCAGTAGCCGTACTAATCGCATTGGATCGCATGGAGCGGTCAGGTAAAGATGATGCATTATCGGCGTATTCAGCCGCACAGGAAGTAAAAAATACCTACAATATGCCTGTGCTATCCATTGCCAATCTGGATGATCTGATGGCTTATCTTTCGCAGGAAGGCGTTGATTCTGCGCTTTCACGGTATCGTGATGCAGTGAAAACCTATCGGGCGCATTACGGTGCAGCTTGATTCTCAGATCATCCAGAGTCAATGAAGTCACGCCAGGGATTTTCCAATACCAGACAAGTCAGGCTTTTGTCATCTATATGGCGCCAATCATGCCGCAGATCATAGTCGATCACCAAAGCGCAAGGTGACGCTAAACACAAGCAATAACAAAAACATAGGCAGCCAAGATGTTTCCTGGCCGCCTATGTTCGTTCTTTCAGCAGAATGTGGCGGGGTAACGCTCAGACTACGGCTTATTTATTCCTGAAATTACCGCTTGTGCTTTTTATCCGTACCGGTTTTCTGAGGATTTGTGCCATTCTTTCTTTCTTCAATTTTAGCTTTGGACAGTTTGACGGGTTGTCCTTTCAAATGATTCAATGCTTGCGCCAATTGAAAATCGTCTTTGCTGCCATATTCAAGCGGTTTGTATTTCTTGGCATTGCTGAGTAGACGCTGTTCTTCTTCCTCGCTGACACGCTGAGCCTCTTCGTCCTGACGGGTTGGCTCGTTTGATAGATGCTTGAGAAGATCAGCTTCGCGCAGACGTAGGCTATTGTAACCGTCTCCCTCAGGCGTTTCATCCACAATCAGATCCGGCACAATGCCTTTAGCCTGGATGGAACGACCGCTTGGGGTGTAATAACGGGCTGTCGTCAGCTTGACAGCGGTATCCGGCGAAATCTGCCGAACAGTCTGGACAGAACCTTTGCCAAATGTCTGTGTCCCTAAAACGGTTGCACGTTTGTGATCTTGCAGAGCGCCAGCCACAATTTCAGAAGCAGATGCCGAACCGATATTAACAAGCACAGCCAGGGGAACCGTTTTGATTTGAGGAGGCAACTTAGCAAGCGGATCACTTAAATGACGTCCGGCATAAAATTCCGGGCGGGCATAGAAAGTGGCCTTGGATTCAGGCAATTGCCCGTTAGTCGATACAATAACAACATCTTTGGGCAGAAAAATGGAAGCCACACCAATTGCGCCAGGTAAAATACCGCCCGGGTCATTGCGCAGATCGAGCACCAAGCCCTTGATATTGGGATTTTGCGCATAAAGGGCATTGATTTTCTTGACAAGGTCATCTACCGTTGGTTCTTGAAACTGGGCGACGCGTAGCCATGCATAACCCGGTTCAATCATTTTGGTTTTGACGCTTTGGACGCGGATTTCCTCACGGACAATGGTCATAATCAAGGGCTTCGTTTCATTTTTGCGTGCAATAGTCAAGGTGATTTTTGTATTGGGTTCACCTCGCATTCTTTTAACGGCTTCGTCCAGCGTCATATCCTTAACCGATACGCCGTCCAAACGGGTAATCAGGTCGCCGGGTTTGATGCCCGCGCGATAGGCGGGTGTATCTTCAATAGGAGAAATGACTTTGATAAAGCCGTCCTCCGTTCCGACTTCAATTCCCAGTCCGCCAAAACGGCCCTGGGTTCCTTCCTTTAGCTCTTTTAAGGCTTTTTTGTCCAGATAAGCCGAATGGGGATCCAATGATGCGACCATTCCGGAAATGGCGTCTGTCAATAGTTTCTTGTCTTCGACTGGTTCAACATAATCTGTTTTGATCAGTCCGAAGACATCGGCAAGCTGCCTCAATTCATCCAGAGGCAGTGGCGCAGTCTGTTTTTGCGCCATTGCAGAAAATTGCGTGGAGGCAGCGATACCTGCCAGCATGCCCAGTCCTATTAATAAAAAATTGCGAAGTTTACTGCTCATATATCACCTAGTAATTACCCAGTCCATCGGGTTGAATGCACGCCCATTGTGGCGCATCTCGAAGTATAAACCGGTTTGCGAATTATTGCTGCTGTCGCCCGTACGGGCTATGACATCGCCGCCTTTGACATTGTCACCGACTTTTTTTTGCAGTGTTTGCGCGTTGGCATAAATGGTCATGTATTGTGCGCCGTGATCGACAATAATTAAATTACCGAAGCCGCGCAGCCAATCTGCAAATACGACCTCACCGTTTGCAACGCATCGGATATCCGCGCCATGATCAGTTTGAATGAAAATGCCTTTCCAACTGGGGCCGTCGGCCCGTTTTGATCCGTAATGTGCCGTGATGGTTCCTTTCACTGGCAATTTCATACGGCCGCGCATCTGGCTGAAAGCGCTTTTGGATGACTCTGCGTCAGCAACCGCTTCAACTTTTTGCGATCCCTGTTTGCTTGTTTTGTCGGTTTTTCTTGTCGCAGCGATTTTTTTGTTTTCTTTAATCTTGCGAGCCAAATTATCGACAAGAGTGGAAAGACGTTTTTCATCCTGTTCCAGTTTTTCCGCTTGTTTTTGCTGTTGTTTCAGTTTGGAAGAGAGTTGAGCTAAAAGTACAGCATGCTCCGCTTTTTCTTTTTCCAGTTTTTGTTTTTGAGTTTGTTTTTGCTGAGAAATTTTTTCCAATTCTTGTTTGACGGACTCTGTTTGTGAACGCTTATTGTCAATCGCTTGCAGATTGGAACGAAGCGATAGCGTTAATTTTGCCTGTGCTTCAGAAATATAGGTCATGTACTGCAATTCCCTGTTAATTCGGTTGGGATTGTCGCCGGAAAAAAGTAGTTTCATGCGATCTTCATTACCTGAAATATATTGTTCCTGTAAAAGCTTGGCAAGCTGATCCTGTTGTTCGGCAACTGTTTTTTCAAGGCGTAACTGTTCCGCAGCCAGCTTTTCTAGCCGGGTTTCTGTTGAAGATTGTTTTTTTTCCAGTTCCTGAATAGAGCGATTGGTGTGACTAATGGCTTCTTCTGATTTTGCCAGCGTGTCTGCGGCTTTGCTTTTTTCGGTTTCTGTTTTGCCTATTTCCCGTTTCAGGGTGGTTAGTTTTTCGCGTACTTTTCCCCGCTCTGTCTCGGCTGTTTGTTTCTGTTTTGCGCTGTCGCCTGGCTTTGTCGTGCTTTTGGCCTGTTTTGTTGTCGTTTTCGTTGATTTTTGAGTTGTTTGAGATGAGCCGGCAGCTTTTTTTGCGGTTGTTTTATTGGAAGTCTGTGCTGCTGCATGTACAGAAGTCATCGCAGCTGAGAGAAAAACGGTTAGAGAGAGGAAAATAGCATAACAACCCATTTCTTTTTTTGTGTATTCAAAAAAAGAAAACACGCCGCAAAAAACATTCATAGATATTTCAAATCACTCATAGTAGGCCGGCAGATAAAACAAATTTTGTTGTGATCATGTTGCTGGTCCTTTTGGGAAAGGTTCTTGGGCATTTCATTTAAGATAATAGTGACGAATCGGTTTGAGAGACGCGTCCAATTCGTACACAAGCGGTTGTCCTGTTGGAATATTGAGTTCGACAATGTCGTCATCGCTAATATTATCCAGTTCTTTAATCAAGGCGCGCAGACTGTTGCCGTGTGCCGCAATCAGGATACGTTTGCCCTCCCGTATTTGGGGGACAATGGTGTTGTTCCATAATGGCATAACACGTGCAACGGTATCTTTGAGGCTTTCCGTCAAAGGTATCTGATCACGGCTAAGCGATTGATATACTGGATCAGAAAAGGAAGCACGGGCATCCTCCGGGTTGAGTGGATTGGGCGCAATGGCGTAGCTTCTTCTCCACAGGTGGACTTGATGTGATCCATATTTGTCAGCAGTTTCTGCCTTATTTAAACCTTGCAACGCGCCGTAGTGCCTTTCATTGAGCCGCCACTGGCATGATACAGGCAGCCACATCCGATTCATTTCATCTAAGGTGATCCAGAGGGTCCGGATGGCCCGCTTTAAGACAGAAGTATAGGCAAGATCAAATTCAAAACCAGCATCCCGCAAAGCCTTGCCGGCTATTTTTGCTTCAGCCTTACCCTGTTCGCTCAAATCTACATCAGTCCATCCCGTGAACCGATTCTCAGAGTTCCAGATGGATTGTCCATGCCGCATGAATATAATTGTATGCATAATCGAATAGGAAAATTAAGTATCATAAGTATCCTGCATATTTCTATTTTATAATGCATTAGTTTGTAATCGATGATCCTTACAGGAAATATTGTGAATTTTATTTGGGATAATATTTTTTTAGTTTGTGTGGCGCTGTATTGCATCGGCGCTTTATTGTGGCCTAAAATCCGTCGCGGTTCTCGTATTACCCATACGGAAGCAACGCAGATGATTAACAAAGGCAAAGCGGCCATTATTGATATACGTGACCAAAAAGAATACAAGGCTGGGCATCTGTTAAATGCCATTCATGTGCCTTATGATGCGCTTGAAGTGCAGCTTCCCCGTATTGAAAAACTCAAATCGCAGCCTGTCATTGTCGTTTGTGATAGTGGTAAGCGTTCGCGAGACGCTTCCAATTTTTTGAGAAAGTCGGGTTTTACCAAGGTTTTCAGCTTGAATGGCGGAATGACCGAGTGGAAAAAAAATGGCCTGCCAGTTACTTTGTGAGCAATGATAATGACGCCGCATGTTTTCATGTATACAAAAAAAAGTTGTCCTTATTGCACAATGGCGGAAAAACTGCTGCAATTAAAAGGCGTGCAATATATTGAGAAAACATATATTGACGAAAATGACAGTTTGCGTGATCAGATGATTGAAAAAACGAGGCGCCGCACGGTTCCCCAGATATATATTGGCGCGACTCACATTGGCGGATATGATGATTTGGCGGCGCTTGATAAACAGGGTTTGCTTGAACCGCTGCTGCAGAAAAACTGATTCTTTTAATTTTTATTTAAACTACCGGAGCATCAAAATATGTCTTCTGAATCGATAGCCGAAACATCACAACCGATATTCCAGCTCCAAACTATTTATCTGAAGGATCTTTCGCTTGAGCAGCCTAATTCGCCGGCTATTTTTCTTGAGCAAAAAATGCCTGATTTGCAAATTACGATCAATGTCAATGTGGAGGCGCTTTCAGAGACAACATTTGAAACGACCGTTACGGCCACATTGATGGCGAAAATCGGTGACAAGACAGCTTATCTGATCGAAGGCAAGCAGGCCGGTATTTTTGAAGTTCGCAATCTGCCCCAAGAAACACTTGATCAGGTGCTCAACATTACTTGCGCCAGTATCGTCTATCCTTACCTGCGTGCTAATATTGCCGATGTTGTGCTTCGCTCCGGTTTCCCGCCGGTCCATCTGGTTGAAATCAATTTTGAGGCTTATTATCATGAGCGCATGCAGCGGGAAAAAACGAAGCAGGAAGCAGCGCCTGGTAATGGCAGTGTCGCAGCCGATTTGTAAACGCCGCAATAGTGCCATTTTGCAAATTGAGGCGATGCGTCTGGGTTTGTTGCCGTTACTGACAATAAAAAGGGGACATGCCTTTGATTTTGCCGCTATAGGTGATAAGCCTGTGGTATTCCGTTCTGGAAAGTGAACGTAAAGCATGAAGATTACCGTTCTTGGTGCAGGTGCTTGGGGTACCGCTTTGGCGATTGCGCTTGCCCAGCGTCATCCGGTCATGCTTTGGGGAAGAAATGCCAGCCATATCCTTGCGACCGAAAAAAATCGTGAAAACAGGGCTGCGCTGCCCGGTTTCACGTTGCCTGAGCAATTAACGCTCAGTTCATTTTTGGAAGAAGCGTTGGCGCATGTGTCAGATGCAGCGGATTCGCTGCTTTTTGTGGCGACATCTGTTGCCGGATTGCGGCCAGTAGTCATCAATCTCAAGCAGGCTGCCATTCCCAATCTTGTCTGGTTATGCAAAGGATTTGAGGAAAGCACGGGTTTTTTGCCGCATCAGGTTGTCGCTGAAATGCTTCCAGCTCATATCGCCAGAGGGGTATTGTCCGGTCCGTCTTTTGCGCAGGAGGTGGCGGCGGGTCTTCCCTGTGCGCTGACAATTGCATCAGACTCTCTTTTGCTGCGTCAACAAGTGGTTGAGGCTGTTAATTTTGGAAATATGCGCATTTATTCCAGTGATGATGTAATCGGCGTGGAAACGGGGGGAGCGGTCAAGAACATCATGGCTATTGCCGCCGGTTTATCAGATGGGTTGGGCTTGGGAGCCAATGCCCGTGCTGCGTTGATAACACGCGGGCTTGCGGAAATCTCAAGGCTTGGCTTGGCATTGGGTGGTCGGGCGGAGACATTTATGGGGCTTACTGGGATAGGGGATCTGATTCTGACTTGCACCGGCGATCTGTCCCGTAATCGCCAGGTAGGATTGGCGCTGGCACAAGGTCGGCCGCTTGATGTGATTGTGACGGAACTTGGGCATGTTGCAGAAGGCGTTCGCTGCGCTCAGGCAGTCAGACAGCTTGCGAAAAAGCTGAATGTGGAGATGCCAATTACCAATGCGGTCGCAGGTATTTTGTTTGACGGTATTTCACCTCACGCGACGGTTGCCCAGCTATTGTCACGAAATGTACGGAATGAAGCAAACGACTCTTATCAAAAGTCGGTTTGACACGTTTTAACCGTTGGCTGAGAAAATCAAATTCCACAATTCTTTGACTTTGGCAATTTCATCCTGTACGACTTCAGGCTCAACACGAGCAACATCGGCGCCCTGCATTCTGATCTGATGTTGCCGCCTTCTGAAATTCCGATAAATATCCGCTATTGCTTGCCCTAGTCCCGCAGGGATCAGCCCGATTTTTTCACATAGAACGAGTAAGGCGATGTTACCGATATTGCCTGTCAATTCCGGGTATTGTATGGCATGTTCCAGTACAAGATATTGAACGATAAATTCAATGTCGATCATCCCGCCGGCGTCATGTTTGAGGTCAAAAAGCAAAGAATGATTCGGATGGGCATCGTGCATTTTTTTTCGAATGGCTAAAACATCGTGCTGAAGTGAGATGGCGTTGCGTGGTTGCCGCAGAATATGATTGCGAATCGCTTCAAAATGTTCACCGATTTTCTCATCGCCGGCACAGAACCGGGCGCGGGTTAAAGCTTGATGTTCCCATGCCCAGGCAGATTCTTTCTGGTACTTTTCAAAAGATGCCAGGCTGGATACCATCAGGCCGCTGGCGCCGTCCGGTCGCAAGGCAATATCCACATCAAAGAGCCTGCCTGCGGAGGTCGGAGTCGTCATCCAGGTGATAAGGCGCTGTGCAAGCCGGGCATACAACATGGGCGCTTCTGCATGGTTGTCCTCATAAAGGAAAATGAGATCAAGATCAGATGCGTAGCCCAATTCCTTGCCGCCCAGTTTACCGTAAGCAATAACAGCAAACCGGGGCGTATCGATATGACGGTTTGGCATGGCAAGCCAAGCTTCCCGAATGGTTGCTTCTATAATGATATCCGCTAGTTTGGAAAGATGGTCGGCAAGGCGTTCTACCGTCAGCACAGCCTCCAGGTCTTGTGCCAGCAGCCGAAAAAGCTGCGCGTGATGCATGTCCCGCAAAAAATCCATCTGACGTTCTGTATCACCTCGTTCAACAGCCAACTGGTTGTCCAGTTCTATTGTGAAGGCAGGCCAGTCCGGGGGGGCCAGAAGGGTCCGCACGTCTAAAAGTTCATCCAGCAGAATCGGGTGCTGGGTTAAATATTGCGCTACCCAGTCACTTGCGTCCATCATGCGGATGAGTCGGCCAAGTGCTGCCGGATATTCGATCAGGAGGGAGAGATAAGCGGAACGGCGTGCAATAGATTCAAAAAAATCGAGCAGTCTGCTCAGTGTCAATAGTGGATTGATGCAACTCTTGACGATCTGGGGAAGCACCAGGTTGATGATGGACATCAGACGGGTTCGGCTACTATCAGAAAGTGATTGGATACGATTGGTTTTCCAAAGCGCCAGAATGCGTTGTGCGGCTGGTTGGATTTCGATGAAGCCAAGCTGCCCCAGTTTGGTTTCAATAGCAGTGATCTGCTCATTTTCCGGTTGGTTAATCAGGATGGGCTGATGTAAAACAATTTGCGATTCTTCCTGCGAAGCGGATGACTTGTCACTGAAAATGGCATCAAACTGGGCAGCGACAAAGGCGCGATGTTTTTGCAGTTCGTGTAAAAGGCTGTCTGAATCTGAAAATCCCATCATATTGGCAATCATGGTTTTGTCGTCCGGATTTGACGGAAGAACGTGTGTCTGTGCGTCATCCAGGTATTGCAGGCGGTGTTCCAGATTGCGTAAAAAAGTATAGGAGTCTAAAAGCTGGTCGGAAATATCCGGTTCTATTTGCCGCTTGCTGACGAGAATACGCAACATTTCCCGTGTTGAACGGTTACGCAAAGAGACATCCCGTCCGCCTCGAATGAGCTGGAACATCTGCGTTAGAAATTCAATTTCGCGGATGCCGCCTCGTCCCAGTTTGACATTATGGTTCCGCTCTGGATGCAATTTTTCTTGCCGAAGTACTTCTGCACGAATTTGCTGGTGCATGTTTCGTATGGCATCAATAACCCCATAGTCCAGGTAACGCCGATAGATAAAAGGCAGCACGATACTTTCCAATATGGCGATGTCTTTTTTATGTCCGGTTATGGGACGCGCTTTGATCCATGCATAACGTTCCCATTCCCTGCCCTGGACAATCAGGTATTGTTCGATAGCGTTAATACTGCTGACAAGGGGGCCTGATGTGCCGTTGGGCCGTAAAGCCATATCAACACGAAAGACAAAACCATCTTCACTGATTTCAGAAAGCGCATTAATCAATCTTTTTCCAAGACGTGTGAAAAATTCCTGATTAGAAAGCGGCCGTTGCTCCGGCCGGGATGGCTGGGTATCGCCGTTTTCAGGAAAGACGAAGATGAGATCGACATCGGAAGAGACATTCAATTCTCCGCCGCCCAGTTTGCCCATGCCTAATACAATCAGTTCCTGTTTTTCACCGGATGTCGCGCCAATAGGTGTACCATGTGCTGTGATCATTTCGGTTGTGAGCGCTTCCGTGTAGGTGCGGATGGCAAATTCTGCAAAAGCGGTCATTGTGCTGACCACCTCGGCCAGATCGGCTTTCCCCCCCAGATCTCGATAGATCAAGCATGCGATCAGCAAATTTCTGACCCGGCGCATGGCGTGAGACAGCGAAAAGCCTGATAGCGTTTCATTTTGTAACAATGCCGAAAGATCGAGCGTGGAAAGGTTATGCTGTGAAAGCGAATCGATTTGTTTTTGTCGCACTTCCTGATCGGCGTTCAGCCAGTGCATGTAAAATCTTGAAGCGGCTTTTGCAGGTAAGAGAGATAGAGGCATATATTGGAACCGGAAAATTAACTATTTCAGGAAACACAAATAAAAGCATTAGATAAAATGCATGGCGCAACGATCATGCCAGAAAATCACGGGTTCAATTCTCATTTTACGCTTAACCACAGATTTTTTATTCATGCAGACAGGATTGTCTAAATTACGAGTATTCCAAAATACCTGGCAGCAAATGCGGGATTGGTTGCGTAAAAAAGCCCCCCATTCTGATTCCAGGTTGATGCGACTGGCACGAGTTGCGCTCAAAGTATTGCTTGTGGGCTATTTTGTTTTCTGTGCATTGTTTCTTAGTGTGCGTTATTTTGTTTTGCCCCATATCAGCCAATACAAGCCGAATGTGGAAAAAATGTTGAGTGAGGGGCTTGGCAGGCAAATTACGATTGCCCACATTGATGCATCCTGGTACGGATTTCGTCCTCTCCTTAAACTGAATGGCGTCGTGGTGCATGATCCCGATGGAAATGTCGCGTTGCAGTTGCCTGAAGTGACAGCGGTTGTGTCTTGGCATTCATTTGCTGTTTTTGACCTTCGCCTAGCGCTTCTGGAAATCAGCCGTCCTGAACTCGATATCCGGCGTGACGGTAATGGCAATCTGTATGTTGCCGGATTGTCTGTGAATATGCATGCTCAGGAAAAAGGCGCAGGCATGGATTGGATCCTGAAACAGGATGCCCTTGTCATTCGTGATGGAACGATTCGCTGGCTGGATGAGATGCGTCATGCGCCTGAACTGGTTCTGAAAGAGTTGAATTTTATATTGGAAAACAGTGGACGCCATCATCGCATGCGCTTCATCGCACATTCCAATATCACTGAATCCGGCGAAATGGATATTCGGGCTGATTTTGTCCATCCGTTTTTTGCTGAACGCCTATCGGATTTTTCTGCCTGGAAGGGCATCCTGTATGTCGCATTGCCGTCAGTTGAATTAGATTCTTGGAAGCCCTATGTTGATTTTCCCTATGGATTGAAACATGGGGCAGGCGCTATTCATGCGTGGATAACCCTTGATCGGGCCAGGATTGCGGATCTGACGGTTGATATTGATCTAAATAACGTGGTATTGCAGTTGGAGCGGGATTTACCGGTGATGGGTTTGAACCGTATTTCAGGGCGCATATCGGCAAAGGAAATGTTTGAAGCCGATTCTGCTGGTGACAATCTGGCTCTGGGCGATCGCCCGCATGTTATCGAGCTTAGTGGTATTTTTCTGGAAACGTCGGATGGCATCAGGATGGAAAATGTCGATTTTTCAGAAAAGCATAAGCCAGCCGTAGATGGCAAGCCGGCCAGCACGGAGATCTCGACGAATAGATTGGATCTGGCGACATTGACCAAACTGGCAAAGTATCTTCCTTTAGCGGCTGAACAACGGAAGATGCTCAGTGATTTTTCTCCTTCCGGTGAATTGGACCAGTTTGTTGTCCGGTGGGAAGGACAATATCCTGATCTGGTGTCATATCATTTGAGCGGAAAATTTGTGAACCTGTCCATGCATGCTGTTCCGTCCCGTCCGGCGCGGCCAAAAACAGCAACGGCGCTTGCACAGGCTGCTATACCGGCTATTCCTGGGTTTAAGAATCTGACAGGCAGTATTTCAGCCAATGAACATGGCGGTACGCTGGAATTGGATTCCAATACGGCAACCCTGAATTTGCCGTCTTATTTCCAGGAGCCGAACTGGCATTTCGATGAACTAAAACTACGGGCAAACTGGTTCCATTCCAGCCAAAGCCAGTTTGTCTTTGTGATCGAAAATATGTCTTTCTTATTGGACGGCATTTCAGGGACGCTATCCGGCAGACATGTTAAACCGGTTTCTGATGATGGACAGAAGGGGTTGGGCACGGTCGATATGACAGCGATGGTCAAAAGTTTCGATATGACCAAGACAAAAAATTATATTCCCTTGCAGACAAAGGAAACTTTACGTGTCTGGTTGAGCAAGGCCTTTGAGGAAGGGATTGCCAGCAATATCGTCGTCCGTCTTAAGGGCGATCTTTCTCAGTTTCCTTTTACCAGCCAGATATCCGGAAAAGCATCGGATAGCGAGTTCAGTGTCCGTATGGGTGTGAATGACGTCCGGCTGAATTATGCGCCGACGGTACTATCCAGTGAAGGTAGACCGTCGTGGCAGCCTATAGAAAAAATAAATGGTTGGCTGACAATCAAAGGAATGCAGATGGTCATTCATGCCGATACGGCTGTTTTAAGTGGCGTTACACTATCCAACGTGGATGTTGTTATTCCCGATTTGCTTGCGGGGGATGCCTCACTCAATATTACCGGTAGCGCAAATGGTGAATTGCCGGATTTTATTCGTTTCGTCAATGCTTCACCTGTTAATAAAATAATTGGAGGGTTGACCGAAGAAGCCAAAACAGCCGGTAAAGCCGATCTGCTTTTAAAGATGCATATGCCGCTTTACAACATGGCGGATTCCAAGGTGCAAGGTACGGTACAGTTTGCCGAAAATGAAATCCGCCTATTTCCTGATCTTCCTGTTTTAACCAAAGTACACGGCAAAGTGCATTTTTCCGATAAGGGATTTGAATTGGAAAAGGTCAATGCTCAATTTCTCGGAGGCAGTGTTAATTTGACGGGCGGCACCGGAAAGGATGGACGTTCACAGGTCCATGCCAAAGGCACGCTGACGGCGGAAGGGCTTCGCAAGCATTATGCCGGTGACAATATGGATAGACTGATGAGCCGTCTATCGGGCAGCATGCCCTATACCTTATCCATTACGCAAAAAGGCGGTTCACAGGGGGGATATCCCGATATTGTTCTGGAGTCCGGCATGAGCGGATTCGGCATTGATCTTCCTGCGCCATTGGGCAAAAAGAATACGGAGATGAAGCAACTGCGCGTTATGGCCAATCCTATTCCATCGGTAGAAAAAATACGGCGTGATGAAATTAAAATTGCTTATGGATCATCGGTCTTGGCTCATTATGAACGCCAGAAAATCGATGGCGCCTGGCAACTTTCAAGGGGCGGGATTGGTGTCAATAGCAAGCCGGTTCTTCATCCCGGAGTTTCTCTGAATCTAAACATGCATTCCCTGGATATCAATGTCTGGCAGGATGTGCTGGAATCTCTTTTTGCCGATAATGGTAAAGGGAAAGCGGCTTCAGGGAGGGGATTGGATATTGGAAAGTATGTTGAGCCGCAACAGTTTTTTATCCAGACGGACGAGCTGGCAGCATCGGAGTTCACGTTAACCGGGGCTGTGATTAGTGGTACGCGCCAGACCGGACGTTGGCAGGCAAATGTGAACGCCAATGAGTTGAAGGGACAGTTGATATGGATAGAGCCGGTAGGAAAGCTGGGGGCAGGCAAGCTAACAGCACGTCTTGCCTCGCTGACCATTCCCCGCTTAAGATCGGAGAAAATAGAAGATGTTGTCAAGCGTAGTCATGTACGTCAGATTCCGGCGATTGATATTGTCGCGGATGATGTTACGTTGTTTGACATCAAGCTGGGGCGGACAGAGTTGGTTGCCAATAATGTGATCAGTCCTGCCGGAAAAGAATGGCGGATAAGTCACTTGAGCGTATCCAATCCTGATGCGAAGTTGCAGTCATCCGGTAATTGGGCTGTTGATAGTACGGGATCACAACGAACCCGAATGAATTATGAGTTGGATATTTATAATGCCGGCAAACTGCTGAATCGCTTTGGCTACAAAGACGTATTACGCGGTGGAAAAGGTAAAATGCAGGGGGATATGAGTTGGGCTGGTTTGCCTTATTCCCTGGATATACCGAGTCTTTCGGGCAAAATCGAGCTGGATGTCGGGAAGGGGCAATTCCTCAAAGTTGAACCCGGTATCGCCAAATTATTAGGTGTCCTGAGCATGCAGTCACTGCCAAGGCGGCTTACACTGGATTTCAGGGATGTTTTTTCGGGTGGGTTTGCTTTTGATATCATTACGGCAAAGATTGATATTTTAAAAGGCGTTGCCAGAACAGAGAATTTGACGATGAAAGGCGTATCTGCAACCGTGCTGATGAATGGCAGTGTCGACATTGTAAAAGAAACGCAAAATCTGCATGTGGCGGTCCTGCCTGAGATCAACGCAGGCATTGCTTCGATTGCTTACGGTCTGATTAATCCTGCAATTGGCGTCGGCACGTTTCTTGCGCAACTGTTTTTAAAAGAGCCATTGTCAAGAGCATTTACGTATGAGTATCAGATAACCGGGTCGTGGATGGAACCTAATATCCAGAAAAT
The DNA here is from genome assembly GCA_009783065.1 of Betaproteobacteria bacterium. The sequence continues at coordinate 9,727 of WRHV01000003.1, read as the reverse complement.
TGAGAACAAGAATAACCGGACTGAAAAATTGATTGATTCTGGAGACTCGACAAAAGAGGATGAGAGATGACAAAGATTGCGGCGATACAAATGGTTTCCACACCTGAGATTGAGGAAAATATCATTTCAGCACGTCGGTTGATTACCGAGGCGGCAGAGCAGGGCGCCAAACTGGTGCTCTTGCCAGAGTATTGGCCCAGTATCGGGCAAACTGATGCAGAGAAATTGAACCAGGCGGAAATGCCCGGTTCGGGGCCCATACAGAATTTTATGTCTGATATCGCAAAGGAACTGGGCATCTGGTTGATTGGCGGAACCCTTTCTCTTGTCGCGCCTGAGGAAAACAAGGTGCTGAATACGACCTTGGTTTATAGTCCGGAAGGCAAGTCTGTCGCAAGGTATGACAAAATCCATCTTTTTAGCTTTGCTTCCGGGAAGGAAGCTTATAATGAATCCGCATATATTTGCGGCGGCAATGATGTGGTGTCGTTTGAAGCCCCTTTTGGCCGGGTTGGTCTCACCGTTTGTTATGATCTGCGGTTTCCGGAGTTATTCAGAGCTTTTGGCGAGTGCGCTCTGATTGTGGTGCCGGCGGCCTTTACCTATACAACCGGCAAGGTGCATTGGGAAATTCTCTTGCGTGCGCGGGCTATTGAAAACCAGTGTTATATTCTGGCGGCGGCTCAGGGAGGCCGTCATCGAACAGGTCGCCGGACCTGGGGGCAAACCATATTGATCGATCCTTGGGGGGAAGTCAAAGCCGAATTGCTGGAAGGGGAAGGCATTATTTTGGGCGAAATTGACCAGACGGTGTTGGATACAGTCCGGGAAAAACTGCCTGCCTTGAAACATAGACGCTTATAATGCTTATCCGATTAAAAAACGTACCATACAAATGCGTTTTTTTATGTTTCGGTATCATTTTTAGCCATGCGCAATTCAGGATGTTTCGACTAACGTAATATAACTGCCAGTCAACCATCAGAATGGGAGGATACCGTCACGGACCCCGGTACAATCCTCTTCAATCGTGGCCTATGATTAACTTTTCCGGATAATATTTTATGCAGACACAGAACGGAGAAAAACAGCATCTTGCTGCTGCGCGTCATCTTCTTTTGACGCCAAGTGGCCTCGACGATGCCCAGCTGATTAAAACATTGGGTACAGTCTTTATGCATCAGGTGGATTATGCGGACTTGTATTTCCAGTTTACGAAAAACGAGAGCTGGAGCCTGGACGAGGGGATTGTTAAAACAGGCAGTTTTTCTATTGATCAGGGTGTTGGCGTGCGTGCGGTTTCGGGCGATAAAACCGCTTTTTCTTATTCGGATGACATTTCATTGTCGGCGTTGCTGGCTGCGGCTGAAACAACCCGAACCATTGCACGGCAGGGATCGGGGCGTGTCAAGGTGGCTTCTTCGGTCAATCCGGTGCGTAGCCATAACCTGTATGGACAATTTGATCCGCTTCAATCCATCAGTGCGGCACAGAAAGTCGCTATCCTGGAAAAAATCGACCGGCTGGCTAAAGCGGCTGATGCCCGTATCGTCCAGGTGATGGCAGGGCTGGCCGGCGAATATGATGTGGTGCTGGTTGCCCGAAGTGACGGGGCATTGGCGGCTGATATCCGGCCATTGGTAAGGTTATCGGTCACAGTCATTGCCGAACAGGACGGCCGGCGCGAAATGGGAACCAGTGGCGGCGGCGGTCGGTATGACTATGGATACTTTACAGATGCGATGGTTGACCAGTATGTCAAAGAAGCCGTTCATGCAGCATTGATCAATCTGGATGCCCGTCCTGCCCCGGCAGGAACGATGACAGTTGTCGTTGGTCCCGGCTGGCCTGGCGTGCTGCTGCATGAAGCGATCGGTCATGGGCTGGAGGGTGATTTTAACCGCAAGGGGACCAGTACCTTTTCCAGCCGTCTGGGAGAACAGGTTGCGGCGAAGGGCATCACGGTCGTTGATGATGGGACGATTGCCAACCGGCGCGGTTCGCTGAATGTGGATGATGAGGGTACGCTGACGCAGCGGACGGTGCTGATAGAAGACGGTATCCTGAAAGGCTATTTGCAGGACATCATGAATGCTCGTTTAACAGGGATGTCGCCAACCGGCAATGCGCGCCGTGAGTCTTATGCGCACCTTCCCATGCCGCGCATGACCAATACCCTGATGCTGGGAGGCAGCCACGACCCGCATGAAATTATCGCGTCGGTTAAGCAAGGTATTTACGCCGTTAATTTCGGAGGGGGGCAGGTCGATATTACGAATGGTAAATTTGTGTTTTCCGCCAGTGAAGCTTATCTCGTGGAAAACGGGAAAATTATGCATCCTGTCAAAGGGGCGACGCTGATTGGAAATGGTCCGGATATTCTGCGCAGGGTTTCAATGGTTGGTAATGACATGTGCTTGGATTCAGGCGTGGGCATTTGCGGAAAGGAAGGGCAAAGCGTGCCTGTCGGCGTGGGCCAGCCGACCTTGCGGATTGAGGATGTGACTGTGGGTGGAACGGGTTAGGGGCGGCCCCTAGTTGTTTGAAAACAATATTTCATCGGCACGTTTTTCAAATATGCGTTATACTGAAAAAAGAAAATTGTCTTTTTCAACATAAAATGATGAAATCAGCGCGTTACTTTTTTTACTTTAGCTATTCCAGCCCAATGGCGGTGGAAGAGCGGTTGTTGTCTAAATAAAGAACGAACCGATTTTCAGCGAACCGCCAGTGATGGCGGTTTTTTTGTTTTATTGATTTTTATATACTGGAAAAATCATGCAGCGTACTGATGACTTGAGGATTCTTGCCATGAAGGAATTAACGCCTCCTTCTCATTTGATTCGTGAATTTCCCTGCACTGATAAAGTTGCCGATACCGTCGCCAACAGCAGAACAGCGCTCCACCGGATTTTACATGGAAAAGATGACCGCCTGATGGTCGTCGTTGGACCCTGTTCCATTCATGATCCCCAGGCGGCGCTTGAATATGCCTATCGTCTGCGGGAAATCCGTGAGCGGTTGGGAAATGAGCTTGAGATTGTGATGCGGGTGTATTTTGAAAAACCGCGTACGACGATTGGCTGGAAAGGCATGATCAATGATCCGTATATGGATAATAGCTTCCAGATTAATGATGGGTTGCATATGGCCAGGGAACTGCTTCTTAATATCAATGACTTGGGCGTGCCGGCAGCAACCGAGTTTCTCGATATGATCAGTCCGCAGTATGTTGCCGATATGATTAGCTGGGGGGCAATCGGGGCAAGGACAACCGAGTCGCAAGTGCATCGTGAATTGTCTTCCGGGCTATCTTGTCCGGTGGGTTTTAAAAACGGAACAGATGGCAATATAAAAATCGCCATTGACGCCATCAAAGCCGCTTCGCATCCCCATCATTTCTTGTCGGTTACGAAAGGAGGGCATACGGCTATTTTTGCGACAAACGGCAATGAGGATTGCCATATCATTTTGCGGGGCGGCAAAAAGCCGAACTATGATAAAAGAAGTGTTGAGGCGGCATGTAGGGAAATTGCGGCGGCTGGTCTGCCGCCGCGGGTCATGATTGATGTGTCGCATGGCAACAGTTCAAAGAAAGCGGAAAATCAGGTACCGGTCTGTGCCACGATTGGCAAAAATATTGCAGCAGGAGATATGCGTATTGTTGGTGTGATGTTGGAGTCGAATCTGATTGCCGGTCGCCAGGATATGGTTTTCGGTCAGCCCCTGACATACGGACAGTCAGTAACAGATGCCTGTATCAGCTGGGAAGATACGGTACAGGTTCTTGACGGGTTGGCCGCTGCTGCCAGAAAGCGCCAGGACAAGATCCGGTATGACGGAGACTGATTCAGACAAAAAAGGTTTGCAGCTGGTGATGCAAACCCTTTTTTTGTTAGTCCCGGAAGTTGTTAAATTCCAAAGGCAGATCGGTAACTTCCTTTTTCAACAGGGCAATCGTTGTCTGAAGGTCATCTCTTTTGGCGCCGTTGACACGGACGGAATCACCCTGAATGCTGGCTTGCACCTTTATTTTGCTGTCCTTGACCAGCCTGACGATTTTCTTGGCGGCATCGGATTCGATGCCGTTGCGAATCTTGATAACCTGCTTGACCTTGTCGCCGCTGATTTTCTCGATTTTTCCTTCGTCCAGAAAGCGGACATCCACATTACGCCTGGTCATGCGACCAGTTAACACATCCTTTAACTGATTGAGCTGGAATTCTGAATCGGCAAAAGCGGTCAATTCATGGTCCTTTTGTTCGACCCTCGCATCACTGCCTTTGAAATCAAAACGGGTGGAAATCTCCTTGTTGGTTTGTTCGATGGCATTTCTGATTTCAACCATATTCGCTTCGGATACAACATCAAATGAAGGCATGCCTTTCCTTTCGTTTTGTTATGATGGGATGTAGGGGCAGTCCTCATTAATATGTTTGCTGCAAAGCTGCTTTATCCCGTCTGTCTACGTTGCCGGTTCAAAATTGAACTCGCCGTATGTTCAATACGCCATCGTCCCATTTTGGCCCTGCGCCTTGGCAGACAGAAAAAACCAACTTTTCGCGACGACATATTAATGAGGACTGACCCTAAAAGACTGAAACCATTATTGTATAAAACAAAACTATCTCCGGCTACCCGGCTTGTGCGATTGCTCCTATAATTCTTTTACTATGCGCCCATCTCTTCCCATCCAGACGGATTTTCCATTGCGGACATTGAATACGTTCGGCATTGGCGTCATGGCCCGTGCTTATATGGCCGTGCAATCGGTTGATCAATTACAGGCTGTTTTTGCCGATAAAACACTCAGTCTGTTACCTAGGCTGGTATTGGGCGGCGGCAGCAATTTGCTTTTTACCCGGGATTTTTCCGGCTTGGTTTTGCACATGTGTCTGAAGGGCAAAAGCGTATCAGGGGAGGACGAAGAGAATATTTATGTTACAGCCGCTGCTGGTGAGAGCTGGCATGAATTTGTTTTGTGGACGCTGGAAAACGGATGGGGGGGGCTGGAAAACCTTTCTTTGATTCCCGGCACGGTTGGTGCGGCGCCTGTCCAGAATATTGGGGCTTATGGCGCGGAAATGAAGGATTATTTTTATTCCCTGCGTGCGTTTGATTTTCAGACGGGAGATATTCGTGTTTTCAGCAAGGAAAAATGCCGGTTCGCTTATCGCGACAGTTTTTTCAAACAAGAAAAAAACGGCCGTTTTGCTGTTCTTGATGTGACATTTGCTTTGCCCAAAAATTGGCAGCCGAATCTTTCATATCCGGAAGTTGCGGCAATTTTGATGGAACAAGGCCATTTAATACCTTCGCCGAGAGAGGTTAGTCATACCATTATCGCGATCCGGCGTCAGAAGTTGCCAGATCCTTCGCTGGTTGGGAATGCGGGCAGTTTTTTTAAAAATCCAACGGTGTCCCAAACGCTTTTTGATGCGTTGAAAACGGCACATCCACAGATGCCGGGATATGTGCAATCTGACGGAGGTTATCGTATTGCGGCGGGCTGGTTGATTGACCAGTGTGGCTGGAAAGGGAAAGCCAGCGGTAATGCCGGTGTTTGTGAAACGCAAGCACTGGTACTGATAAATCGGGGCGAAGCGACAGGCGAGGAGATTGTCAGGCTGTCGTGGATGATACAGCAGGACGTCAAAAACCGGTTCGGATTATGGCTGGAACCAGAGCCGGTTTTTATCTGATATATCACCGCTTTCCAGGCAGATGAAATTTCCACAAGGTGCTTCTCCTGATCTGATGATTGCTTCAGTTCTATTTTTAAATGATACTATTAGCTTAGAAGTCTAGACCGAATTCGGCTTTTTTTGCCGAAAGAACAAATTCTGAAAAAAAGAATAAACAGATACAGATGAAAAGGAGAATCTCATCCATGTTACACAAAAGAGCACCTCGATTTTTTATCCTACTTTGCGCCGTTCTGATTTCTGGTGCAACATCCGTTGCCTGGGCAGCTCCCGGAACCAAACCCGCGACAAAATCGGCGGAACGTCCCGCCAAAGCAGATGAATCGCAGCGTATGAATGGAGAGGCCCTGTATAAAGCCACGCTGGCCGATGCGGAAAAAGGACAACCTCGCGCCATGCTGAATGTCGGCATCCTGAATGAGCAAGGCATCGGCGTGCCACGCAACTTTACCAAAGCCTTGGAGTGGTGGCAAAAAGCAGCAGATGCTGGAGAAAAAGAGGCCCTTTTGCGTGTTGCTTTGTGTTACGAAGTTGGCATGGGCACAAAAGCAGATATGGGAAAAGCGGTTTCGAACCTGCAAAAAGCCGCGGAGCTGAATTATGCTCCCGCGCAGCACCGGTTGGCGGGATTTTACCTGAATGGACGCGGTGTTCCCAAAGACGAAGCCAAAGGTATGGACCTGCTTAAAAAAGCCGCCGGAGCTGGAGATTTAACTGCCCTTTTTGAACTGGGTATCGTCCAGCGTGATGGTTTTTTCGGGCAAAAAGCCGAACCGGATAAAGCGCGCGCCACTTTCCGGAAAGCGGCAGAAGCCGGCCATGCTGGAGCTGCGCTGGCTTTTGCTGCTATGACCCGGGAAGGTAAAGGTGGCAAGGCTGAACCGGAAACAGCGCTTACCTGGTACCTTATTGCCCAGAAAGCCGGGCTGAGAGGAGAGGCTTTGGAGGAGGTTATCAAAGAACTAAAGAAACCGCTATCCAAAAAACAGATTGCGGAAGCGGAAAGCACTGCCAATGAGCGCATCGCTACTTGGACTGCGGCCGCGAAACAGCGGGAAAGTGGCGGGCAGCCTACTGCCATAGCCCCTTCCAGATAAGGAGAGGTGAAACTGTAAACAGGCGAATTCGCGTTTTCAGAGAAGAAATCCGTTTTATATCGGAGAACGGTTTGGGAGCGCGAGTTTGACGCTGGGCGGGTATTTAGGGATGCCCCTGCTTTTTGGCAAGGGAACGGATGAAATTGCCGTAGATACGTAGATATATTCCAGCGCAGTTGGTCAGTCCTGACGGTTATGTTTTTGCGGCTTGATCGTGCCAGCTAAGGTTTTGACAGCATAGCCTGTGAAAGTCATTATTTACTCTCCATCAAATTGGCACAGGGCAAAAACAGAATAGCCTTTTTCTTTCAATTTTTTGTGTCCTCCCAGATCGGGAAGATCGACCAAAAAAGCCGTTTCGTAAATTTTCCCGCCGGTTTGTTCGATTAGCTTGATTGCAGCCAGGGCGGTTCCGCCGGTTGCCAAAAGATCATCAATCAGCAGTATGCTTTGTCCGGGAAGAATGGCATCATCATGTATCTCGATTCGATCTGTTCCGTATTCAAGCTCATAATCTTCTCCGATGGTTTTACCAGGGAGTTTGCCTTTTTTGCGTATGGGGACAAGTCCGCAGCCCAGTGTATAGGCAAGCGGAGCGCCAACTAAAAATCCCCGTGCTTCAATGACGGCGATTTTTTCAATTCCGGCGCCTGAGTAGCGTGTGACAAATTCATCAACGGCTTCACGCAATCCGCGAGGATCAAGGAGAAGGGTGGTTATATCGCGAAACTGGACCCCTTTTTTGGGGTAATCTGGAATGGTGCGAATATAAGAAATGATAGACATTACAACCTTTCGACACAGTATTGTCAGAATACGATTTTCACCTGGCTGCCTATTAGCCTATTAAGACGCATATAAAACAGCGCCAGGACATTCCGGCGCTGTTGCTCAAAGCCGCGCAAATCGTTATTTCTTGCGTTTTTCACGCAGACTGGCTGCGATACGCATGCGCAGTGCGTTTAACTTGATAAAGCCGCCGGCATCTTTTTGGTCATACGCTCCGGCGTCATCCTCAAAAGTGGCAATAGTAGAGTCAAACAGAGAGTCTGTAGCCGATTCACGGCCTGTTACCATGACATTACCCTTATACAACTTCAGGTTGACGGTACCGTTGACATGCTGCTGGGTATGGTCAATCAGGGTTTGCAGCGCGATTCGCTCCGGTGACCACCAGTAGCCGTTATAGATCATGGAAGCATAACGCGGCATCAAGTCATCTTTCAGATGGGCGACTTCACGGTCCAGCGTAATGGACTCAATGGCACGGTGTGCAGGCAGAAGGATGGTACCTCCCGGTGTTTCGTAACATCCGCGTGACTTCATGCCGACATAACGATTTTCAACCAGGTCAAGCCGGCCGATACCGTGTTTGCCGCCAAGGCGATTCAATTCAGCCAGCAGGGTCGCTGGCGACATTTTTTTGCCGTTCAGAGAAACGGGATCCCCTTTTTCAAATCCGATCTGGATCGATTCTGCCTGATCTGGTGCGGCTTCAGGGCTGACCGTCCAGCGCCACATGGATTCTTCAGCCTCGGCGCCGGGATTTTCCAGGTGGCGTCCTTCATAACTGATATGCAGCAGGTTGGCATCCATAGAATAAGGGGCGCCGCCCTGGCGGTGTTTCATATCAATTTCAATACCGGCATTTTCAGCATATTCCAAGAGTTTTTCGCGAGATAACAGATCCCATTCCCGCCAGGGGGCAATGATCCTGACGCCGGGCATCAGGGCGTATGCGCCGAGTTCGAATCGAACCTGGTCGTTCCCTTTGCCTGTTGCGCCATGTGAAATGGCATCGGCTCCTGTCTGGCGTGCGATCTCGACAAGACGTTTGGCGATAAGAGGGCGAGCGATGCTTGTGCCGAGGAGGTATTCTCCTTCATAGGTTGTGTTGGCGCGGAACATGGGAAAGACAAAATCACGCACGAATTCTTCGCGTAGATCGTCAATAAAAATATTTTCCGGTTTAATGCCGAATTTTAGCGCCTTTTGTCTTGCGGGGTCGAGTTCTTCACCTTGTCCCAGATCCGCAGTAAATGTAATAACTTCACATTGGTAGTTATCCTGCAACCATTTCAAAATAACGGATGTATCCAGCCCGCCAGAGTAAGCCAGAACCACTTTTTTTACATCACTCATGTTTTTCTTTCGTTTATTTCAGTTTGAAAGGACATGCCAAAATGGTCCACCGGATCGATGGCACGCATCATGGCTGTATGGTTTGTATTTTATGCTTATTCGGGAGAAACGGGAATATAACGGTTTATACCCGATCTAAAACGAGATATTCCAGCAATGCTTTTTGGACATGCAGGCGGTTTTCTGCTTCTTCCCAAACGACGGACTGGGGGCCATCAATGATTTCCGATGTGACTTCTTCCCCCCGGTGTGCCGGCAAACAGTGCATAAAAAGGGCATCCGGTGCGGCCCGGCTCATTTTTTGGGCATCGACACACCAACCTTCAAATGCTTTCATGCGGACGGCATTTTCTTCTTCAAATCCCATGCTGGTCCAGACATCCGTTGTTACCAGATGCGCTCCTTCGCAGGCTTTTTCCGGATCTTCATATAGGGTGAAATGGCTATGATCAGGTGAAACCAGATCATAGTTAATGTCATATCCTTTCGGCGTCGAGACATTGACGTGAAATCCGAAAATCTTGGCTGCTTCGAGCCAGGAATACAGCATATTGTTGGCATCGCCGATCCAGGTAACGGTTTTACTGCGGATAGCCTGACGATGTTCAATAAAAGTGAACACATCAGCCAAAACCTGGCAGGGATGATGTTCGTTGGTCAGTCCATTGATGACAGGGACGCGGGAATAAGCGGCAAAACGCTCGATAATGTCGTGACCAAACGTGCGAATCATGATGACATCACACATTCTGGACATGACCTGTGCCGCATCCTCAATGGGTT
>WRHV01000002.1 GCA_009783065.1 Betaproteobacteria bacterium | reverse complement strand
CTGGATATCCTCTTACAGCCTGGAATCGTACACGTGCAAAAGCCGAACCTTTGCTTGAAACAGGTGCAAGGGTTGCAGAACTATCGGATGCCGTACGTTCAGCTGATATTGTAATCACGATGTTGGAGGCGGGGCCTGTTGTTCTGCAGGTAATCACTTCCATCATGCCGTTATTGCAGCCTGGAACACTGGTGATTGACATGAGTTCCACTAAGCAGTCTGAAGCAAAACAAATTCACGATCTGCTCAAAAAGAATCAGGTTTCATTTCTTGATGCGCCGGTATCAGGTGGCGTCCTGGGCGCTGAGGCCGGAACGCTGGCTATTATGGTCGGCGGCAGTTTGCCGGATTTTGAACGGGCAGAATCGGTACTGAAAATCATGGGCCGCCCGACATGGGTTGGTCCTGCAGGCTGTGGACAGCTTGCCAAACTGTGTAACCAGTTAATTGTGGGCGGAACCATCAGTATTGTCGCGGAAGCGCTTTTGTTGGCACAGGCAGGCGGTGCTGACCCTGCGGCTGTCAGAGCCGCGATCAGAGGTGGATTTGCTGAAAGCCGTATTCTGGAAGTCCACGGTCAGTGTATGCTGGATCGAAATTTCATTCCTGGAGGTCAAGTTAAAAGCCAGGTGAAAGATTTGGATAATGTGCTGGCGGCAGCGTTTGATGCGAACCTGCAATTGCCGGTGACGTCCCTGGTCACGGAACTGTATCATCATATTCAGGATACTTTTAGCAGTGCGGATCAGGCAGCAGCATTGCTGGCACTGGAAGCGCTCAATCCTGGTAAGCGGCTCGGTGATGCCGCAGACCGGTTTTGAAAAACAAAATAAAAGAAAAAAGCCCGAAAAAACATTTTCGGGCTTTTTTGTATTTGAAAAGAGATATTCTCAGGCTTTTTGAGTCGCCATTTGCGCAGCGGTTTCATGCTGAGAAGCATAGGCTTTATGTGCGGCGGCTTCTGCTTCGCCAGCTTTGACCGGGTATCCCATTCGGGAAAGAATCGAACTCAGTGCGGACAGGCACAACATCACATTTTCCTGCTCTGCTGTGTACCCCATCAGGCCAAAGCGCCAGACCTTGCCGGCCAGCGGTCCCAAGCCGGCGCCAATTTCCAGATTGAATTCATCTAAGAGTTCCTGTCTGACGGCGGCTTCATTAATCCCTTCCGGCACGACAATCAGATTCATCTGAGGCAGGCGGTTTTCCTCTTTTACCAGGAAATGCAGGCCAAGCGCTTCCAGTCCCGCTTTCAGCGCGTGGTAATGCCCGGTATGACGTGCCCAAGCCTTCTCAAGTCCTTCCTGCTTTATCAGGATCAGTGCTTCATGCAACCCATAAAGGGCATTGATGGGCGCGGTGTGGTGGTAAGTGCGGGCTGTGTTGCCCCAGTAATTTAAGATCAGATTCAAATCCATGAACCAGCTTTGCACCTTGGTTTTCCGGTTTTTGACATAATCGACTACTCGCTCGGAAAAGGTCACAGGGGAAAGGCCCGGGGCACAGGAGAGGCATTTTTGCGTCGCCGAATAAACAGCATCCAGTTCCCATTCATCGACCAGTACAGGACAGCCGCCTAAAGAAGTTACTGTATCCACAATAACCAGCGCATCATGTTTATGGGCAATCTGCGCCAGCAATTTTGCGTCTGATTCACAACCGGTTGAAGTTTCTGCATGAACAAAAGCAACGATTCGGGCATCCGGATGCTGCTTGAGGGTATCTTCCAGCTTGTTCGGGTCAACCGGCTTACCCCACTCGTCATCAATGATGACAGGGATGCCGCCGCTGCGTTCGACATTTTCAATCATGCGTCCGCCAAAGACCCCGTTGCGACAGACAATGACTTTGTCTCCTGGCGTAACCATATTAACAAAACAATTTTCCATCCCGATCGAACCCGGGCCGGAAATGGGATAAGTCAGCGAATTTTCGGTTTGGAATACATAGCGCAATAGGACTTTCAGCTCTTCCATCATGCCTGCGAATGCAGGATCCAAGTGCCCGATAACCGGTAAACTCATGGCCGATAGTACACGGGGATTGATGTTGGAAGGGCCTGGGCCCATCAGGGTACGTTTAGGAGGGATGAATGATGTGATTTTATCGAGAGATGGCGCTACCATGATTTTTGTCTTTAAAAGATATAAATTGATTTGTCATGCTGTTTATTGAGCAGCAGATTGAAAGTCATGTCCAAAAGTATTATTTTCTTCCATTTTTACGATTTTGGGTAAATTATTAGCCCCCTTGCTGTAAGTAATTCAAATAGGGGGCTCATTCGGTTTTTATCAGTTTAGTGGGAAGAAGAGGGATTTTCGCTTTGCAAGCGAACCCGTCCTTTTTCTTCCTCCATGGTTTTTGCAAGCAGTTTGACCAGTGCATAGACCGTATTGATATGGGGTGTTGCAGTATGGGTAATTCTGCCCAGTTCCACGATTGAACCAACCAACGCATCAATCTCGGGTTCTCGGCCGGCCTCAACGTCTTGCAGCATGGAAGTCTTATGTTTGCCGACCTTTTCTGCACCCTGAATCCGTTTTTCAAGCGGGACACGGAATTCAATGCCAAGTTTGTTAGCAATACGTTGCGCCTCAATCATCATGTCGCCGGCAAGTTCTCGTGTTAATGGATACTGACAAATATCGACCAGTGTAGAATGGGAAAGAGAACTGATTGGATTAAAGGTCAAATTGCCCCAGAGCTTGAGCCAGATTTCAGAACGAATGTTTTCGAGTATAGGCGCTTTGAATCCAGCCTTAATAAAAGAATCAGACACTTTTTGCGCACGTTCAGTTATGGTGCCGTCCAGTTCGCCAATCGGGAAACGGTCGCCTTCGATGTGCCTGATAATACCTGGTGCGATGAGTTCGGAAGCGGGATAAACCACGCAACCGAGTACACGATCAGCAGGAATTTTAGCGGCGATTTGGCCTGTCGGATCGACACTTTGGACACGAGCGCCTTCATAGGGGCCGCCATGCTTGTGGAAATACCAGTACGGGATGCCGTTTTGCATGGTGACAACAACCGTATCCGGGCCAAAAAGTTTGGACACATCATCCACGACAGCTTCTACTTGGTGCGCTTTCATGGCAAGAATGACGATATCCACAGGTCCTACTTCGTCATAGTTGTTGGTGGTTTTTACATTCTTTGCGATAAGTTCGGTACCATCGTTCATAATAAGCTTTACGCCGTTATTTCTGATGGCTTCAAGGTTGGCGCCTCGAACGATGAAAGTAACGTCTTCTCCTGCCAATGCCAGCTTTACGCCGACATAACCTCCAATCGCACCAGCACCAATAATCGCATATCTCATTTTTTTTCCTATTAAATGTTTTCTGGGGGGCTTGGATGAGGTATTGCTAATTCCCTTTGGAGCATTTTTTCAGTCCAGCACACCACTTTATTTATTAACATCTTGTTTTCATTTCCTTTTTGAAGTTTTCCTATGTTTTTCAGGGTAACCCTGTTCTTTGAATTCTCCATAATCCAGTCAAAGATGAATCAATTGTATGCTTTAAAACATGTCACCTGATTCATCATAAATAATTGATTTTTGTATAGGAACACACTAATTTATTACATAGTTTATCAGAATAACCCGACAATTCTTCCTTCGGCATCCACATCAATCATGTTGGATGAAGGTACTTTAGGTAATCCGGGCATAGTCATAACAGTATCGCCACAAACCATAACAATGAATTCAGCGCCGGCGGAAAGAGATACTTCCCGAATGGCAACAGAGTGACCTGTTGGCGCACCCCGCAGAGCAGGATCGGTTGAGAAGGAATATTGCGTTTTGGCGACACAGATAGGATATGAGCCATAGCCGTCATCTTCCAGCTTTTTAATCTGGGCACGTACTCTGCTGTCAGCCATAATATCTCTGGCGCCATACAATTTGGTGGCAATAGCTGTCATTTTATTCCAAAGAGAGTCATTTTCTTCGTAGACAAATTTGAAGTTGGAAGGGGTTGTTTCGACCATGTTGATAACAGCCTTGGCCAGTTCTTCGCCGCCTTTTCCGCCTTCAGCCCAGTGTTTTGAAACGACCACAGGGGCTTCCTGGGATGCCATCTTGTCCTTGAGCAGCTGGATTTCGGCATCGGTGTCCAATGTAAAGTGATTAATTGCCACGATGCAGGGCAGGCCATAATAGTTGCGAATGTTGTTGATATGACGCTCAAGATTGGCAATCCCTTTTTCCAGCGCGGCCAGATTTTCCTGATTCAGGTCCGGCAATTCAACGCCGCCGTGATATTTGAGTGCGCGGATAGTTGCAACCACAACGGCGCAGTCGGGTTTGAATCCGGATTTACGGCAGACAATGTCCACAAATTTTTCAGCACCAAGATCAGCGCCGAATCCGGCTTCAGTAACGACATAGTCAGCGAGTTTTAGTGCAGATGAGGTGGCGATAACGGAATTGGTGCCCGTTGCAATATTGGCGAAAGGGCCGCCATGAATAAAGGCCGGGTTATTTTCCAGTGTCTGTACCATGTTTGGTTTAATGGCATCTTTCAACAGTGCCGCCATCGCGCCGTGTGCCTTCAAATCGCTTGCCAGAACAGGGCGGAGATCACGGGTATAACCGATGACAATACGACCCAGGCGATCTTTCAGATCTTCCAGACTGGTTGCGAGACAGAAAATAGCCATGACTTCAGATGCAACGGTAATATTGAAACCATCAGAACGCGGGAAGCCATTACCTGGGCCACCGAGTCCGATGGTAATATCACGCAGGGCACGATCATTCATGTCGAGCACACGTTTCCAGACAACACGGCGCACGTCAATGCCCAGCTCATTGCCGTGATGAATGTGATTATCGATCAATGAAGCCAGAAGGTTGTTGGCGAGCCCTACGGCGCTGATATCGCCTGTGAAATGCAGGTTGATATCTTCCATCGGAACAACCTGGGAATATCCGCCACCGGCAGCGCCGCCCTTCATGCCAAAAACCGGCCCCAAAGACGGCTCACGCAGGCAGATAATCGCTTTTTTGCCGATGCGGTTTAACGCATCGCCTAAACCGATCGTTGTCGTTGTTTTTCCTTCGCCGGCTGGGGTCGGATTGATTGCTGTTACCAGAATCAGTTTGCCGTTTGGTTTGTCTTTCAGGGTTTCCAGAAAATCCAGAGAAATTTTTGCTTTATAAAAACCATACGGCTCCATATATTCTTCGTCAATATCGAAACGTTGTGCAACTTGGCTAATACGTAACATCTTTGCTCTTTGGGCAATAGCGATGTCTGTTGTCATATTAAAATCTCTCTTTCTCTGGATGTAGCATTTAATTTGGTTTATAAATCATTGTAGATGATACAAACTGCCATTCGCAACAAAAAATATGGACTCTCTTTTGATCAATTTTTTTAAAGATAAAAAATTGTTTTGTTGTTCAAGAGCGTATGGCATGTTTGTAAAATAAAACATCAGCTTCGATACAATTGGAAATTGTATGCCGTGCGAAATGTCAGGATAAAATGACAAGACAGTAGCGGTGTATGTGAGCGCTTTTTTCAACTTTTTTTATTCATTTCATTATGCTTGATAATCTGACACAACGGCTGGCCAAAGTCGTCAAAACGATGCGTGGCGAGATGCGCCTAACTGAAGCCAACACAGCAGAAATGCTGCGGGAAATACGTCTGGCGTTGCTTGAAGCAGACGTTGCGTTGCCTGTGGTTCGCGATTTTATCAGTCGTGTGCGTGAAAAGGCGATGGGAGAAGAGGTAATCGGATCACTCACACCGGGCCAGGCGCTGGTCGGCGTTGTCCAGCAGGAGCTGGCCGATATGATGGGGGGTGATCTCGGCAATGATGCCATGAAGCTGAATTTTGCTACTCAGCCTCCTGCCGTTATTCTGATGGCCGGTTTGCAAGGTGTGGGAAAAACCACAACAGTTGGCAAGCTTGCGCGTTATCTGACAACGGAAAACAAGAAGAAAGTCTTAACCGTTTCCACAGACGTTTACCGGCCTGCGGCAATCAAGCAGTTAGAAACGGTGTCGCAGCAGGCAGGTGTTGATTTTTATGTATCAGAATCTGGAAAACCAGTTGAGATAGCACGTGCTGCTCTCGATCATGCCCGGCGCCATTATTATGATGTTCTGATTATTGATACGGCAGGGCGTCTAGGCATTGATGAAGAAATGATGAAAGAAATTGCCACCTTGCACGATGCAGTCAAACCGATAGAAACGCTTTTTGTCGTGGATGCAATGCTGGGACAGGATGCGGTCAATGTTGCCCGTACCTTTAATGAAACACTGCCTCTGACAGGTATTGTACTGACCAAACTTGATGGTGATGCACGGGGTGGTGCCGCATTATCGGTACGCCAAATTACAGGAAAACCGATCAA
The DNA here is from genome assembly GCA_009783065.1 of Betaproteobacteria bacterium. The sequence goes on along the minus strand of WRHV01000002.1, from coordinate 106,772 downwards.
GTTTGCCGGGGTATCGGAAAAACTGGATGGACTTGAAGCATTTGATCCTGCCCGGATGGCCAACCGGATTTTGGGCATGGGAGATATTCTGGCGCTGGTAGAGGAAGCCAGAAAGAATGTTGATATTCAGGCGGCACAGGATCTTGAGAAAAAATTGAGAAGCGGTGGCCGTTTTGATCTGAATGATTTTAAGTCGCAGTTGATGCAAATGCAGAATATGGGCGGTCTTTCAGGGTTGCTTGGGAAAATGCCGGCGCAATTTCAGCAGGCCGCGCAACATGCCAATATGGATCAGGCCAATCGCCAGATCCGTCGTATGGATGGCATCATCAATTCCATGACGCCGGCTGAACGAGCAAAGCCTGACATCATCAAAGCCGCACGAAAAAGGCGTATTGCCGCAGGAGCGGGTGTGCAGGTCCAGGATGTAAACCGGATGCTTTCGCAGTATGAGCAGATGCAGTCGATGATGAAAAAAATAAAAAGTGGCGGAATGATGAAAATGATGAGAAGCATGAAAGGGCTGATGCCAGGTTTACGCTGATGAATTTAAAGCATGATCATATATGCCATTTCGCTAAAAAATAAAAAAACGAGATTTATTTTTTGATTCGGAAGTGTTGTATAAAAACAGCGTTTTTCCTCTCAAAATGGACATTTTTTCTAAATATTGACAAATAAATGACAGTTTTCCAGTAAAAGTGTAAAAAAAACTTGCCATATGCCTAATTTACCACCTATATTTTCCAGTGCAAGTTCCCTATAGTTTTTGTATTTATGAGGCGAGAAATGGCTACAACGAAAAAACCTGCAGCAAAAGCACCCGCGAAAAAAGCAGTCTCCGCAAAAAAGGCCGCTCCAGCTAAAAAAGCAGCTGCTCCTGCCAAGAAAGCAGCAGATCCTGCTAAAAAAGCTTCTGCCGCCAAGAAACCTGCGGCAAAACCGGCAGCCAAGAAGCCTGCTGCTAAGAAAGCACCAGCAAAGCGGACTCCTAGTGCTGCTTTCATGAAGCCGATGACACCATCATCTGCTTTAGGCGCTGTGATTGGTTCGAGCCCGTTGCCACGGACGGAAGTAACCAAAAAAATCTGGGAGTACATCAAGAAAAACAATTTGCAGGACAAAAACAATCGTCGCATGATTAATGCTGACGACAAACTGAAACCGGTTTTTGGTGGTAAAAAACAAGTTTCAATGTTTGAAATGACCAAGCTTGTTTCAGGACATCTGAAATAATCAGATATGAAATGGAAAACAGGATAGTTTCTGTAAACTGAATCCTGTTTTGCAATGTCTCAGTGGTAACCTTTGCCTGTAAAACTACAGGCAAAGGGTTGTTTTTTCCTGTTTTCTGCACATGGCGCTGTCAGGGTTGCGTGTAGGGATTTGTTGTTTTCGAATTTTTTACAAATATTTATTTAGCCATGTTCAGGCGTTGCTACATAGTCGTTATGAACATTTCTTCAATACGACTTATCTGACGGAACACGACAAAGAGATCAATTTATCTTAATATGTAGTGGTCTATATCTGATCGGCCTACTCGCTTTCTTGCTTAAGGCATATAGGACGAAGTCAATTACCAAATCCCTGTGAAAAAAGGTATGAAGCCTTCATGGTTCTTCTAAAACAGCGCGTTGTATTGAAGACCATACCAGGATATATGGCTGGTTTAGGTTAAAGTAATTTTGTTAAGCAGCAGCAGGAAGAAAACCGGCTTTTCTCAAATATTCAGTTTTTCCCGTATAAAAGCCATGATATTAGCCTGGGGGACAGAGATGGCTTCGGTATGGCGACGATCCTGATATTCCAGCATGTTTTCCTTCAGGCCACGTTCGCCAATCACAATACGGTGAGGTACTCCGATTAGTTCCCAGTCGGCAAACATGACGCCCGGACGCTCGCCACGGTCATCAAGAACAGCATCAATACCGGCATCCAGCAGTTTTGAAAGCAGATCGTCAGCCGTATTTCTAACCATTTCGCTCCGATCATAAGCCATTGGGCAAAGAACAATCTGAAATGGGGCAATAGCCGCCGGCCAGATTATCCCGCGTTCATCATGGTTTTGCTCGATGGCCGCTCCCATAATCCGTGTTACGCCAATGCCATAACATCCCATTTGCATGAATTGAGGTTTGCCGGTTTCATCCAGGAATGTCGCATTCATATCTGCCGAGTAATGTGTTCCTAACTGGAAAACATGACCGACTTCAATACCACGCTGTATGGCCAGTATGCCTTTACCATCAGGCGAGAGATCACCTGCTACTACGTTACGAAAATCGCCTGTTTGAGAAGGAAGAGGGGTATCTCGATCCCAGTTGACACCTGTAAGATGGTGATCAACTTCGTTTGCGCCGCAGATGAAATTTGCCATGATAGTAACAGCATGATCTGCGTAAATGACAATACCGGCCTTCTTATCCAGACCAACGGGTCCCATATATCCGGGCGAACTGCCTGTGTAATGGACAATTTCATCTTCAGTAGCAAAACGGAATGGCCCGATGACCTTCTGTGTTTTGATTTCATTCAGATCATGATCACCGCGCAAGAGGATAATCGCAAACCGGTCCGGTGCATTATCAGCTACAGCGAGGCGAATTGTTGCAACGGCTTTAACCGATTTTTCAAGTGGCATCTTCAGGAAAGACGTCACATCTTCACAGGATTTTTTGCCGGGGGTCGGGACTTTCTGCATGGTTTCACTGGGAGCCGGACGTGTTTCGGATGGCGGCAAAGATTCGGCCGCTTCCATGTTGGCTGCATAATCTGAAGTCGGGCAGTACACAAGCGCATCTTCTCCGGTTTCCGCGATGACGTGGAATTCATGCGAACCCGATCCGCCAATGGTGCCGTTATCTGCCGCAACCGAGCGGAACTGTAACCCGATCCGGGTAAAGATCCGGGTATAGGCTTCAAACATAATCTGGTACGACTTTTCCATGCCTTCCACATGGTGGTCAAAGGAATAAGCATCCTTCATTGTGAATTCACGTCCGCGCATCAGACCAAAACGGGGACGCCTTTCATCACGGAATTTCGTCTGGATATGGTAAAAATTAACCGGTAGCTGACGGTAGGAATTAATCACGCCTCGCGCAATATCGGTGACAACTTCTTCTGATGTTGGCTGGATAATGAAATCCCGGCCATGCCGATCCTTGATGCGTAATAGTTCAGGCCCATATTTTTCCCATCGGCCGGTTTCCTGCCAAAGTTCTGCCGGCTGCACGATTGGCATGAGCAATTCAATTGCGCCGGAACGGTTCATTTCCTCGCGGATAATATTTTCTATTTTCCTGATAATACGCAAGCCCAATGGCATATAGGTGTAAATGCCGGAACCCAGGCGGCGAATCATGCCTGTACGCATCATGAGTTTGTGGCTAATGATTTCTGCGTCAGCAGGCGCTTCTTTTAAGGTGCTGATAAAAAATTGTGATGCACGCATGACAGTGAATTCTTTTTTCAAGAAGGTTATAATTTGTAGGATTTTAAAGGATTCGCTGACCAGTGCGTTCAGACTTTCTCAAATCAGCAGAAAAAATGATGTATTTTGCCAACAATCATTTGCTGATTGTATGCTAAGACTGAATGCCGGTAGCAAAAGATAAGAGGTCAATATGCTTGATCGTGAAGGTTTTCGTCCTAACGTCGGCATTATTCTGCTGAATGCAAATAACAAAGTATGGTGGGGCAAAAGAGCTCGCGAACATTCATGGCAATTCCCGCAAGGGGGCATCAAGCATGGGGAAACGCCTGAGCAAGCCATGTATCGTGAGTTGCTGGAAGAAACCGGCTTACAGCGGGAGCATGTCAAAGTTGTTGGCAGAACACGTGACTGGCTTCGTTACGAAGTGCCGTCAAATTACATCAAGCGGGAAATTCGCGGGCATTATCGTGGCCAAAAACAGATCTGGTTTTTATTGCGGATGATCGGACGTGATAGCGATTTCAATCTCCGCTCCACCAATAATCCCGAATTTGATGCTTGGCGCTGGCATGAATATTGGGTGCCGCTTGATGTTGTCATTGAATTCAAGCGGGATGTCTATTTTAAGGCATTAAACGAGCTATCCCGTTTCCTGGATCCGCCACCCCAGCGTGAAGTCTTGTTTTTCCCCAAAAGGCGGGCGAATTACAGAAGGAAAAAGCCGGCGGTTTCAGTGGATAAAAGAATGGTAGGATCGGCTGGAATAGATGAAGAAAAGCATCAAGAATAATAGGTCCGTTTATGAATGAAAAAAAAATCGTCAACCTAAAAGTCGGGGCCGCGCTTCTTTTTTCCTGTTTCTGTCTTAATACATTGGCGCAGGAAGTTCCTATGTCGGGAACACGGCATCGCGGCAGCGCAGCTGAGGAAGATGCCGCACCTAAAAAGGAATGGGAGGTGGTATTGCCGGCTTTTCCCAAAGATGAGGATTTGCTGCCTTTTTACGTAAGCCCGATCCAGACACAGAAATTTGCCATAGATAAAAAAACACTCGCTACAGATGAAAAAGAAATTCGTTATACGCTGGTCGGACTCAGCTCCAGTGGCGCTAAAAACATCACATATGAAGGAATAAAATGTGATGGTGGTTTGTATCGGCGATATGCTATGGGTCGGTATGATGGCACTTGGTCACCATCACAGCACAATGAGTGGAAAGACATCCATTTTCAGGACGCCAACCGGCCGCAGGCAGCTTTGGTGTTGCATTATTTCTGTCAGGGGCGTGCCGTTGCCGGCAAACCTGAAGAAATGTTATTCCGGATTCAGTACAATCGCTCCCTGCAGGGAGATAAGTACGATGGTCGCTGATTTAGGGGCAGCCCTGATTAAGTTGTCTGCTGCAAAGCTGCTTTATCCCGTCTGCGAAGCGTTGCCGGTTCAAAATAGAACTCGCCGTATGTTCAATACGCCATCGTCCCATTTTGTCCCTGCGCCTTGGCAGACAGAAAAAATCAACTTTTCACGACGACAATTTAATGAGGGTTGCCCCTACAGCAGAACCATATTGTCCCGATGGATTAGCTCAGGAGCGCCGTGGTATCCAAGAATATCCGCGATTTCAGATGATTTGTGCCGCAATATGCGTTGCGCATCCGAACTGGAATAATTACTCAGTCCGCGTGCAATCTCCTGCCCCGATTCATCAAAACAGGCAATCACTTCTCCTCGCTTGAAGTCGCCGTGAATTTCGGTCACGCCGATAGGAAGCAGGGATTTTCCATCTTTTAGTACTTTCTGGACGGCGCCGGCATCCAGAAAAATCTTTCCTGCCGTCTGGAGATGATCCATCATCCATTGTTTTCTTGCCTGTAGATGTCCTGAAGGCGCTGTAAGCTGTGTGCCGATCATTTCACCGGCAGCAAGCCTGACCAGTACATCTTCCAGTTTGCCCCATGCGATAACGGTATGGGCGCCGGAACGGGCGGCGCGTTTGGCTGCAAGCACCTTAGTCAGCATGCCGCCACGGCCGACTTTGCTGCCGGCGCCGCCAGCCATTTGTTCCAGCTCGGTGTCTCCGGCGCTGGCGTAGCGGATCAGTTCGGCATCCGGGTTTTTTCGTGGGTCCATATTAAACAAACCCTGCTGGTCGGTCAGGATGATCAGGGCGTCAGCCTCGATCAGATTGGCAACAAGCGCTCCTAAAGTATCATTGTCGCCAAACTGGATTTCATCCGTCACAACCGTGTCATTTTCATTAATGATGGGAATGACACCCATGTGCAAAAGTTCCAGTAAGGTAGAACGGGCGTTCAAATACCGTTCGCGGTCGGATAGATCCGCGTGGGTCAGTAATATCTGGGCCGTATGAATGCCGTATGCCCGAAAACTACTTTCATAAATCTGGATCAGTCCCATTTGCCCTACTGCCGCACAAGCTTGCAGTTTATGAATATCAGTTGGGCGCTTATCAAAGCCGAGCCGCAACATGCCTTCAGCAATCGCCCCCGAGCTAACCAGGATGATTTCTTTACCCAATGAACGAAGTCGGGCGATCTGATCAGACCACCGTGCAATAGCCGCATGGTCCAGGCCTTTTCCGTCATCGGTAAGAAGTGACGATCCGATTTTGACAATCAGGCGTTTGGCGTGAGGTATGACCGATTTCATAAGATATGAGAGAGAGGTTATTCAATAATCTTGAATCGTGGATCATCAGGATCAATGGAATCAATATCACGGACTTCTTCGGGTATCGTTGTTTTTTGAGCGCGCTCCATTGAATGACGTTCGGCTTCAATATGGCGGTAAATCGCTTCCATTAACTCTGTGCAACCAGCTTGTGTTACGGCTGATATCTTAAATACAGGGCCTTTCCATTTAAACCGGCGAATAAAATCGCGCACAGTTTTATCACGATCTGCTTCCGGAATAATATCCAGTTTATTCAACACCAGCCAGCGCGGTTTTTGTGCCAGTTCAGGGTCATACTTTTCCAGTTCCCTGATCAGGGATTGTGCGTTTTTGACCGGATCGGCAGATTCATCAAAGGGCGCAATATCAACAATATGCAACAACAAATTGGTTCGTTGCAGATGGCGTAAAAACTGATGCCCCAGACCAGCGCCTTCCGATGCCCCTTCAATCAGACCGGGAATATCGGCAATAACAAAGCTTTTTTCGGGGCTGACGCGCACGACGCCCAGATTGGGGTGAAGGGTTGTAAAAGGATAATCGGCGATTTTGGGGCGGGCATTGGAAACAGCGGAAATCAGGGTGGATTTCCCTGCGTTAGGCAGGCCCAGAAGTCCCACGTCAGCGAGGACTTTCAATTCCAGCGACAACTGGTGCCTTTCCCCTGGCTTGCCATCTGTTTTTTGCCGGGGCGCACGATTCGTCGAACTCTTAAAATGGATATTGCCCCAGCCGCCTTCGCCTCCCTGGGCTAATAGCTGGCGCTGCCCATTTTCTGTCAAATCGGCCAGGGTCATTCCTGTATCGGCATCGCGGATGATCGTGCCAACCGGCATACGAAGGACGATATCATCAGCACCTTTGCCGTACTGGTCCGATCCTCGGCCGTTTTCTCCATTTTGGGCACGGAAGAGTTTGGCATAGCGAAAATCAATCAGCGTATTGATATTGTTATCGGCAACAGCCCAGATGCTGCCGCCTCTACCGCCATCACCGCCATCGGGGCCGCCGAAAGGGCGAAATTTTTCCCGATTGAACGAAGCCACGCCATTGCCGCCGTTACCGGCAATCACTTCAATTTTGGCTTCATCAATAAATTTCATAACTGGTTTTTCTGAATACGAAAAAAGGCTCCGCTGTGGGCAGAGCCTTCTCTTATATAGGGCATCACATGGATGATGCCGTTTTATGCTACCGGCTTACGCAGGGACAACCGTTGCGTATTGCCTGTTTTTTTCGCCTTTGACAACAAATTTGACTTTGCCGTCAATCAGGGCGAACAGAGTGTGGTCTTTGCCCATACCGACATTTTCGCCCGGGTGCACAGGTGTGCCGCGCTGACGGATAATGATGCCTCCGGCATTGATGGATTGTCCACCGTAAACTTTGACGCCCAGACGTTTTGAATGTGAATCGCGACCGTTTCTGGTTGTGCCGCCGCCTTTTTTATGTGCCATTTCTTCAAGCTCCTGAATAAATTTCGTTTCTAAAAAACAGCCGTCAATCAGGCGTTAATGGAAACGATTTGCAGTTCGGTGTAGTTCTGACGATGGCCTTGACGCTTCTGATAATGCTTGCGCCGACGCATCTTGAAAATCTTGACTTTAGGATGACGCGCCTGCGTCACTACCGTAGCTTGAACCGTTGCACCTTCGACCAGTGGCGTGCCAAAGCGGATACTTTCACCTTCACCAACTGCAAGAACCTGATCGATTGTGACTTCGGATCCAATGTCTGCCGGTATCTGTTCTACTTTATATTTTTTACCGGCCACAACCTTATATTGTTTGCCGCCGGTTTTTATGACCGCGTACATGGAAACTCCATCAAAATAAAATGTAAAAACCTGAAAAATATCAGGACAAATCTGGAAAACCGTCAATTATACAGAGGGTTGAAATAACAGTCAAAGCATTATTGTGAATTTATTTTCCAATCGGTTTATGTGATTTTTTGACCGGAAAATGCGTTTTCAAAGTAAACCGAACGCATGTTGGCGTCTATAATGCCTGTTCATGAACCTGCTGAAAACCCTTTTTACCATTTCGGGCATAACCATGCTTTCGCGTATTACTGGTCTGATACGCGAATTGCTCATTGCGCGGGCGTTTGGCGCGTCAGGTTTTACCGATGCCTTTTTTGTCGCGTTTCGCATCCCGAATCTGCTAAGGCGTTTGTTTGCGGAAGGCGCATTCTCACAGGCATTTGTCCCGATCCTGGCCGAATATACCAGCCAAAAAGGACCGGATGCGACGCGGGAACTGATTAACAAGGTCGCATCCGCTCTTTTCTGGGCGTTGATGGCGGTTACGCTGGTTGGCATTATCATGGCTCCTGCTGTTGTTTTTCTGATTGCCACGGGGTTTAACAGCGACCCGGCGATTTTTCATTCGTCCGTGGTCATGACGCGCATCATGTTCCCGTACATCATCTTCATGTCACTGGTGGCGCTTGCCGGCGGTGTTCTCAATACCTGGCGCGAATTCCGAATACCGGCCTTCACGCCGGTATTGCTCAATATTTCCTTTATTGTGGCTTCCCTTTTTATCGCGCCGCATATGGAACAGCCGATTTATGCTCTGGCCTTCGCCGTTTTTGTTGGCGGGTTGCTTCAATTGTTCATACAGATTCCCGCGCTTCGCAAAATCGACATGCTTCCCCGGATTTCTTTTAAGATTAGTGAGGTTTATCGCAATCCGGGGGTCAGAAGGGTTATGAGTCAAATGATACCGGCTACATTTGCCGTATCGGTTGCGCAGATCAGCCTGATGATTAATACCAATATCGCATCCCGTCTGCCGCATGGCAGCGTCTCCTGGCTTTCATATGCGGATAGGCTCATGGAGTTTCCCAATGCGCTTTTGGGCGTCGCTCTAGGAACGATTTTATTGCCCAGCTTGTCAAAAGCGCATGCCAAGCAGGATGCGGAAGAATATTCCGCGTTGCTTGACTGGGGATTGAGGTTGACTTTCCTTCTGGCTATGCCGGCCGCTGTTTTTCTGATGACCTTGCCTGAACCTTTTACTGCAACGCTTTTTCATTACGGTAAATTCAATGTAGAAGATGTTGTCATGACATCCCATGCGCTTGTGGCTTATGGCGTGGGCCTGATTGGGCTGATCTTGGTCAGGATTTTAGCTCCCGGTTTTTATGCCAAGCAGGACATCAAAACGCCCGTCAAAATTGCGGTTGTTGTCTTAATTATGACCCAATTGATGAACTTGGCTTTCGTTCCCTGGTTTGCGCATGCGGGCCTGGCGCTGGCAATTGGTCTTGGCGCTTGTGTTAATGCCGTCAGTCTGTACATCGGATTAAGAAAGCGGGAGATTTATACCCCGCATGCGGGCTGGCGAATATTTTTGGTCAGACTGACCGGCGCGCTTTTTCTTTTGGCAGGAACGGCATTATCCATATCCTCTCATTTCGACTGGATAGGAATGCAATCGACGCCGCTTTATCGAGCGGGTGTTCTTGCCGGGATTATGGTGGCATGCGGCGTGGTTTACTTCGGGGCGCTTTTCGTAATGGGATTTCGTCTACGCGATTTTAAGCGTATTTCGTCGTGATGCGCCCCGTTATGCGTTAAGCTTGGCCTCAATCTCTTCCCAGCGGATCATGCAGGCCATCAGCTCTTCTTCAATCTCTGTAAAACGCTGATTAAGGCGCACGCTTTCTTCCATATTATTTTTATACAGATCGGGATCGGATAACCTGCCTGTAATCCTGCTCTGTTCCTCTTCCAGCGCGGCAATCTTGCCGGGGAGTTCATCCAGTTCGCGCTGGTCTTTATAGCTGAGTTTTTTGCGGCGTGAAGGCGCGGGCGTTTCTTTTTCTGCGGGCGTATTTTTAGGTGCCGGTTTGCTGCCGACAGAGGTGTCTGGTTTGGGACGCATGCGTTCCCAATCATTGTACCCGCCTGGATATTCCCGCCAGACACCGTTGCCTTCTGCCGCAATGACCTGGGTAACGACATTGTCGATAAAGGCGCGATCATGGCTAACGAGAAAAACCGTGCCATCATAATCCTGGAGCAGTTCTTCCAACAATTCCAGCGTATCAATATCCAGATCATTGGTCGGTTCGTCTAAAACAAGGACATTGGTAGGGCGGGCAAAAAGCCGGGCCAGCAGCAGCCGGTTCCGTTCTCCGCCGGAAAGCGATTTGACCGGTGAGCGGGCGCGTTCAGGCGTAAAAAGAAAATCAGCCAGGTAACTCATGACATGTTTGCGCTGTTTTCCAATCTCAATCCATTCGCTGCCGGGCGAAATGGTATCCGCCAGGCTGGCGTCATCATTAAGCTGTGCGCGCATCTGGTCAAAATAAGCCACCTGCAAATTAGCGCCCTGCCGGATGGTCCCGCTATCGGGCGTTTCTTCTCCTAAGATCATGCGCAGCAAAGTTGTCTTGCCGATACCGTTTGGCCCGATAAGCCCCACCTTATCGCCACGCAAGATAATGTCGGAAAAATCGCGGACGATCACTTTATCACCATAGCGTTTCGCAACATGCTCCAGTTCGGCGACCATTTTACCGGAACGTTCTCCTGATGAAATATCCATGCGAACCTGCCCCTGCTGGTTACGGCGGGCGGCCCGGGTTGCGCGCAGTTCATGCAAACGTCTGACGCGGCCTTCATTCCGTGTGCGTCGGGCTTGAACGCCTTTTCTAATCCAGACTTCTTCCTGGGCTAAAAACTTGTCAAATTTAGCGTTTTCCACTTCTTCCGTAGCCAATTGTTCTGCTTTTCTGGCTTTATATGCTGAAAAATTGCCTGGAAAAGAAAGCAGTTTACCGCGATCAAGTTCGACAATACGTGTCGCAACATGATCCAAAAATTGGCGGTCGTGCGTCACAAAAATAATGCTGCCTCGGAAGTCGTTTAACAGGGATTCCAGCCACAAAATGGATTCAAAATCGAGATGGTTGGTCGGTTCATCCAGCAGCAGGATATCCGGAGCCAAGACAAGGCCGTGCGCGAGAGCGACCCGTTTATGCATCCCGCCGGAAAGCGTTCCCATAATGTCATTCTTGTTCAAACCTAATTGCTGCAAAATGGTTTCAACCTGATTGGCGAGATTCCATGCATGGCGGGCATCAAGCTGTCCCTGCAACCCATGCAGTTTTTCCAGGATCGCTTCATCATGCGTTCCTCCCAGTTGAGTCGTCAATTTTTCATATTCAGCCAGCATGGACTGGACATCAGCCAGGCCGGAAGCAACCGCATCAAAAACCGTTTGCTTCGGATTAAATTGCGGTTCCTGTTCAACATAGGCAATGCGCAAACCCTGCTGGATGGAAAAGAGGCCGTCATCAAGAGCGGTTTTTCCGGCCAGCACTTGAAGCAAAGAAGATTTTCCCGTGCCGTTGCGGCCGATCAATCCAATGCGTTCGCCCGGCTCCAGCGTGAAATCGGCATGATCCAGCATGGGAAAATGGCCAAACGCCAGTTGGGCATGCGTAAGAGATAAAAGCGCCATAAGACAACGGAGTTATTTTGATAAGGAAAAATTCCGGATATTGTAACAAGTCATCCAGTTCCGGATGAAAGAAATGCCGTCCTCTCTCGTCGGATGTGCGCTAATAAGGTACAATGTCGCCGCAAAGAACGATCTTTTAGGACTCGCCGTAGCACAATGGATAGTGCACATGCCTCCTAAGCGTGGGATACAGGTTCGATCCCTGTCGGCGAGGCCAGTCGTTTGCCCAGCGTCAAATCAATCATTGATTCTTTACACGAGATAACTTTTATTCGACGGGTGAATTTGCCCAAATAATGCCGTGTATTGCTGTTGTCGCGTTTAATGGCAATCGTATGAGTTTTGCTGGTAATATGCCGCTCCGGCGGCAGGATTTCTGCAAACATAGGCCAGTTGTCTGTGTGGAAAGTGCAATTCTTGATGTGTTTTACTTTGTCATAAAGCCGTCGGAAAGTTTCAGAATCATGACCGCGCCGAGTACCCAGACCATAGTTTTCCTTGTGCTACGGTCAATGGCTTTGAGGACTCAGAGCTTTCTTTTTTTGAGCCGACGAAGTGCCGCATTTCATCGAATTCCATATGAGTGACCTGACCGGATACATCGGGTTCAGGCAGGCTCTCGCCAAAAGCCCGAATCCAGCGATATACCAAAGTGTGATTAGTATGGCGTTTTTCCTGTCATCTGGAAGGAGCCTTTGGGCATGACGTAAAGCAGGATGCGAAGTGTTTTCTTTGTCGCATTTTTTTCGTTCGTGCGCGCATCGCCCTTCCGGAAATTGCACCTGATTTGATGAAATCGGGAGAAGACAACAGCAATCAGGAGCATTCTGACGTTATTGGGTAAAACGCCGGAGAGCTTTACCCGAATATCAGAAAAACACTTTTTTGAAGTCAATTAGTCAGCGTTTCTATCGGCTATGGATAAGGGGATCTTATGATATACGGATTAAAAATGATCGATATTGTGTTGGTAATGCTCATCGTCATATTGGCAATCGTCAATATTGTCATAACAGTCAAGGCGCCACTGTCTTCCTTTCAACCAGCGTGGAAAGGATGGGCCTACCTGGCTATATTTTTAGCGGTCGCTTTGTCCCATCTGCTGGAGGGATGGTACCTGCTTTATGGTTGGGAACCGAATCTGATGATCGCGATACAACACTTTGGCACCGCAGGCTTGCTGGTTCTGTGGACTGTCTCTCGCGGAAAAGAGTGAGGATTCACGGCATTCCTGAACAATGGCTACGGCGACCAGGCGTGTAAACAGAGGGCTAAAGTATATATATTCTCAATTTTATCTGCTGACGGTATCGTTGGCATTTTTATAGGGTATAAGGCAGGAAGCAATCCATCTCCATCTATTTCCGTTATGCTGGAATTTGCCCTCAATGGATCATGTGAAAAGGTTGGAGCGTTTCAGATTTTTCAAGTTCTTCGGGAGAAGGATGGCGATTTAGCCCATTCCTGCCCACCGGATTGTTCGTCATGATTTACCACCCCAATCGGGAAACCCGCATAATCGTCAGAAAATATGCGGGTTTTTTGTTTTTCAAAATGGGCCGGCGTTGATGAAATCCGGCAAAAACAGGGGGGATTATATGTCAAACCGCTCCAAAAGTGGGTAAGGCCGGATTGTCGCTTTTTTTCTGAAACCCGCGTCGGTGCTTGCTTTCAGAGCGACGATGACAAAGTTTGGACAAATAATCTGAAAGGTATTGACAGCACTGTATAACGGTAGATAGCACAGTTGTCACCGTGTTTTTTTACTTTTTATATGAAGGAACGTCTATGTCCAACCTTTTTGATGAAAATCGGGATGAATCCCGGTTCGATGCCGCTGATGATTTTTCAGGTGGGAAAGTTGATTTCAGGATAACCGGAACCGCAGACTTGTATCCGCAAAACCGGCGTTTGATTCCGGACGGGGCTAATGATCCGCATTCAGGCTTTCAGCGTACCGGAAACATCGCTTATGAAGACCCGTTAAAGGCCATGAATGAACCGTTCGGCCCCTTTCCGGAAAAACAAAGCATGGGTTTTGATGGAACAGGAACGGTAGGATTGGGGAGCAGCCATGCCTTTTATTCGAACAAAGCCGAATTAAAGGATGGCGCTGCCGCGGCATCCCGTAATCCATCCGGGCATGATACCTATAAATGGGGTTCAAACTGGCTGTCACGCAACATGAACAGCGCCGATACAGCCGATCCTGCGCACAATGCCGCTGTGAAGGCCATGGCGAAAATGGAACGGGGAGATCATGATTTCCGGTGGTTTGAACAGGCGGAGCGGCTGGATGCCGTCCTGCGTGAAAAGCCTGAAGAGCGGATTACGGGAAATCTTTCGCACAAAACAAATTGGGATGGAAAGCCTTCCGAAAGCCATTCACTGAAAGCCGCGGAAGATGGCTTTAAGGCGCTGGAAAAAGACAACGCCAGGCTAAAACGTGTCCAGAAACTGGCGCAGACGCTCGAGCTCAATGCGCAACAGGCGCAGCTTCAGGATGGGCAGGCAACCGGCCTGGCCGCGTACCAGAACGCCCACCATACGGCGGCGCATGAAGGTATCAGCACAGCGGATCAACTGGAAAAGATCGCCCAAATTTATGGACAGCCTGTCGGCAAGGTTGCAGCCCAGTTGGGTTTGAGTTCCTGGCACGGCGTTTTCAATTCCACGCCTGTCAAAGCGGCCGGGCTGCTACCCAAAACAATCAATTATGTTTCACAGTCGTTTGGCGGCGGCAAGGTGGTTAATGATCTGAGTACAGGGAGTGAGATTTTTTCTAAAACAGGGGATGAAATGCTGGGTGCGGAATCCATTTTTACCGACCCTGACGGTCAGAGAACAGCGGAAGGCAAGGTTGTGGAAGTGGCGAATTCGGCGGCGGGAAACCTCTTTGACGCCTTTCTCCTGGCGGTGGGGGCGGGCGTTTTTGGCCCCCGCGTCGCAGCCGGCGCCATTCCGGTCAACGTGGCGGACGCTTTTCTCGACGGATACCAGAAAGAGAGGGATGAGCTAAATAAAATGGATGGGCATGCGCTGGCAAACCATCCGGAAATCATGCCCCGTTTCCGATGGCACCAACAGCTTGGCAAAAGTGATGAAGCGGCGCTGAACGATGCCAAAAACGAGGTTGCCAAAAAACGGGCCAGCCTCTTTGCCGGTAGCAGCCTCGCGCGGGAAATCATCCATCTCAAACTTTTCCGGGCCGCGCCGGGAGAGCGGGAATTGCTCCGGCGGGCCATGGAAAACGGCCATATTGTCCATGCCGGTGATACCGCCATGTAACAATATCCCGGGCGGCATGAACAACAAAACGGGAGCCGAAAACCGGCTCCCGTTTTGCTGGGGATTTTTGTTTGAATATGGCATGATAATCATCGGACGGATTTGCTTTTCAAATCAGACAGGAGATAAAACATGTTTATATCCGGTAAAAAAAGGCATTGGATGAAGGTTGTTTTTATCTGCCTCACCCTATGCATCATGGGCAACAGCCTGGCGGACAACCTGATGGAAGGCGGAAAATATTACTTGCAGGGCGACTATGAAAAAGCCCGTTTTTACCTCGAAAAAGCGGCAAAGGAAGGCCAGGTCAAAGCCTATGCAGGCCTAGGCATACTTTACAGTGACGAAAAGAGCGGCAGGCAGGATGTGGCGAAAGCCGCTTTCTGGACGAAAAAAGCTGCGGAAAAAAATGAAGTTGTTTCACAATACAACCTGGGGCTGCTCTATGAAAAGGGGCGCGGCGTCAGGCAGGATGATGCCGAGGCGGCGAAATGGTATCAAAAGGCGGCAGATCAGGGGAATTCCAGTGCGCAGGTGAATCTAGGGGTCTTGTATCAGGATGGTCGTGGCGTCGTGCAGGATGATAGAGCCGCCTTCGCGTTATACACAAGAGCGGCCATGCAGGGTAATGCCAAGGCGCAGCTCAATCTCGGCAGCATGTATTATGAAGGGGTAGGCGTCAAACAGGATTACGAGGAGGCCGTGCGATGGTATACGGCAGCGGCAAATCAGAATTTTCCCAAGGCGCAATACAACCTGGCCTTGCTTTGCATGAGAGGCGAAGGGGGCAAAAAGGATATACCCAAAAGCATCAAATTCATGCGCAAGGCAGCGGAACAGGGGCTGGCGGAAGCGCAATACATGATGGGCCGCATCTATGCCGAGGGCTTTGGCGTCGAGCAGGATCAATCCGAAGCCGTCAAATGGTACGAAAAAGCCGCCGCGCAGGGAAGCAAAGAAGCCCAGGAAAAGTTGAAGGATTTGGAATGATGCAATGGGATCATGCCTGACGGGGCATTTTTATAAGGCCATTAAAAAAGTGAAAAACCGCAAGCCGCAATATTCCCCGCTGGTTATTTCCGAAGCCGGAGGAATCCGTTATCTCCATTTTGGCTCCGAGTGGATTCAGGGCGCAATGCGTTTGCGCGACCCCTACAGGATAGAATTGGCTTATGGACGGCAGATGATGGCCTGGATGCTGTTTGTCGGAAATCCGGGCCATATTGTCCAGTTGGGCTTGGGTACAGGGGCGCTGACCAAATTCAGTTATCGGCATTTTCCGCAGGCACGCGTCACGGCGGTTGAGCTGAATCCGGAAGTGATTGCCGTTTGCGATGCTATGTTTGCGTTGCCGCCCAGGGATAAAAGGCTTTCCGTTCTTGAAATGGACGCCCTGGATTTTGTGCTGGATGCGTCAAACCGGCATGCTGCCGATGTGATGCATGTTGATCTGTATGATGCGACAGCGCAAGGGCCGGTTTTGGACACGCCTGAGTTTTATGGCGCATGCAACCAGTGTTTGACGGATGATGGAATCATGACCGTCAATCTTTTTGGCGAGCGTCGCAGTTATAAAAAAAACCTGCTTGCGATTCAAAAATCTTTTTCATTTGTCTTATCCATGCCAAAATGCGAGGAAGGAAATATTATTGTCGTGGCATTTAAAAAAATGCCTGATGTTGATTTTAAAAAACTGACGGAAACGGCGCGGCAGATTAAGCAGGATACAGGGATTGCCGCACTGAAATGGATCAAGGAATTGAAGCTGGCGATAGGAAATAAAGCATGAATGCCAGCTTCTGATTTTAAGGATGTTGAGATGGCTGGAAAAATGTTGGAATTTAATCCGAATGATAATGAGTTAAAAACACTGTTTGAAAAAAACCGCCAATGGGCGGCAAGAATGGTAGATGAGGATCCTGATTATTTTTTGCGGCTGGTTACCCAGCAATTGCCGAAATATTTCTGGATTGGGTGTTCTGACAGCCGTGTTCCATCAACCCAGATAACGAATCTGCTTCCGGGGGATATTTTTACGCACCGCAATGTCGCCAATGTGGTTTCTTATACCGATCTAAGCTGTCTGGCCGTTATGCAATTTGCGGTGGATGTGTTGCGTGTCAGGCATGTGATTGTCACCGGTCACTACGATTGTTCCGGTGTCCATGTTGCATTAAAACAACAGCGAGTTGGGTTGGCCGACAACTGGTTGCGCCATGTGCAGGATGTGCATCATAAACATGAACGCTATCTGGGTGAGGCGTTATCGGAACAAATGCGATATGACCGCCTGTGTGAACTCAATGTGATCGAATCCGTCGCCAATGTGTGCCATACGACCATCATCCAGGATGCCTGGAATCGCGGGCAAAGGCTCACCGTGCACGGCTGGGTATATGGTGTTCATGATGGCTTGTTGCGTGATTTGGGTATGGTAATTAATTCCCTGGATGAGCTGGAACCCAAAATGCAGGCGACCCTTAAACGGTATGAGGAAGATGGAGAAAAATTTTCCGGCAGGAACTGGCTGCCGGAATGAGGTTATTTGCCTGTAGACAGTTTGTTTCGGGCAATGTCATCCGTATTACAGCCCGGAAAATGAACATTGCCTGACAAAAGCGCGAAGCAGGCGTCGCCAATGGAAGGTAGGGAGAGAAAAGGTTGCCGCGTAGCTGTAAGCCTTGATCCTGTACGTTATTGGAAGGTGTGTTCTGGTGCCGGGAAGGAGCCATCTTTGACTGCCGCCACATAAGCGCGAATAGCGCCTTCAATGCTGCTTTGCCCTTCCATGAAGTTACGGACGAAGCGCGCTTTTTTCCCAGGATAGACATTCAACATGTCGTGCACAACAAGAACCTGGCCTGCACAGTTTGCCCCGGCGCCAATGCCGATGGTAGGAATAGCAATGGTGCTGGTGATATCTTTGCCAACAGCAGCAGGGATGGCTTCGAGTACAATCAGGCTGGCTCCGGCTTTTTGCAGGGCTCCGGCATCGGTAATCAGTCTTTGCGCATCTTCTGTTGTCTTCCCTTGCACCCGGTAGCCGCTCAATTGGTGGACGGATTGGGGGGTCAGGCCAATATGGGCGCAGACGGGAATGGCGCGCTCAACCAGAAAATGGATGATGTCAGTCAGCCAGGCGCCGCCTTCGATTTTTACCATGTGTGCGCCGGCACGCATCAATTCCACGGCATGATCGTAGGCTGTTTCCGGTGTGGGGTAGGTGCCGAAAGGCATATCGCACACGACCATAGCTGTTTTGTTGCCTCTTGCGACACATGCCGTATGATAAGCCATTTCATCAATGGTGACAGGCAAGGTCGATTCATGTCCCTGGCAGACCATGCCAAGCGAATCGCCAATCAGGAGCATTTCGACACCACAGTTGTCCATGAGTGCGGCAAAACTGGCGTCGTAACAGGTGAGCATCGTTATTTTTTCACCTTTTGCATACAAATCCATCAGAGTGGATATGGTGACGGCTTTACGGTCTTGTAAATAAGTGGCCATGGTTATCCTCGCGGCTATTGGCAAATCAGGTGTCTATCATACAACTTTCAAGTCAGGATCGAAAAATAAAATAAACGGCGCCTACCAGACACAGGACCGCCCAAACGTAGTCCAACTTGAAAGGCTCTTTCATATAAAGCATGACAAAGGGAGCAAATACGGCAAGCGTAATGGTTTCCTGCAAAATCTTAAGCTGTGCCAGATTGTACTGGGTAAAGCCGATCTGGTTGGCCGGGATTTGCAGCAGATATTCAAACAGAGCGATTCCCCAGCTGATAAAAGCAGCCGTGTACCACGGTGATGATGTCAGGTTGCGAAGATGACCATACCATGCAAAAGTCATGAATATGTTCGATGCGATCAATAAAACCGTAGTCTGAAGTATAACGGGAATTTGCATGATAAAGCGGTGTGTTGAAGGATAAGAAAAATCAGGTTTTTAGAAGCGTAATAGGCTGATTTTGAACATGCTCAAGGTAAGGATATGCCGCGCCTTTGCCCGGTATGACGATTGCCGGAGCAATTTCGAGCAGCGGAACCAAAACGAAGGCGCGTTTTGTCATGCGCGGATGCGGAAGCGTGAGAGAGGCGCTTTTCATTTGCAAATCGTCATACAACAAAATGTCCAGATCGAGTGTTCTGGGCGCATTGCGATAAGTTCTTTCCCGCCCCGAGGCATTTTCCAGATGATGCAATTGTTCCAGCAATTTTTCCGGTGTGAGTGCTGTCAGGATGCAGGCAACCGCATTGACATAATCATTGCCGTCAGCTTCAATCGGTGCGGTAAGGTACAGACTGGATTGGGCTTTTAGTCGGGTTAGTGGTAATTGGGCCAGTTGGCTGATGGCTAAGCGAACATGGTTTGCAGGATTATCGAGATTGGATCCGATTCCAATATAAACCGTATGTGCCGCCATGTTTCTTATGCTGCTGATTCAGTAGGGGTTTTAGCGGCGCTCGAGGAGTCGTTTTTTGCACGGCGACGGCCTGATCGTCTTCGCTTGCGTGTTGCCGGTTGCGATGGGCTCTTAAATTTAATTTTCAGCATCTCTTCCCGTGATTGGCTGTTCGCATGGATAAAGGCTGTCCACCAATCGCCTATTTCAGGATCGGTTTCGCCTACTTCACATCGCAACAGCAGAAAATCATAGGCTGCTCGAAAACGGCCATGTTCCATGAGTTTGTACGCAGTTTTACCTGTCCGTCTTTCCAGCCTGGGCTGTAGTGCCCAGATATCCCGCATATCTGCAATAATCCGGCGTTGCAGTGCCAGTTTTTCCGTCTGGGCTTCAAAAACATCATTGGCGGCGGCGTGAAGCGCCGGTATAGGGTATTCCCCTTTTGAAAGGTATTGTTTCCATTTTTCGGATACTTGTGTCCAAAGTAGCGTGGCAAAAAGAAATCCTGGGGAAACCGGCTTTTCCTCATGGATGCGCTGGTCAGTTTTTCCCAGTGCCAGCTTGACGAATTGCGCACCTTGGGGCTGTTCCAGTACAACATCAAGGAGGGGCAAAAGACCGTGGTGCAAGCCCTGATGGCGTAATTCCTGCAGGCAAGCCATGGCGTGGCCGCTCATAAGAAGCTTGAGCATTTCATCGAACAGGCGTGCGGAAGGCACGTTATTAATGAGGGGAGCGAGCGATGCAATGGGCTTACGCGTGTCCGTATCAATTTTAAATCCGAGTTTTGCCGCAAAACGGACAATCCGCAGCATGCGGACAGGGTCTTCTCGAAAGCGTTCTGCCGGATTGCCGATAATTCTCAAAATCCGGTTTTTCAGGTCAGTGGTGCCTCCATGAAAATCATGCAGGGTCTGGCGAGTCGGATTGTAATACATGGCATTGACGGTGAAATCGCGGCGCGCGGCATCTTCCTCTTGTGTGCCGAAAGTATTATCTCTTAACAGGCGGCCCATTTCATCCTTGATGGCGGGTGTGGAAGTTGTTCCCCGAAAAGTGGTGACTTCAATCAAGTCGTGTCCGAACATGACATGGACGATTTGAAAGCGCCTTCCAATCAAAAATGACCGTTTGAAGAAGCGTCTTATTTGTTCTGGCGTTGCATTGGTAGCCACGTCGAAGTCTTTGGGTGGGATTCCCAGCAGGAGATCGCGAACTGCGCCGCCGACGATATAAGCCTCAAAGCCGGCTTTTTCCAGGATGTGAATAACACGCATCGCATTCGATGAAACCAGTTTAGGGTCGATACCATGCTCAGCCTGATGCAGGATGGCAGGCTGTTTGGCTGGAGAAGATTTTTTGCCTCTTCCCAGGATTTTCTGGAGCATTTTTTTAATCATCGAATAGACGCAGTAATGTCCAGTTGTTGGCGATCGCATGCGATTTGAGCCGGGCATCAGGGTTGGTCGCAACAGGGTGCGTTACCCGTGACAGCAATGGCAGGTCATTGTGCGAATCACTGTAAAAATAACTTTTTTCGAAACTGTCCAGCTTTTTTCCATGTAAGGCGAGCCAATTTTCCGTATGGGTGATTTTGCCTTTCCCGGAAGTTGGTATGCCGATCAGCCTGCCGGTGAATGTTCCTTTTTCCGTTTCTTCAGGCAGGGCGGCAATGAGGTTCTGGATGCCAAAAGCACGGGCGATGGGTTCGGTAACAAAGCGGTTCGTCGCTGTCACAATAGCAACTAAATCCCCCTGATCCAGGTGTTTTTCAAGAAGCTGATGTGCCTGAGGCAGCATAACCGGCCGGATGACTTCTTCCATGAATTGACTATGCCAGTTGTTGAGCTGCTCACGTGAAAAGGCGGCCAGTGTGCCTAGCACAAATTCCAGATATTCCTGGGGGTCAAGTGTTCCCGTCTTGTATTGTTCATAAAAGGCTGTGTTCCGTTTTTCATATTCAATCGCGTCAACGGCGCCGATACGTGTTAAGAAGCGTCCCCACTCATAATCGGAATCCAGTGGCAGAAGGGTATGGTCCAAATCAAATAAAGCCAGATTGCTACTCATGATTATTTTCTATTTTTTGCATCATTTCTCGCAGAAGTGGAAGGGTTATAGCACGTTTTGTCTGCATGGAATAGTGGTCAAGCGCATCCAAAACAACAGATAGCGAATGCATATCACGCGGATAATGTGTAATCAAATAAGGTAACACATCCTGTGCAAGGGTAAATCCTCTTTCCTGGGCCATTTTTTTTAAAGCTTCTATTTTTTCCTCATCAGTCAATCCCTGAATGCGATAAGCAAGTCCCCAGCTCATTCTGCTTCGCAGGTCATCCCGGACTGGTAGAAGTGCCGGGGCTATAGCGCCTGTCGTGACGAGAAAAGCATTATTTTCACGAACCGCATTAAAAAGATGGAATGCATCAATTTGTTTTTCCGGAGACAATTTGTCGCAGTTATCAAGCAGATAAAGCGTAATTTGGGGATCATATAGAAAATTCGTATTGCCGGATGCCGCATCAATATATCGTGCCGGATGATATTGGGCCAACGCCTTTAGCAAATGGGTTTTGCCCACGGCATGATCGCCCCACAGATAAATAAAGTGCTCGGACGACTCGCGTCGAGCGAAACGATGAAGAAACTGGATCGGTTCTTCATTTTTACCCGTCACAAAGGTTTCAAAAGACGGTATTTTTTGCGTGCTGATGTCCAGCAGCAGTTGTTGCATGGTTTGTTATGAATTATAAAAATTGCTGTTAATGTAATGGCGACGCAAGTGCTTAAAGGCAACAGAAAGAATGGCTGATGAAGGTAGCGCAATGAGAACGCCAACAAAACCGAAAAGCTGGCCAAAAGCCAGCAAGGCGAAAATGACAATCAGAGGGTGCAACTGAATACGTCTGCCAACCAGCGTTGGCGTCATCAGGAGCGCATCAAATGAATGCCCGAATCCGTAGATGACGGCAAGCGTTATCCAGGCTTGCATACCGGAAAACTGCAACATCGTTGCAATAATGGCTAAGGATAGGCCGACGATGATGCCAATGTAAGGAATAAAAGCCAGCATGCCGCTGATGATGCCGATAGGCAGGGCCGCATTGTATCCTACAAATCCCAGCGCGGATGAATAATAAATCGCAAGAATCAGCATGACCGAAAGCTGGCCTCTGAGATATTGTGCAAGCATCACATTGACTTCACTGGCCAGGCTGATCGCTTTATGAATCCAGCGGCGTGGAATGGAATTTCTTAGCTTCCTGATGACCAGATGCCAGTCCTTCAATAAATAAAATAGTACGACCGGAATCAGGATCAGATTCCAGGTCCAGGTCAAAACCGTTGTGCCGCCGATTTTGGCGGAAGCCAGAAGCGATTTCCACATGCTTTCGCCGGGTATCATGAATTGTTCAGTCAGCAATTTTTTGAAGGTGGCCGTATCGATTGGCAGATCAATGCCTAGCTCGTGCAGAAGCGGATGGATAATTTCATTAAGCTTGATGGTCAGATTGGGGATCTGTTCATAAAGCAGGGGCCATTCTTTGATTAATATCGGGATCATGATCAGGCATAATACTGCAACGGTCGTCAAAAGAATGACCATGACAATGAGTGCGGATAAGGTGCGGGAAAGGCGGAAACGTCCCATTCGTATCGAGTGCAGAAAGTCAACCCCCGGATTTAAAGCATAAGCAAGAATCGTGCCGGCAATAAAAGGCGTTAGAATGGGGCCAAGCAAAAGGAGCATGACGACCAGGATGGCGCCGATACTGAGCCACAAAGCAGTTTGTTTTTGTTGCTGTGTAAAAATGACCATGTAATCCTATTAGCGCAGCAGTTTGCTAAAATGCGACTCGTAACAAAATCTTTTTTTGTAATTCTACTATTTTAGCGGTATAACGGTATTTCATTATGCATTCACCATCCAATTATTCTCTTTCTTATCATGATGCTGGTGTTGACATCGACGCCGGTGAAGCGCTGGTTGACGCCATCAAGCCATTTGCCAGACGGACTATGCGGGAAGGCGTTCTTGCCGGCATAGGCGGGTTTGGCGCACTTTTTGAAATCAGCAAAAAATACCGTGAGCCTGTTCTGGTGGCCGGTACGGATGGCGTCGGTACTAAGCTTAGGCTGGCTTTCAATCTCAATCGACATGACACGGTCGGCATTGATCTTGTTGCAATGAGTGTGAACGATATTTTGGTGCAGGGAGCCGAACCGCTCTTTTTTCTGGATTATTTTGCTTGCGGCAAGCTGGATGTCAAAACGGCCGCTGCTGTAATTAAGGGCGTCGCAGAAGGGTGTGAACAGGCAGGCTGTGCGCTGATTGGTGGTGAAACGGCTGAAATGCCTGGCATGTATCCGGATGGGGAATATGATCTTGCCGGATTTGCTGTTGGCGCGGTGGAGAAATCTAAAATTATTGATGGAAGCCGTATTGTTCCGGGTGATGTGGTGCTGGGACTGGCATCCTCAGGCGCTCATTCCAATGGTTATTCACTGATCCGGAAAATTATTGATGTGGTCAAGCCGGACTTCAATGCTGATTTTCATGGGAAATCTCTGGCGGATGTGCTGCTGACACCAACACGCATCTATGTCAAATCACTTCTGGCATTGTTAAATACGGTCGAAGTCAAAGGCATGGCGCATATTACCGGCGGAGGATTGCTCGACAATGTCCCGCGCATTCTGTCGAAAAACCTGACAGCGGCTCTCCAGAAAGATGCCTGGGTTATGCCGCCGCTTTTTACCTGGCTTCGTCAACATGGGCGAGTTGACGATAGCGAAATGTATCGTGTCTTTAATTGCGGTATTGGTATGGTTGTCATTGTCTCAAAAGAAAATGCCCATGCAGCCAAGGCACAATTGCAGGCAACCGGAGAAACGGTCTATTGTTTGGGGGAAATACGTGAGAGACGAGGTGATGAAGCCCAGACGCTGGTTCTATAGGGCTGACCCTAAATTTTCTATTTTGCTAATTCCAGTAACATGGCTTGATGATCGGATGCCTGGCTTTGTTTTTCAACACGCATATCATGAACACTGGCAGCCAGATTTTCACTAATGAAAATATAGTCTGAAACAAAAGGGCCGGCCGGCCATCTTTCACGATCAAAATATCCCATCGTTGGAGCGTGTTTTTCGCCGGGATGAGCGACTTCCCATGCATCTGCAAAAAGAGGGGTATGCACATCATGGAAGGCGAGGAGTCTCGCTCTTTCTGATGAGGTCTCGGAAAAGTTAAAATCCCCGGCCAGGATGGTGCCGGATAGTTTCGGATAAACTGAAAAAGCGCCATTATCACTTACGGTATCTGTTGTAAGGCTGCGTAACCAGGATTCTTTGTGGATTTGACGCAAGTATTCAACCTGCGCCATTCGCTGGCAGGCGGAATAAAATTCAAGATGCGTTGTGATAACACGCAATGTACCAAATGGTGTTGCCAGCAGGGTTTCCAATGCCATCCTCTGCATACTTTTGATGCCAGGTTCCGCAGGCCAGGGCAAACGATGCCGGTATACCTGCAAGACAGGAAAGCGCGAGAAAATCATATTGCCGAATTGCTGCCGTTTTCCGTCGTGCCTCAATTGATCGACGGCATAACCATTGATGGCAGTGTATCCATCAAGCTTTGTCGCCAGCGTTTCAAATTGGTTGGTTCCATCAGCATGCTTTAGCTCCGGATCGGTATATCCCGATGCGACTTCCTGCAGGCATAGAATGTCAAAATCCGTGAATTGTTTGACTTGTTCAATAGCGCGGTCTACATTCACAATATTATCAATGCCCAGGCCCCATCGGATATTCCAGGTTACCAATTTTAGAGTGTCAGGTTTCATTTTTCAGGCAGGAGGCAATGGATTATCGCAACGGGCGTCTGCTATATTCAGCACCGTTTTACAATGACAGTTGTTTCGTATCCAGCCATCGGTCTTCGGGCGTTTTTCTGACAAATTCCTGGCCGTTTAGCAAGCGGCACCAGATCAACTGGTGTTCGTGAAGAAAAATATGTCGATTAACCTGGTCAAAACGCGTGCCGATCATATGGCATCTGAATTGCCCGTCCGTAGTGACTTCAAGTACGTCAAATACCTCTGTGGTATGGTTTTTTTTGGCCGTTTCTGAGATGTAACCGGCTATCCGGCAGCCTGCCTCAATAAGGATTATGCCATCTTTGCTCATGCCGCGATTCCTGAAAGGAAAGTAAACAAAATCCGTTTGGATTGAAAACGATTTTATCGGTCAGATTATATGGTTTTTTGTAACAAGATAATTTGTATTTTTGGATTTTACAACCATTGGATAACAGGCATCATTGAAAAAGAAGCCGTTATTGATGGCTGTCATCGAATAGACCAATCTTACTGATGGATGTTCAATTTTTTATTGTTGAAAAAATGCCCGATTTGAAGCCATTTTGGTGGCGTCATCCTCATATGACTATATAATATGCACCGCTATTGTCTGGCGATTGCGATATGCCATACATTCCAGAGTGTGGATTAAACGATCCGGTTTTTTCAGCTATAGCGTGACAACGGATCAGAGCGATGAATCCACAAATGTATTCGACAAAATATTCCAGCCGGGATTTGTCCGGCACGATATTCCTGCTGCTCATTGCGGCCTATTTTCTTTTGCAGGCTGTTATCCGCATTAATCTTGGTAATATGCTCGACAATGACGAGGCGGAACAGGTTTTGCTTTTTCAGCATCTGGCATGGGGATACGATACGCAACCGCCGCTTTATAACTGGCTGCAAAGCCTGATGTTCGCCTGTTTCGGCGTCAATGTTTTTTCGCTGGCGGTACTCAAAAATCTGCTGCTTTTTGGCACCTATGCCTCCATGTTTTATCTGGCCAGGCCGCTCGTCGGAACGGCTGCGGCCATAGCCGTATCCGCCTCACTGCTGCTGCTTCCCCAAATAGTATGGGAGTCACAACGGGATCTGACGCATTCGGTTTTGCTGACATGGATGGCCTGTGTAACGCTGTGGTGTTACTTTTCCCTCTTACGAAATCCTGTCGCGTGGCGTTACGCGCTTTTCGGTCTTTTGATCGGATTGGGATTGCAGTCCAAATATAACTTTATCCTTTTCGTATTTGCCCTGGCATGCAGTAGTCTGCTTATCCGGTCGTATCGCCGGATTCTGTGGAACAAAAAAATGTTTATCACTGCTGCCGTGGCGGTTTTAAGCTGCCTGCCGCACGGAATCTGGCTGCTGTCGGCATTTGATGCTGCTTCACAGGGAACATTCCAAAAATTGAATACAGGCCGGCATGCAGGCTATCTGAGCAATCTATTTACAGGCGCTTCAAGTATCTTTGTGGCTGTCGTTGCTTTTTTGACACCGTTGTGGCTCATTTACAGCGTTATTTGTTTCCGTTACCGGAAACAGGCCGCGTTTGATTGGCATGATACCAATACCCGCTTTTTTATCAGCTTTTTGGGGACTTTTCTTGCATTGTTGATGCTTATGGCATTAACCGGCAAAGTAACCCATATCAAGAGCCGATGGTTGCAATCCATCCTGTTTTTTACACCTTTGGCTTTTTTTGTGATATTTCCCGGGTTTTCACAACCCCGGATTCTCCGGCGCATTGTTTTCGTCTCCTTTTTTTCGGCTTTGCTGGTTTTGCTGGCACTCCCCTTCCGATTCCATCTGATTGCCGTTCTGAACAAGCATGTCCCCGGCATGACACGTCATATTCCTGTTTTTACAGCCGGGAAAAACAAAAAGAGCTTATTGCAGCATGCTGCTGCACCACTGGCGGATGAGCTGACCGGGCGATTCCCCCATGCCGATACCTGGATTGTCAGCGATACCCTGACGGGGGGGAATCTGCGCTTTCATCGTCCCCAGACGCGCGTTTTGCTTATGGGGGAAGTCTTGTCCGGGAAGGTGCCGCTCAAGGGCGATATTTTACTGGTGTCAAGCAGCGAAAGTCCCAGGGCAGACTGGCATCATTTCCTGCACACTTATTATCCTGATAGTATCATTCTGCAGGAAGGCCGCATCTTCATTCCTGATCAGTCAGACGACAAGGAAGCGGTTTCTTTTGATTATCTTCTTTTCAGAACGGGGAGTTCCTCATAATGCTGTTATCCGTCGTTATTCCTGTCATGAATGAACAGGGCAACATTGAACCATTAACCCAAAGGATCGCAGATGCGCTGGCGGATATTCAGCATGAAATTATTTTTGTGGATGATGGCTCATCCGATCAGACTGTTGCGGAAATTGAACAGTTTGCAAAACCCAATACCCGTGTTCTGGTGCTGAACCGGAATTACGGGCAAACCACGGCGATGGCGGCAGGCATAGATGCAGCCCAGGGTGAATTGATTGTCATGCTGGATGGCGATATGCAAAATGACCCCTATGATATTCCCCTGATGATGGAAAAGATGGAAGCGGAACAATGTGATGTCGTAGCCGGCATCCGCGCCAACCGCCAGGATGGTTTTTTCCTGCGCAAAGTGCCGAGCAGGATTGCCAATTGGCTGATTCGCCGTACAACTGGCGTCCACATTCAGGACTATGGCTGTACGCTCAAATTGTTCAAAAGCGAGGTGGCAAAAAATCTTGGATTGTATGGTGAATTGCATCGTTACATACCGGTTCTTGCGCATATGCATGGGGCTAAAATAACGCAGATGGATGTGCGGCATCATCCCCGCCATGCCGGTGTCTCCAAGTACGGTATTGGTCGGACACTGAAAGTGGCGAGTGACTTGATGCTGATGCTGTTCATGCAAAAATATGCCCAGCGTCCCATGCACTTTTTTGGCGGGTCGGGTATTGTGCTGTTTTTGACCGGTATGCTGATTAACTGCTATCTGGTTATTGACAAGATACTGGGGGCCAGCATCGGTGCCCGTCCGCTTTTGATTCTTGGGGTTTTGCTGACGATTACCGGCATTCAGCTTATCACGACAGGATTTGTTGCCGACCTGATCATGCGGACTTATTACGAATCGCAAAACAAAACCCCCTATACAATCAAGAAGGAAATCATTGTCTAAATCGGCAAAAAAATGGCTGAAAATGGCCATTCAGGTCGTGGTTTCAGTGTGCCTGGTTGCCTTCGTCTTATGGAAGATTAACATTGAAGAAATCAAGTCTCTGGTTTTGCGATCCGGCAGTTTCATCTGGCTGGCCGCAGCCTGGCTGTTATTTAATTTTTCCAAGATTGCCGGCGCGCTCCGGCTCAACGTATACCAGCGACATGCATCCATTTTGCTCAGCGAACTTGAAAATCTGCGTTTATATTATGTCGGCATGTTCCTCAATTTTTTTCTGCCGGGCGGCATTGGAGGAGATGGCTATAAAATTCTTGTGTTGCATCGGCGTCAGGAAGCGCCCTTCAAAAAACTGTTGCTGATTACCCTGGCCGATCGCATCAGCGGACTGCTGATCCTGCTGCTGTTGCTATGCCTGCTTATGCCGATGCTTGATTTGCCCTGGTCCGCCGGCAATATGCTTGCGCTTGCCGGGATTTCTAGTCTGGTACTGGTTGCTGTTTTTATACTGGGGCATCGATTCCTGCTCAAGGCGGGCAAGGCGCAAATGATGAAGCTGTTTGGTTATGGGCTGGCCGTTCAGCTTTTGCAGCTCGCGTCAATGGCTTCATTGCTTGCTTTCATACAGGCGCCGACCCATCATTATTTGGCTTATTTTGCCGTCTTTCTGGTTTCATCCGTTGCCGCCGTGTTACCCATCAGTTTCGGCGGCCTGGGCGCTCGGGAAATCACTTTTTTCTATGCGCTTAGTTTACTTCACCTTGATCCGGCTTATGGCGTGGTTGCTTCGAGCGGATTTTTCCTCATCACGCTGATTTCTTCATTGCCGGGTATTTTGTTTCTGGGTGGTTTTTCACTTCGTCAGCTCGCCAGGCCGGACGCCTGAACTCGCACGGGTTATTGGGCTTTATCGGATGTTAAAAAGGAAGTTTTGCCCCCGGCGTGCATTTTTCAGTTTTTGATACGGCCTAGGTCGGAAAAGACTTTTTCCTGCGCCTTTTCGCGAGCTGAACAAGTATTGAAAATGATCAGATCAGCCTCTTGTAGCGCGCCCGTTCTGGCCTCCAGCAGATTCCTCATCCTGGCAGAGTCGTATTCATTCATCTGGCAGCGGAAAGTGCGGATAAAGACTTTCTTTAGCATGTTTTTTGCGCAACATAATACCCAATGAATAAAGTGTATGCCGTTTTTGAAAAAAAGGCGCCGTTCTTTTTTCGGGGCAAGAAAACGGATATGAAAAAGCGGCTGAAAATTTTCCGAAAAGAAAATTTTTAAAAATTGACCTGCGTCAATTTTATTGCGTAAAAAGTTAGCCTATGGAAACAAAACTAGTACCAAAGTACAATAGAATTTATCAGTAGAGTTAAATATACTGGGGAGAAAATCAGGAAATATGCGCAAAGTAAATGCGGACGTTAAAGGATACTCATGTGACTTGATTACGGCAGCAGAAACAGAAAAAAGAAGCTTTGGCGTAGTGCGAAAATAGCGAATGCGCCCGAAACAGACAAATCAGGCACACCAAAAATACAGGCAGATTAGAAACCGGAAACACAGAAGATCAAAAACAAGACAAGACAAAAGTTAAAGCAATCCGCTTTAAAAGATTAAAGCAAAATTATTTCTCAAAGGAGAAGCAAAATGGCCACACCAAATATACAATCCGGCACCGTGGTAGGAACCGTCAAAGGCGTCGATGGCGTCGTGACAGCGATCAATGCCAACGGCGTCATCCGCACCCTCAAAGTGGGCGATAAAGTTTATGCGGGCGAAACCATCCAAACTATGCAGGGCTCTAACGCCCATATCGATTTTACCAAAGGCGGCTTTGCCACATTGGGCGCAGGCCAGAGCCTGCCGCTTGACGGCACGATCCTCAGCCAAGCTGCTGAAGCCGCAAAAGCTCAAACGGCATCGGCCGCGCCGGCCACCCCCGATGTTAATGTCGAAAAACTCCAGCAACAAATGGAAGAAGCCCTGGCCAAAGGCGAAGACCCGACCGCAATGCTCGAAGCAGCGGCAGCCGGTCCGGGTGCTGGCGGCGGTGACCAGGAAGGTTCCAGCTTTGTTGTCGTGCAGCAAAACGCGGCGCGCGGCAACCTCACGCCAGGTTTTGAAACCGGCACCTTCGGCATGCCTGTTGAAGATCCATATATATATGCTGGCGGCATCTATGTCCGTGCGCCGGAATTTGATTTTGGCCCAAATGGTCTTAACTTCACGCTCCGTGAAGATGGCCTGGTAAACGGCAATGGCGTATTGGGTGTCGGTACTACCGGCAGCGGCTCTTTTTCCATCAATTCGCATGTCATGGGCTTGTCCTCCCTCACCATTGCAGGGCAGGAAGTCATGGGCGCGCTGGGTGGCGCGCCGGTTGCCGTCACGATTCCCGGTTTTCCCGGCACGTTTATCATCACCGGCATCACGGTGGATGCGGATGGCGTCTACACGGTCAATTACACCTATGAACTCACCGGCCCTGTCCAAAACCAGCCGGGCGCCGACAGCGAAGACTTCGCATTTGACATTGTCGCGACAAATGGTCCGGGCACACACACTTCCTCGTCAGGCGGCGTCATCACGGTTATTGATGACAACCCGATTGCCTCTGACGACGTGCGCACTTTGTGGGAAACCGGCCTGAACGACACCTGGATTGCCGGCAATGTTGTTGAAGGCGGCAAATCAGAGCAAGGCGGCAACGTCAAAAGCAACTCAGGCGCGGACACACCCGACTCCCCAGGCGCGGATGGTTTTGGCCGCGTGGATTGGAACACCAGCTCCAACAACGGCTACGCTCTGACCGACAACGGCCAGGGCGGCTACACCGTCACTGATACCGCCGGCAAGACTGTCGGCACCATCGTGCTGAAGGCCGACGGCAGCTACCGCTTCGATCTGGACCCGGATTACGACCTGCCATACGGTAGCCAGGTACCCAACCTTGTCATCCCGTATACCCTGTACGATGGTGATGGCGACGGCAGTGGCGCAACACTGACCATTGTACTGGTCTCCGACGGCGAAAAACCGGTCATTAGCGCCATTGGCGTCACCGTCCACGAAGACGGCCTGCCCCACGGCACGCACGCAGACCACACCAAGCATCATCCGACCAGCATGGAAGGCAGCATCACCATCGGCACATCCGAGTACCTCAAGAGCATCACCATTGCTGGCCTGGAGATGAAAGCAGATCCTGGCAATCCGGGCGACTTTTCCGCGTCTGTCAACACGAAAATCTGGATTGATGTTAATGGCAACAGTGTTCCCGAAGGTGATGCGAGCGTCATTGGCTATATCGAGATTACCAGCATCATCCATAACCCAGGCACCGGTTACAGCGTAGGATACACCTTCCACCTGACCGCCCCGATCATCGAGGGTGACACCAGCAGAGATGGTCACAACCTCACCGGCCTGCCGATAGCCGATTGGCTCGCAGGCCAAAATGAGATCGACATCAAAGTCAAAGCCGTTGATCAAACCAACGACGAGGCCGAAGGCCAATTCACGATCACCGTGAAAGATGACATGCCTGTTGCCACGTCAAGCTTTGTTTACGTCAAGGAAACCGGCGGCATCATCACAGTCGAAGGCAATGTCCTGCAAGGCAAGGCAGACATTGATCAGGACGACAACTATGCCGAAAGCCATGCCAAAGGCGGCTCCGGCCAGTACGGCGCGGACGGCGAAAAAGCAGGCGGCGGCTTTGCCTGGGGTGAGGCCAACTCGACCGGCGGCGTGGTTTTGGTGGATGAAGGCGCGGGTGTCTACAAGGTCTACAGTGTGTCTGATATGACTAATCCGATCGGCACGCTGACGCTGGGAGCCAATGGCCAATATACCTTCGTGCAGAATGGCGATATCAAGCTCAGCGACAAGGGTGGTTCGATCGTGATCAGCTACACGCTCACGGACGGCGACGGCGACAAGGCCTCTGCCGCCCTCATCATTGTGCTGCGTGCCGATACCGATGCGCCGCGCGTGATTACACCGGAGGAGATTCACGGGGTTAATAGTTATCTCGTCGTCCACGAAGACGGTCTGCCCAACGGAACCTTTGCTGGCAATGGAAGCCACAAGACGGTCTCGGGAGAGGCAACCATTCCTTCCGTTTCGGATGAAGTCGTCAAAACCGTCACCATTAATGGTGTGGAATTCCATTCTGCGAGAGACGCCGTTTATGACACGCCGCTCGGCGACTTTACCGATGCGCTTTCCGGCGGCAAAAACATCATTTATGTTGATGAGAACGGTAATGAGGTTGCCCAGGCAGACAGTGTTGGTTACCTGACGATTACGAGCATCTCGGAATTGGGCGAAATCAAGTTCACCTTCACCCTGACCAAAGCGATCACTGGTGGTTCGGACGATACAACAACCCATAACGCGGGTACTGACAGCAGCGGCCACCACAATATTCCGGTCACGGTCACGGTGACTGACAAAACCGGCGATTCGTCAACGGAGATGAAATTCAATGTGAAGGTGCTGGACGATGCGCCGGTGGCGGTGGCGGATATTGTCACCATCCAGGAGACGGGCGACAAGATCACGGTTACAGGCAATGTGGTAGACGGCACAGTGAGCATTGACGGCGGCATAGGCAACAAGACACATGCGCAAGGCGGCAAAGACAATTACGGCGCGGACGGCAAAGGCAGCTTTGCCTGGGGCGCGGACGGCAAGGTCACGGTCTCGGCGACCGGCGGCCTGGTTTTTGTGGATGAAGGCTCAGGTGTCTACAAGGTCTACAACGTGTCTGATACAGTCGGTGGCGTCCCAAAAATCGATGCCAATCCAATCGGCACGCTGACGCTGGAAGCCGATGGCAAATATACCTACGAGCAGCATGCAGGCGACGTCAAGCTCAGCGACAAGGGCGGCACGATTGTGGTCAACTACACGATCACGGACGGCGACGGCGACAGTGCCTCCTCGACACTGACGATCAAAGTCAATCCGGACACGAAGGAGCCCTCTTTCACTGTCAACAGTGCGAGCCATCTGACCGTCCATGAAGACGGGCTTGGCGCAAGAGGCGAAGACAACGCGCCTGGCACCCAGGCCGGAAAGGCAGGGCACGGCACTACCAGCAATGGTTCCCTGGCCATTAATACCTACTCCCCTGACCTGGGGATACGGGAAAAACTGGATACGGTCTCGATCAAGAGTTCTGTTGATGGCAATTTTGAAAGAACCTTCACGGGCAATGCCGATGGCACGTTCACGCTTGATGCCGATTACGCAAAAATCTACGTGGATGCGGCCGGTAAGGAGGTTTTAAGCACCGATCCCACCTGTGTCGGCTACCTGACCATTACCAGCATTGTCATGTCAGGAACGGGCACAGGTCAAGGCTATATCGTGAACTACTCGTTCACGCTGACGGACAACTCGATGACGAGTGGTGGCAGCAATACGGTGAACAAACCGGGCGACCAATCTGGTTCTGATTCTTTCAAATTTTATGTGGAGGTCACAGACCATACCGGCGATACGGCGAACAACAAGGCCAATCCCATCAATGTCACCATTCACGATGACGCCCCGATTACCATGGATGATTTCGATGCCTTCGATGCCCAGAGCTCGTTCATCGGTGATGGCAAGATGATTTTCCTTGGCAAGGATGGGTTGGAATACTCAGACAAGGGGGATGGCGATAAAAACGGGGATGGCGGCAGATATGACCGTGGCGTGACCGGCAATGTGTTGGATAACGACAAATCCGGCGCAGATGGCTGGAAAGGTGACGGCTGGAAGTACGACACGAACGGCAAAGCTTCCGGCGGCACGGGCGCCGTGCAGAGCTACACGTTTAATGTCGATGGCAGCACAGATGATTACTTTGTTAAAGCTGCGGATTCCGGCACTATATTCCCTCGGGGTGCCACGCTAGAAGTCGGTACGGTGTACGATATCTTCCATGATGGCAATCTGGTTGGCAAGTTTGTCATGTACAGCGATGGTTCCTACGCCTTTGTCAAACCGGACGGCGCAAATGGCATGAACGAGTCTGTCAAGCTGGTCTTTACCTACACGGTAGAGGATGGGGATGGCGACAGGGCGACAGCGGATCTGAGTCTGTCGCTGGACAACCCGTCAACCCTGATGTACATCCAGGGCGACAAAGTGGTGTACGAGGAAAAAACGTTCGGCGAACATGACGGAAATAAAGGCGCGCACCTCCAGGACGACCTTTATACCATCGCCACGTACAAAATCAAATGGGCCGACGGCGACGGCAACTATGTCAAAACCGACCCTGTCACGGGTGAGCAAAAATGGTTCAACGGCAAAGGCGAATCGATAGAAGGACACGATCATCTGTATACGGGCGCAAGCTATGAATTTGACGTGGCATTCAGACCGAAGAACGCCACCGGGTCATACGGGGATAACGTGGTGTACGTCATCGAAGCCCCGGGTAAAGAGGGATCTCTGAACGCCGCGGATGGCGATGGTTATGAACAAGGCGGCTGGCTGAATGGCGTGATTATCCTGAACACAGCAGCCGATATTCCCGATTTCCAGGCCGCCCTCAATGCGCAGTTGGCGAAGGAATTTGGCACGAACGCGAGCGGTGACGCTTATGTGACTGCGACGATCCAGTGGGGTAGCAACGGGCCGGTCATCACCTTCTATGTGAAGGATGGCTGCGACATCGCGGGTAAATCGATTGACCTGACGATGAAAGCCATTGACGACAGCCTGACGGAAGCGACAGGACAGTATGAGCTGATCATGTATGCTCCCAAGAACGTTGACGGTAACAACCCCGAGAATGTTGGCTCCATGAAGGATCCGGAAGATTCCGGCAGCAAACCCGGTAGCGTGGTAACGGATATCAAGGATGGCGGCAACACGGGCTGGGGTTCCGGCATGTGGCTGGGTATCAAGGATGGCGTTGGGTATGAGCAATATGTCGACGATAACGGCGTTGTCAAGACGGGCGATGCCTGGATTAAAGTCTGGCTGTACAACAACCTGTATGTGGAAGGTGGCGTGCCGGGCGAAGTTTATACCGGCAGGGAGCCTCCGGTTCAGGACATGACGCTGACGCTCAAATACAACGAGACCGGCACAGGCTACGGCCATGCCACACAGGGCAGTGACTATGAGCCGACAGCCAACACGACGGTTATTGCGTATACGGACTGGGTGGCTTATGATGCTGCCGGCAACAAGGTCGTTTACTTTGATGGCGCAAACTGGGTTGATACAGGCGCCCCCATTCATCACTGGGAGGCCAACCCGAAAATTGATGGCCTGATTATTGATGATGATCTTACCGAGCCGGATGAGACGTTCCATGTCGAAATCGCGAGCGTGGAGGGCAACGAGAGTGCGCCGAGTAGGGAAACCACAAAAGACGGTGACGGCAAGGTTACAGGTTTCGGCAAAAACGAATCCGGTGGGGATATCGTCATCAAGGATGGCAACGTGCCCAATGTGGACGTGCAACCGGGCGACCTGCCGCTTTCCGGCCCTGCGCTGCAATCCTTCGATCTGATCGGCGAACTGAAAGAGCCGATTAACACATACAATGATCCCGAGATTGGGCCGACCCAGGGCAATTATGAAATTGTCCTGAACGGCGCCGCGGCCGAGGATATTATTATCACCCTCAAGTTGGGTGGTGGCGCTGCGCTGGGTACGGATTTCGCGCTCGGCGACGGCATCATGGATTACGCGCAGCTCATGGATTACTACGGTGGTAACCCGCCCTGGTACTTCGACATCAGTGGCGGTGATCCCGGCCCCGGCGTCTACTTCGTGATCATTGAAAAAAACGCGGACAGGGCGCAGTTCAGCATCGATATCCTGCATGAGCACCATAACAATGAGAACAAGTCCGGTACTGGCGAAAATGCCGAAAGTGTCGACTGGACCATTGACAACATGGTGGGCAGCGAAGTGCAGTGGGGCAAAGACTCCAGCGGGAATCCGATTTACACCGACGATCAGCTCACAAGAAGCGACATGATCGAGGATGACGGCATGGGCCCGAGACTCCAGTTGAAAGTGGGTGTCATCTATTACGGGGATGAAGAAGGCATTGGTAATCATACCGGGGAGTATTACTTCAAGTTCGGTGACGGCAGCGCAATCAGGCAGGTGGATGAAAAAGGCACGCCGCTGCTTAAGGATGATGGTACTCCTAATCCGGAAGCGAAGGATAAGGATGGTAATCCGCTGGTGGGTAAGGATGGCAATCCGAATATTGTCATGGGCGAGCCTGTTGATGTGGTCTTGAAAGCGATACATTGTACCGATGCAAGCGGGCCGCAGACCTTTATCTACAAGGGCGACGAACTGATCACCATGAACGCGAGCGGCGAATGGGTGACACTTGCCGGCCTTGTACTGAAAGCGTCCGACTTCCTGCTGGCAGAACCGGTGATCGATTCGAAAACCGGCTCCATACTGTGGTATAAAATTGTTGAATTGCCCGATGGGTCAAATGTTACCCTGCAGGAAACTATCGACGAATATGGATCGGGAATCGTATACCTTGCCGTTGACCATACCGACGGTGCTGAAGCGCGCTCTGACAGCACGCCGAGTGATCCGATCATCGTGGGCGGCGGCGGCGGTCATGTTCTTTCGGTGGACGTGTCGGTGCCGACGAACAAGATTTACGAGACGCCGAACACGGGTACAGGTGAGAGCAAGACGGTCAGCTACGATGTCAATGTCAACGGTTTGAATGATTACACAGGTGGCCCGCTCAAGGTGACGATCGACGTGCTGGATATCACGACCGGTCCCCGTGACTTTCAGGGACCCCAAAAAGTCGATAAACATGGCAACCTCGTTTTCGATAAGGATGGCTACCCTGTTCCCGACAGGTCTGTGACCGTCGAGATCAGTCAGGACCTGCTCAATGCGCTGAAGAATGACGGCAAAAACAACTTCACGATGCAACTCACGCCGGATGCCGACGGCAACCCGGTTCTGTCGCTGAAGGTCGGCAATACCGTCTATGAGTATGACCCCAACACGGACTCGTTCGGGCCGTACCCTGCCGGCGGCACCGGTACAACGGTTACAGGAAAACTGCCAACCGTCTATGATGACAATCAGGTTGAAGGAGACGAATATTTCTCGCCGATCATCACGGATGTGGTTGGGGCGCTGCCGAAAGGCTCGGATGGCTCAAACGTGGTGACGGTCAAAGACACGGACATGGAGAATTTGACGCCGAAAGTGGAAATCGGTTACGTTGATGATGCCGGCAACCTTGTGCTGCTCAAAGACGTCAAAGAAGGCGATATGCGGACAAGCGGCGACTGCAAAGACACGGCCGACAACGACGTTCCCGTCGGCAAGGACTTTGTGGCGCGTATCTCGCTCGAAAACCTGGGCGATTCTGTGAGCCTGACAGGCAATGAGCCGGTCGTGATCGAGATTGTCGTCAAATATGTTCTGGACGGTGAAACCACGATACTCTACACCCAGGAAGTGACCATCTACCCGGGCGATGATTATGTGGATTTGAACCTCACCTTCCCGAACGACTATATTTCGAATGATGGCCGGGAATTCTCGATCGACGCGACGATCAAGGATAGCCCCTATGGCGGCGAGGGCAATTCATCTGAAAGCAACAAGGTTATCGTCCATGACCTCGTCGATGGCCCGTTTATGACTCTCCTTTACCCCTTCGAGGATGGTAAAACGGAGAAGACGATTGGGGAGAATCAAAGCGCCGATTTCATGATCAAGCTCGACAAGGTTGTGGCGGAAGATGCCTGGGCGCTGGTGAAGCTCACGTTTGACAGCCTGGATGGCGCGGAGACGGGAATGGATTCGACCGGCAAGAGCAAGATGACGCCGGCCGACATCAAGAGCATCACGGTTGATGGCGTTGAGTACAAGGTTGTACAGGATGGCGCGGGTTGGAAGCTGGTAAGCGACGGCGGCAAGGAACTCGCCATCGCGCTGGATGGTAATGCCTGGGTTATCAAAGTGCCGATCCATGATGGGACGGGTGTGTCGAAGTTCACGATCACGATGAATGACGACCAGGTTTCCGAAACCACTGAAACGCTCAAGGTAGAGATCATCGGCGGCGAGAAAGGCGAACTGCGGCTGGGCGACAATGTCGCGCTCGACCTGATAGTGGAAGATGTCAGGAATGGACCGCAGATTTCACTGACTATGGAAGATCCGAAGAATCCGACGGTGGCGGAAGGCGATGACATGGTGTTCATGCTGCATCTGACGCGAAGCAAAGCGTCTGACCAGGAGGATACCAAGGTGACGCTCAAGCTGACCGGCGGTACGGATTCCGAAGGCAATTCGGTTGACTGGACAGAGTGGGTGCAAAAGGGTACTGATGGCAAGTACTGGCTGAAAATCGATTTTGGCGGCGGCGATGTTCGCTCGTTCGAGATAGGCGCTGATGGCAAGGTTACGATCCTCCTTCCTCACGGCCTGGCGATTGGCGATTACAAGGTTGTGATACCGACGGTCAACAACGAGGTGGTGAATGCCGACAGGGAGTTTTCACTGACGATCGATACGGTGGCAGGCGGCGAGGCGAGCACCCTGCTGGCGGAGGGTTCCGCCAGCTATGGGCTGATCGCGCAGGATGGGGCCGGATGTGATTACACGCGGTCTTCCAACTCGACCAATTTCACCGATATCGCGGGAACGGTCAAATTCTTCCTCGGCGGTATCAATGCCGCCAATGTGGATGACACAAAGGTCTTTGTCGGAGGCAAAGAGTACGAGATCAAGTCGGAAGGCGGCCGCTACTATGTCGAAGTGGAGTATGGCAGGGGCAGTACCATTGATGCGGCGATCCGTATCGAAGGCCCTCCGGGAGACAATGATTACACCCGCGACATCACGATTTCGACAGAAGTGATGCTCCATCCGGTTGTTACCATGGTCGATGATGCGCGCGACGGCCCGACCATTGCGCTTGAGATTGTTACTGCGACTTCGGAAGAAGGCGGCGTCTACGAGTTCACCCTCGGCGCTTCGTCACTGGCCCATGCTGCCGACAACACGGCTGAAGTCAATGCCGGCGGCCTGGTCAACGGCCTGACGGTCACAATCCAGCTTGAGACGGCAGGCGTTGTGGAGATTGACGGCGACAAAGTGATCGTGACGATCGGCGGTGTGGATCAGGAGTGTACCCTCAATAGCGACGGTACTCTGACGTTCCATGTACCGGCCGGCACGAGCGAGGCGGATCTGAAAGGGATCACCGTTTCGGTTCCGCTGAAGGATAACGCCATCGCCAATACCGCAGACGATACCATTTCGGCTTCTGTCAAGAGTGTGGTGCAGGATGATCCGGCGACAGGCGCAGACAAGTACGAAACGGTCAAATACGATAGCAGTGATGTCGTTACCAACGAGGTGACGGATAACTTCCCTGGTTCCGGTCCGACCATTGCGATTGTTGCGGATGACCCGGTGAGCTCGGTTGAAGGCGGCAACTTCGTGTTTAGCTTCGCCGGTTCGGAACTGGCCAATGTTACCGGCAGTACGGTTGAAGGCGGCAAGCTGGCCAACGGCCTGACGGTCACAATCCAGATTGATACGACAGGCGTTGTGGCGGTTGACGGCAACGGCAATGTAACAGTTACCGGCCTGCCGACGGGTGGAAGCTACGACTATGACCCCGCTACAGGCATCCTGACGGTCAATATACCGGCCGGCATGACCGAGGCGGCGCTGAAAGCGATCAAAGTTTCGGTGCCGCTGGCTGATAACGCCGTCATCAATACGGCAACCGATACCATTTCGGCGCAGGTCGTGAGCGTGACTCAGGATTCGGCGGGCGCAGCCCAGTACGAAACGATTAACATCGACGATACCCCAATCGTCAATGAGGTGGTGGACAATGCGACTGATACCGGCCCGATCATCGGCCTGACCGTGAGCGAAACGACCATTGATGAAGGTGGTTCCTTCACGGTGACGGTCGCGGATACGACGGGCATTCTGGGAACGGAAGGCGGGGCTGGAACTACGGTGAAGGTGACAGTGACGTTTACCGATTTGCCAGCCGGTTCGGTGGTATCGGGCGGTACTCCGACGGCGACGCCTGGGGTATACGAAGTGACCCTGACCAAAGGCCAGCCTTCTGTTGACCTGACGGTAAATGTGCTTAACAGCCCGGTTGATGGCGGCGGTTTGATCAAGGTCGCAATCACCAATGTCGAGGATAGTAACAACTACTTCGAGAAGAACGCCGAGGCTGATACGAATGTGCCGAAAGAGATCACGGTTACCCGTGTAGATGACGGCTTTGACCTGAGCATCCGCTCGCAAGCCGACATCGCCGCGAACGAGATGGCCTACACGATCGCCCTGGCTGCTGCGGGACTGTACTTTGACCCGGCCAGCATGACCGAGACAATCAGTGAGGATATTTCGTTCAAACTGACCATGAACGGCATGACGGCAGACCAGATCGCCGATGCGACTGCGCAGTTAGGTAGCATCGCACATGTCACGGCGACAGCGGGAAGTGATTACATCGACATTACGCTGGACAGCGGCTATGCCCATCATAGCGACCTGAGCTTCAAACTGGCGTTTAGCAGCTTCGGTGATGGCGTCAACGTCTATGATGCTACCGTAGGTATCGAGACCACGTCGCTCGCCAGCAATCTGGAGCACGTGGGCGTTGTAACCGGACAGGATGTCGCGCAGCAGCATGTCATTGTCGGAACGGACGGTGACGATATTCTGACCGGGACAGCCGGCGACGATATTCTGATCGGCGGCTTGGGCAACGACATCATCGACGGTGGCGCGGGCGATAATATCCTGTCCGGCGGCCTGGGCAACGACACCTTTGTCTACACGCTGGAGTCACTGGATGGCAAGACCGTAGGCGACACGATCACCGATTTCCATGTCGGCCAGATCGGCGCGGATGGCAATGCCGATATCCTGGATATCAGCCAGCTTCTCACCGGCATAGGCCAGTCAAACGTGTCTTTGACTGATCTGGTCGATCAAGGTTATCTGAAGCTCTCTGTCAATGCTGACCATGAAAACAGCAAGGCGATAGTGACTCTGGAAGTTGATCGGGACGGCAGCGCCGGCGCGGCTTATGACATGCAGATGCTTGCCACGATCCATATGGAGAATGTCACGTTTGATCCGGGATCCAGTGCTTCGTTTGAGCAGCAGTTGCTGGATCAGTTGATGAACAACAACCAGATCACCTTCTGACGGTCGTCTGACCGAAGGGCTGCAGGAAAATACACTTTCCTGCAGCTTTTCGGGGCGTTTTATTTCACCG
Source organism: Betaproteobacteria bacterium (assembly GCA_009783065.1). The sequence goes on along the minus strand of WRHV01000002.1, from coordinate 65,146 downwards.
TTTTTTTTGCGGCTTCATCCGGAAAGGGTGAAGCCGTTTTCTTATTTTTCCGCTTCGATGCCAATAGCATCTGTGTTACCCCCTTCATCATTGGCCATCAGGGCGGCTTGCCTTCATACGCTTGGCTATGAATGCTTCAACATCGCTTTCCAGCCAGCAGCCTTTTCTCCTGTCTTAATAGGAGCTTTGAATTTATTTTCTCTGGCGAGTGAGCAGATGGTACTTTTGGACAGGCCGGTACGCGCGAGCACTTTGGGCTGGCGTCATCCATTCCCGCGAGTGCGGGAGTTGCCTGAATCGCTATATTAAAATTTCCAGCCGATTGCAAGGCCGCCCTGCACCGAACTGCTGCCCCCACGGAAAAGTTCCGTACCCGCATAAACGTTTACACTCAGGCGGTTGTTGGTTGTCAGCGTCAAAAAAGCGTTTAGAGCCAGGGCGCTGCGGGCGTCAGTGCGATTTGTCACGGAAAAGCGGTTCTCGCTGTATCCCGTAAAAAAAGCCGTGCTGCCGTGGCGTGCATTCAGAACGTCATGTATCCACTGGGCGCTCAAACCGGTATCAAGCGTCACGTGGTTCTTTAGTTGCATCTGCGTTCTGGTTTGCCCTCCCAGGGCGAAGCGCAAAGAATGAAAACTTGCGGCGTCCAGTTGCAGGCGGGTGGCCTGGCCGCCCGTTTCGCTTACCGATGGGCGATGATAAAAACCGTATTCCAACCCTGCCAACGGACCGAAATAAATATTGCCAGCCTGCCATTCATAGCCGCCGCGCAAGGCACTCCTGGCCGTGAACGCCGTGTAGGAGGAACTGCTCTGGCGCTGATAGTCATCAATTTTTACGTTGCGGGTCATCCGGGTCTTTTCAAGGCCCGCGTTCATCAGCCCGCTGATGAAAAAGCCCTCATGAGGATACAGGATGCCGTGAGCGCCAAAATTGACGCCGTTAGCCTGGCTGTACACCCGGCCTTCCGAGCGGTTTCTGGTTTCGCGGTGGAGAACGGCCGCGTGTATACCCACCAGCCCTTTTTCAAAATAGCGATTCATTCCGCCGATCAGTCCCGCGAAGGAAGCGTCAAAACCCTGGTTGTCGCCCCATCTGTTTTGTCCGAAGTAACCGCCGGCAGGCAGGATAAAGGCGCTGCCTGCCGGCATTTCCGGGCTGAAAGCGATTTCTTGCTGATGAGGACGGATGCGGGCGATCTGTTCGAGCAAGAGGCCGGAGAGAGCATATCCGGTATACAAGGCGGTTTGGGCGGTGTTATCGTAGGCTGTGGGTGCAAGCTGGCGCAAGGCGGAACGCACGCCCGCGCCGTCAGGGCTTGAAAAATCGATGGCGGCAAAAAGGTTTTGCATGTCGCCCGTGACCTGCTGCGCGGCTATGCCAAACAGTGCTCCGCCCACTGACGTTCCGGTGGCGCCGGAGGCGTATTGGCTGTAAGCATTGGCCGCGCGAGTGACGTTGAACACGGGGTTTATGCCCGAATTATCCCATGAGGCGATCAGTGTTGGCGAAGCGACAGGCAACAAATCCAGAATGAAATCCCCCGTTGATAACGAATTATCGAATAATTCCGTATTCGTCAGTGCGCGTTGTGAACCGGTGGCATAGAAGGCGGGCAGGGCTTGCAGGCTTAGACTCGCTCCGGGGTCTATGGTTGCAGCGCCGGTGACGATAAACTGGTCTGTTGCTGTGGGCGTGAACTCCATGAGCAAGTTGCCTGATGCGCTTTGCCGGTAGTCGCCGTTGATGATGATGATGCCGATGCTGTTGCCGGGAGAAATCTGGCCCGCGTTGAGAAAAGGATCAGGGCCGTCAATGGTTATGGCGCTGTTTCCCCCAAGACTGGCTCCCGGATCGATTTGCCATGCGTAGACGTTGGCTTCGCCGTTGTAGCTCAGATGCCCCCCAAGCTGCCGGATGTCCAAAGAATTTTCAGCGGCGAGGGCGTCATTGTTCCAGATGATGTCTCCGTCCATGCGCATCGCTCCGCCCGATCCCGTTTGCCCGAAGCTGATGGTGGTGGCAAAATCGCCCCCCGAGGTTTTGCGATCCCATTCCGAAGCAATATCCCCGGCAATAACGGCGCCTGACTGGACCGCAATTTTTCCGACATGGACGTCATCTTCTATCCTGATGGCGGCAAGTTGTCCGGCCAGTCGCCCGGATATGGCGAATTCTTCCACCAAAGGGCCTTGCAGGTCCTGGTATGCCTTCAAATATTCATATTGATTCTGGATAGAGAGGTCAGAAAAGGAAACGATGTGGGAACTGGGATCGCGCATATACGATGTGACTAAACCCTTGCTGCCGGCGGCCTGGATGCCGAAATGCGCTCCGATGCCGCCGGGGCCGACGGCTTCCACCTTGCCGTCCAGGCGTATGGTGTTTGCGTTCCCGTAGGCGACAAGCAGGCCGGTTCCAAAGGGGCCGTTGGCGGCCACAGTGACGCCTCGCGGAATGGCCAGGGCGTTGTTTACCCCGTCAATGCGGACGCCGCCGCCGCCATAGCCGTTCGCGTAAATATCCGCCGCCTGGGTGAGCGTAAGGTTATCCCGCAAAACATGCACGCCCAGGCCGAGAATGGCGGTATTGGGTTTGTCCGCCGTGCCGAAAAAGGCGTTATTGACCTGGTTATCGCCGCCGACGGCATGATAATAACTCTTTCCGAAAAACTGCGATCTGTCTATATCGTAGCCCATGTCCTGAAAGGCGGCGAGTTCCATTTCGGTAAAGCCCATGTTCCTGATGATGCCGTAGGACATGGCCGACTGTGTGATGCCGGGATGCCCAAGGGAATTGGCGCCGTCCATAGCGTTTCCCGCATTGGAAAAGCCGCCCATGACCGGCATGCCCATGCCGCCGGTAAGGGCATCGACATTTTTTCCGTGGAAGGTCGGGTATTTATAGTCGGCAGCGTTGCCGTCCTGGTCGAAAATCTGGAATACGCCGGCCTGGTTTTCTCCCGGCGCGCCGGTCATGACATTCATCTCGATCATCATGTCAGGCCGCGCTTGTTTGCCGAAAACATCGCGGAGATGGGCGTTCCATGCGGTAAAGCGATTAGCGTTGAATATCGCTTTGGTTCCGACTCCTTTGTCATCGCGATTGATGACATCGTGCCAGCCCATAATCCCCAGGGCATGGCCAAACTCGTGGATCATCGTGGAAAAGGTTCCGTCGGGCAACAGCTGGCGGGGTGGCCTGGTGTCATACGGTCTGTTGAAGATGATAATATTGTCGGCAAGTCCGGGGGGGTAGGGGCTTGGCCGCCCATAGATAAATTTGTCGTACACGGTCCCGTTGGGCGAAATGTTTTTTGTGAGGCTTTCCAGCAAAAACATGTCCGGCGAAAGGCTGAAGGCCGAACTGGTCGGGTCGTCGACGAACCCGGCATAGATCGTTGCTTTGCCCATCGGCGTGTTCGCGCTGACGCGTTCGGCCCAATAAGCGGTGGCGAGTTCAATAGCCTGTTTTTCGTCGGGGGAAAATGTCCGCGTGATATCCAGCATGTCCCGCATGCCGTTTATATCATTCAGGTCGTCATAATCAAGCATGCTCCAGGGCACAAAATCGAGAACGGCATTCCCGCCGACTTTGCCGTAAATAAGATTAAAATGGCCTATCGTCACATTGTTGGCGTGAGCCGCGCCAGGGTAAAGCGCGAAACCGAGCCAGAACAGGGTAAAACAATACAGGGTAAAACGGCGTAAAGCGCGGATCATGAGAAAAGTCCTTCAGGGGGGTAGCGCGACAGGCCTCGGAAACGATATGCAAAAGACAAGTTCCGCTTGTTTTTTTTAGGCTTGTGGGGCTATATGAGATTTCAACTTGGGCGTGCTTCAATAGAATTAATTCCAAACAGGGTCTTGGCGCGCTCGGCGGGGATCGAACCCACAACCCCTGCCTTCGGAGGGCAGTACTCTATCCATTGAGCTACGAGCGCTTCAGATGCAGGCGGCACGTCAAATGATAATCGTCCACCATGACCGCGTTATTCTACCTTAATTAAACCGTTCGCGGCTGATCATTGTAAAAAGACCGGCTAGGCCATGCTTAAAGCATCTTGTTTCGGGTTTTGGGGGGATTTTTGGCAAAATAGCCCTTGATTCCATTTAGGATGGCTTTGGCAATGCTTTCCTGATGAGCATTGTTATTTAGCTTCGCTTCTTCTTCCGGATTGGAAATAAAAGCGGTTTCTACCAGAATGCTGGGAATATCCGGCGCCTTGAGCACGGCAAATCCGGCTTGTTCCACATGGGGTTTATGCAGCCGGTTAATGCCGCCGATTTCATTGAGAATCGCGCCGCCGAGCTTTAAACTGTCGTTGATCTGTGCTGTTGTGGACAGATCAAGCAACACACTGGCTAACTGCCGATTGTGGTTATGAATATTGACGCCGCCGATCAGGTCCGCGTTATTTTCCTTGCGGGCCAGCCATTTGGCCGACGTGGATGAGGCGCCCTTTTCCGACAGGACAAAAACAGAAGATCCGTTCGCATGCGGCTCAATAAAGGCGTCTGCATGAACGGAGATGAAAAGGTCTGCCTGTGCCTGCCGCGCTTTTTCCACACGCACATGCAGCGGAACAAAATAATCCCCGTTTCGGGTCATCACAACCCGCATGTTCGGTTCCTGCTCAATAAGCGCCTTGAGTCTGCGTGCGATGGCAAGAACAATATCCTTTTCACGGCTGCCTCTATAACCGATGGCGCCAGGGTCTTCGCCTCCGTGTCCCGGGTCTAAGACGATGGTGACCATGCGGTTAAGCTGAGTTTTGTCAGTGTTTTTTATGGGTTTGGATGGGGGGGCTTTCGGCGCAGATTCTTTTTTGTTTTCTGCTGTGGGGGCATCGGATTTTTGCAAATCTCCCAGTTCACCATTGCGGATCAGCGATGCAATGGGGTCCAGCGGAACAGTCGGATATAAATCCAGAATAAGGCGGTGCTTGTATTTATCGACCGGTTTGAGTTTGAACATCTGGAGATTGACGGTTTCTTTCAGGTCAAAAACCAGCCTGACGACATTGGGCCTGGCCTGACCAACTCTGGCCTGCTTGACGTAAAAGGTGTCGGCCTCCATTTTGGCGGCGAGTTCCTTGAGTGCCGGGTTGAGATCGGTCCCATCGATTTCGACGACGAGCCTGTCCGGATTATTCAAGGTAAAATGAGAGGCCTTGATTTCTCCGTCATGTTCAAGTGTGATGCGCGTGTAATCCTGCGCAGGCCAGACACGGACAGCAAGCACTTTGGCGCCCCAGGCAGGCAATGCCAGTATCATTGACAGGATGAGGGAAAGACATAATCCTGTCATGAGCTTCATCGGATTGTTACTTGCGCGGTTCATTCGATTAAATACCCCATCACTCATGGGTTTCCATACAGATTTTGCCTATTGCTTCTGCACCCGCTTCCGTCCGGCCATATAGTTTGAGTTTTCGTCCCGTGCCGATAATCAGAAAAATGGCTTCTATATCGGCTTGCGGCAGGATGTCAGCTGCTTTTTCGGGCCACTCAACGATGCAGATAGCATCACTGTCAAAATACTCAAGAAAACCGGCTTCTATAAATTCTTCCTGGCTTTCCAGCCGGAAGAGATCGAAGTGAATCAATTCAGTTGGTGTGCCGTCAATATCGATTGTATAGTGCTCGGCAAGGGCATAAGTCGGGCTTTTTACCGTTTCATCGTGACCGGCAGCCTGCAAGATAGCCCTTGTTAGCGTGGTTTTTCCGGAACCCAGATCACCGTACATATAAATCTTCATGCCTGATTGGAGTGTGCGGGAAAGCGAGGCTCCCAGTGCCAGGGTTTGCGTTTCGCTATTTAGATAAATCGTCTTTTGCCGCATAGGATCACTCACGTCTGTTATCAGCTCAAGCTTTAATGTTTTTACGGCTTGCCTTTTGACAACATTAACAGGTTAAGCGAATTTTGCCATAATTTTTATCATTTTTGTTGCAAATTATAGTCCAAGCAGTTGATTTTTTGTGGTTTTATCAAAAAATCAAGCAGTTTTTCTTAATTGGAGAGAGAATGTTGCGTTATTTTCCACTTTTCGAGTGAACTGTTATGATTTAAGAAGGCGTATGGATTTTGCTGTTTTGGAATATCTCATGAGAATAGGTGGCCAGATGAAAAATGAAATCAAACCGGTAGTGCCCCCCGATCTGTTTTCTGCAATTGTCCTGGCGCCTTTCGGCGCGGTAGGCTTCATATCCAATGGGGAAAAGGTTAGCCGGTTGTCATTTTTGCCTGGGCATACAATGGAAAAAAAAGCGACAGATTCTTTTTCCAAAGAGGTTAGCCGTCAATTGGAGAATTATCTGGCTGATCCTGTTTTTGATTTGGATTTTCCGGTCATCGTTTCAGGTACTGATTTTCGGAAACGGGTCTGGGAAGAGATGAAAAAAATTCCCGCAGGGCAGATACGGACCTATGGTGATGTGGCGCGCCGTATCCAATCCGCTCCGCGAGCGGTTGGCGGCGCTTGCGGGGGTAATCCCCTGGTTCTGTATTATCCTTGTCATCGTATTGTGGCTTCGGGAGGGATTGGGGGTTTTTCTGGCGAAACGGATCCTGACAGTGTTTTTCTGAAGATCAAACGCTGGTTGCTTAGGCACGAAGGTGCTTTAAAGAATTGACGATGCCTGAAAGAAGAAATATTACACCCCACAATCAATCGCTGATTGATGAGTTTTGTGACACGCTCTGGCTTGAAGACGGTCTTGCCAAAAATACGATGGAAGCTTACCGCCGTGATTTGCTGCAGTTTGCGCGCTGGCTGGAGGGCCGATATTCTCATCCCGATTTGCTTCATGCCGCGCCGGAGGATTTGAACGCTTATTTTGCCGCGCGGCATTTCGAGACGAAAGCGACTTCGGCTAACCGGCGCCTGACGGTGCTGAAACGTTTTTACCAGCTTTTTCTTAGACAAAACCGGATTAAGAGCGACCCCTGCTTGAAGCTTAAATCCGCCAAACAACCGGAACGTTTTCCGAAAACCCTGTCCGAATTCCAGGTTGAGGCATTGCTTGCTTCACCGGATGTGAATGCGCCGTTGGGTTTGCGTGACCGTACGATGATCGAACTGATGTATGCCAGCGGTTTGCGTGTTTCAGAGCTTGTGACGTTGAAATCAGTTGAATTAAGCATGAATGAGGGTATTCTGAGAGTTATTGGTAAAGGCGGAAAAACAAGGCTGATACCTTTTGGGCAAGAAGCGCGTGTTTGGCTCGACCGCTACCTGAAAGAGGCACGTCCCCAGATTTTAAATGGGCAGATTTCCGATGCCCTGTTTGTTACGGCGCGCGGTGGCGCCATGACAAGGCAGATGTTCTGGATTCTGATCAGGAAATACGCTGTACAGGCAGACGTTCATTCCCCTTTGTCGCCACACACATTGCGGCATGCGTTTGCCACTCACCTGCTTAATCATGGTGCTGACTTGCGGGTGGTGCAGCTCCTTTTGGGGCATGCCGACATTTCCACAACACAGATATATACCCATGTCGCCCGTGAACGTCTCAAACAACTGCATGCGGATCACCACCCGCGCGGCGGGAAGTCCTGACGAAAACGATGGGTTCTTACGATTGCTGAAATAGCGAAAATATCCTATACCGGTTATTTCAGCTGAATCGTCGCCATGACCAGCCCATGATCAGAGATTTCGGGCCGGTCTTTGCCCAGATGATGGTTGAAATACCTGACGTTACGCACTTTGCCCAGTTTAAATCCGGACTGCGCGGTGAATTCCTTGGAAACAAGGATATGATCGATTCGGGGGATATCGGTTCCTGGGAAAAACAGACTGTTTTTTTCATCATATGAGATGCCGGATTGGATTTCAAAACAGTTATATAGCCGGTTGGGGGATGGAGCGCCTATCGTCTCAGACTCACCAATGATAATTTGCGTAGAGGCGGCAAAAGCAAAATCGTTAAAGTCTCCCATGACGATCAGGGGCGTCTGGTTTATGTTGCGCAGATTTGAAACGAGATGGCGGATGCCAAGGGCGTCGGTTCCCCGTCTGATTAATGAGCGCAATGATCCTAGCTCAGACATCAGGGGTGTTGCTGGATTCGCGTTTTCCGGATAATCCGGTTTTTTGGATTTGAGATGGGCCAGCAGAATATGGACATCGGTTTTATTGGGAAAGCGGATGCAGGCGTGCAATACCGGACGGGAAAAATGGTCGATAACCATATTGTCGCCAGGTAGCGTAACTGCCAGATTGTCAGGCAAAAGCGTATGGAAAACGGGAGAGCACACGATCGGAAGACGGGAAATCAGGGCGACATTCGGACTTTTAGGCAAATTGCTCGAATGGGATTCCACTGTAATGTGTTTTGCGTTTCGATAATGCCGGGTTTTTGCCAGAATGTCCGCCAGTGATTCCGGTGAAAAGATTTCCTGCAGGCCGATAACGTCGGCATTGCTTTGATCGAGCTGGCCGGCTATCCATGTGGTTTTCATGTCATATTCAGCGATGGAATAGGGCGGTTTGTTCTCATAGTAGACCAACCCCGGCAGCGCAAGATTACGGACATTAAAACTTGCCAATCGGATTTCATGCGGCGTTATATTTGTTTCAATCTGCAATGGCGCTCCTGACGTGTCTGAGGGTCAGCTCTCATTAATTTGTCTGCTGCAAAGCCGCTTTATTCCGTTTGCCTGCGTTGCCGGTTCAAAATGGAACTCGCCGTATGTTCAATACGCCATCGTCCCATTTTGTCCCTGCGCCTTGACAGACAGAATAAATCAACTTTTCGCGACGACAAATTAATGAGGGCTGACCCTAGTTATATTGGCTAATCATACAGGTATAATTCCAATGGGAAAATTTTTTCTATTTTGAATGATGAATACGGCGATTTATATCATTACAGCTTATCTGATCGGTTCGATTTCATTTGCTTTGGTTTCCAGCAAACTTTTCGGATTGGCCGACCCACGCACGTATGGCTCAGGCAATCCTGGCGCTACCAATGTGCTTCGAACCGGCAATAAAAAGGCGGCTTTGCTGACGCTGATTGGAGATGCGGCAAAAGGATGGGTGGTAGTTTGGTTTGGAATATATTATGGCAGCCGGTGGGGCATTGACAGTGCCGGAATTGCTTGCGCCAGTATAGCGGTATTTCTTGGGCATTTATGGCCGGTTTTTTCCCGCTTTCAAGGTGGAAAAGGCGTTGCCACCGCATTGGGCATTCTTTTAGGAATCAATCCATTGTTGGGATTGCTGGCGTTATTGACCTGGCTGCTGATTGCGTTTATTTGGCGCTATTCTTCATTGGCAGCCATGATGACAGCGATTTTAGCGCCGCTTTATTATGGTTTGATGACTGGATTCGATCTCCAGTTTGTCGCCATTACGGTCATCAGTTTTCTTCTGCTGGGTCGGCATGCGCAGAATATCAATAATCTGGTGAAAGGCAAGGAAAGCAAGATCGGCCGCAAAAAAGCCTAAAACCGGTTTTTTATCCCTCAATTGGGGTAAGCAGATGATGCATGATGGCATATTGCACCATTTCCGAAAGCGAGTTCATCTGCATTTTGGTCAGGATGCGGGTCTTGTGTGTGCTGATGGTTTTGACGCTTAGATGAAGTTGGGCGGCTATTTCGGTAATGGATTTGCCTGCTGCCAGCATAATGAAAACCTCAAATTCACGGTTTGAAAGCAGTTTGTGAGGCAATTCATTCCCTGGCGCGATGATGTTTAAGGCCAGTTGTTCAGCGACCTCCATGCTGATATAAGGGCGTCCTGATGCTACCCGGCGGATAGCACTGACAAGTTGGGTGCCTGCGCTTTCCTTCGTCAGATAACCGAGCGCTCCGGCACGGATGGCGCGAACGGCATATTGCTCTTCTTCATACATGGTCAGAACCAGTATAGGTAATTTGGGTGTTTCCTGCTTGATCTGGCGAATCAGCTCAATGCCGTTGCGGCCCGGCATGGAGAGATCAAGCAAGAGAACATCAAATCCGCCTTCCCGTGCTTTAGCAAGGGTACTGGAGCCATCGACGGATTCTCCTGCGACACGAATATCGTTTACGCCTTCAAGAATGCGTTTTAATCCCTCACGCATGATGGTGTGATCATCTGCAATAACGATGCGGATCATGGTCAGATGGAAAAGACAGATTCATAGAAAATGGAATGAAATATGTTGTTTATTTTATATCAAATATAAAAGATTCTGACACAGGAAAACAAGATTCTTTTGTGCGGAAGAAGGACGCTACGGTACAATGATGTCGATATTTTTTAATAGACAGCTTATGAGCAACGATAGCAAAAACAGCCACTCAGAACCTTCAAACTCGAATTTCCTGCGGGCCATTATCGAGCGGGATAATAAAAAAGGTACATATAAACGGCTAGGCACGCCGGATGTCGTCACACGTTTTCCGCCCGAGCCGAATGGTTATCTGCATATCGGGCATGCCAAATCGATCTGCTTGAATTTTGGTTTGGCTAAAGACTATGGGGGACGTTGTCACCTGCGCTTTGATGATACCAATCCAACACGGGAAGACCAGGAATTTGTTGACACGATTATTGATAGCGTGCAGTGGCTTGGCTTTTCATGGCAATACAATGAAACGGCTTATTTGAATTATGCAAGCGATTATTTCGAAACGCTTTACGTGATGGCCGAGTACCTCATTGAAGCGGGATATGCTTATGTCGACAATCAGACGGCTGAGGAAATTGCGGCGACACGCGGCAGCTTTTCCGAGCCGGGCAAAAATTCACCCTATCGGGATCGTCCTGTAGCTGAATCACTGGACCTGTTTAGGCGAATGAAAAGTGGCGAATTCCCGGATGGCGCGCTTGTTCTTCGGGCAAAAATCGATATGGCGTCACCCAACATGAATATGCGTGATCCGGTTATTTACCGGATACGCCACGCGCATCATCACCGTACTGGGGAACGGTGGCGCATTTATCCCATGTATGATTACACACATCCGATTTCGGATGCGCTGGAACAGATTACGCACTCCATCTGCACGCTTGAATTTCAAGATCACCGGCCTTTTTATGACTGGATTTTAGAGCGTCTGGCTGAAACCGTGAATTTGCCTGATGGACGGGTGATTGGCGGTTTTCTTGCCAGGCCTTTGCCCCATCAATATGAGTTTGCGCGCCTGAATCTGACCTATTCCATCATGAGCAAGCGTAAGCTGCTTCAACTCGTGGAAGAAGGTATTGTTGAAGGTTGGGATGATCCGCGCATGCCGACTATTGTCGGGCTGCGTCGGCGCGGTTATACGCCGGAATCGATCCAGCTCTTTTGTGAACGGATTGGTGTGGCTAAATCGGATGGCTGGATTGACATGGCAACGCTCGAAGCCAGTTTAAGAGATGATCTTGATTCCAAGGCGCCCCGTGCCGTTGCCGTATTGAATCCATTGAAACTCGTCATTGATAATTTTCCTGAGAATCTGGAAGATAGGTGTTCGGCGCCGGTTCATCCGCATTATCCGGAGCGTGGCAACCGCCAGTTTCCTATCAGCAGGGAATTATGGATAGAGCATGAGGATTTCATGGAAGATCCCGTAAAGGGTTATTTCCGTCTCTTTCCCGGTAATCGGGTGCGTTTGCGTTATGGTTATGTTGTAGAGTGCACGCATGCCGATAGGGATGCAAGCGGCAATATCATCGCGGTTCATTGTGTGTACTTTCCTGATAGCAAGAGCGGTACGCCTGGCAGCGCGAATTACAAGGTCAAAGGCAATATTCACTGGGTTAGTGCTCATCATGCTTTTCAGGCAGAAGTCCGGTTGTATGACAGACTTTTTTCCGAACCGCATCCTGATGCCGGCGGCCGGGATTTTAGGGAGACATTAAATCCGAACGCCAAAGAAGTCATTACGGCTTATTTGGAACCTGGACTGGCGACGGCCATGCCTGAAGATCGTTTCCAATTTGAGCGCCATGGCTATTTTATTGCCGATCGGGAAGTTTCCAAACCAGGTAAACCGGTTTTTAACCGGATCGTGACATTGCGCGATTCCTGGGGAAAATAATTTTTCCTGAAAGGTTCTTTTTTAGGTTCAGATATGACAAAGCCCTGCGGCCGTTTTAAACGGATATTGCAGGGTTTTGTTTTTCGGGCAGAAAATGGTTCAGCCTGAATAGGCGTTACTCAGTTACTTTTGGCGCCTTTTGCCTTTGCCTCTTCATACAATGGCATCACTTTGGGCAGTTCTTTTTCCAGGTTGGCAATGCGGGTTTTGTCAGATGGATGGGTTGAAATAAATTCTGGCGGTGCTTCGTTGCCAAGCGCATTCATCTTGCGCCACACGTTAATGGCGGCTTCCGGATTGAAACCGGCACGTGCCATCAATTCCATTCCTATAATGTCCGATTCCGTTTCCATAGTGCGGGAAAACGGCAGTGAGAAGGCATACTTGCTGGCGATATTTGCCAGATTCTGTGTGGTTGATCCCATTCCCAGTAAAGAACCGCCAATTAAAAGGACCTGATCTTTCGCTATCTGTTGTGAAATCTGTTCACGGCTGTGTTCGCGAAGCGCATGGGCTATTTCGTGACCAATTACGGCGGCGAGTTCGTCATCTGTCAGGTTGAGCGTCGAAATAATACCGGTATAAACGGCAATTTTGCCTCCAGGCATACAGTAGGCATTAATGGATTTACTGGTAATCACATGCATTTCCCAGTTCCAGTTCTTGGCATCCGGGCGGAAAACACCGACCTGTTCAATCAAACGCTTGGAGATGGCATTGACTCTTTTGGTATAGCTTGCATTGGTGTCCAGTGCTTTGGCCGAACGGGCTTTATTGATTTCCTGCTTGTAGGCTAGGGCGGCTCCGGTATTAACATCCTCGGAAGAGATCAGCAAAAACTGGCTGCGCGAAGAACCGGTGATGCCGCTGGCAGTCGTGCTTTGACAGCCGGATAAAACCAATGCGCCGGATACGATAACGGCAAAAAGATACATGATTCGTTTCATGGAAAGTCTCCTAACCGGATTCAACAGGGAATTTTCTGGAAAAATGAAAGCAATTAACCGAATATCCGGATAGAACGATAACCGGTGTCCCGAAACTGCTTTGCTAATCCGTTTCCACTCTGGAAAATGCAAGCAAACAGATTGTTATCGTATCAATGTTTGTTCTATTTTGACAACTTTCAAGTCGGAAGAAAAATAATGAAATTCCGGCTTTACCCTGTATTTTTCTGTGTGAAGCTGGTTTGGCCATTTTTACAGGCTTTCCGGCAATGTGCCGCAACCGATCCGGCAATTCAGAAAACATTAAAATTGGAAGGGCCTTAAAGTCTGATTATTTCCTGCCGTAAACAGGGAACAGGTTTAGTTTTTATGTCCGGGGTACCGGGGAAAAGGTTGGAAATGAAAAAATATTCTTATTATTCCTATCTTCTGCTTGATGATAGTGTTAAGCAGAAGCTGACTAACATCTGTCTGTTTGGCAATAATCGTGAACAGGCTGTCGGCTTTTTCAGGCTGGCTATTGGCCTGTATTACCTTTCACGCATCATGGTTGAGGACGAGCTGGATTTTAAGGCTATCGACAAGAATTTCAATCGTTTCATTTTTGACGTTGTTGGTCGTGGTCACAGCATTACCAGTGTGTTGCAGTATATAAGCAGCCGCAAGGCGTTATGGGTGCTGGAATCCCGTTCATTTTTGAATCTTTTTTTGGATCATTTTCCTGACATTCCGTTTTCCAAGATACTGATTCTGCTGACAGTTAATCTGTCTGTTTCCAAGAAAATATCCGGTTTGCCGGTAACAGGGCCATTGCGTGACTGGCTGATGAAACAAAATGAAATACTTGGGATCACGGGTGAAGATGAAACCGTAGCAGATGCGGCTATGCCATTGCCGCCGCCAGTCCCAATCAAAAGTTTTTCCGCAGCGGTTGCATTATAGTTGTTGCATATTTCTTGTTCTGCCGCGCCCGGTATGCCTATTAGCAGGCTAAAGGCGCGGTTTTTTTTACATGGCCGGATTCGTAATGGTGGCGTGGATGGTATCAATACCATCGAGGATTTCATCAGGCAGGACGATGGAGAGGGCGTCAATGTTTTCTTTCAAATATTCCAGACGTGTGGCGCCGATGATGGTCGAATCAATAAACCATCGGGAGTAACACCAGGCAAGCGCCATTTGTGCCGGCGACATATTATTGTCACGTGCCAGTGTCACATATCGTTTTGCGGCCTCTAAAACAGCCGGGCGCAGATAACGCGGTGTCCATGAAACCGGAAAAACGGTGAGTCTGCCGAGTGATGCCGGATCATCTATATATTTGCCGGTCAACTGGCCGAACGCCAGGGGGCTGTATGCAAGTAATCCCACATTTTCCCGAAAACATACTTCATCCAGACCAATCTCGAAGTGGCGATTGGTCAAATTATACGTATTTTGGATAGAAACAATCCGGGGCAAGCCTTTCATTTCAGATTGCTTGATGTATTCGCAGATGCCCCAGGCGGACTCATTGGATACGCCAATGTGGCGAATCTTGCCTTCTTTTATTAATTTGTCCAGTGCGGTTAATGTTTCTTCAATGGGAACAGAAGGGCGCTCGGCTTGGGGATTGAAAATGCTTTGTCCGAAAATCGGTACATTACGGCTGGGCCAGTGCAATTGGTACAGGTCGATGTAATCCGTCTGCAACCGCTTTAGGCTGCCTTCCACAGCTTCGCGAATACTGGTTTCATTCAGATCAGTTGTACCCCTGCGTATCCAGGTAAGATTACGGGATGGGCCAATGATTTTGGTCGCCAGGATAATTTTGTCCCGATTCCCGGTTTTTTTGAGCCAGTTCCCAATGATGGTTTCACTGGTTCCCTGGTGTTCCGGGTTTGACATAACCGGATAACCCTCAGCGGTGTCAATAAAGTTAATGCCGCGTTCAATCGCATAATCGAGTTGGCTGAACGCTTCCGCTTCCGTATTCTGGGCACCGAAGGTCATGCTTCCCAGGCAGAGCTTTGAAACACACAATCCACTTGTACCCAAAGGTATTTTTTGCATAGTCCGCCAACTCTTTAAAATGAATGGTACGGCAACAGCATCAAACCGCTAACGGAGTGCCTTAACACATTCCCTAATCAAAGCAGGTCCTCTATATACGATGCCGGTCAACAACTGTACCAAAGATGCGCCAGCTTCTATTTTTTCCCTTGCATCCATGCTATTCATGATTCCGCCAACACCGATAATAGGAATTTCATCTCCCAGTTCGCTTTTTAATTGCCGGATAACATGAGTTGACAAATCTCTTACAGGCGCTCCCGATAATCCTCCGGTTTCTTCCGCATGCGGCAGGTCCTTAATAAGATCGCGCCGAATCGTTGTATTCGTAGCAATAACACCATCAATACCGTATCTCAGCAGTATGGCCGCAATACTTTTGATCTGTTCATCATCCATATCGGGCGCAATTTTCAGAGCCAGTGGAACGTATCTGGAATGAGTATCCGCCAGGCGCTTTTGTGCATCTTTGATTTGGGATAATAAACTATCAAGCTCAGATTTTCCCTGAAGTTGTCGCAGGTCTTTGGTGTTCGGAGAAGAAATATTGATGGCGATATAATCAGCAACCGGATAGACTTTATCCAGACAGATCAGATAGTCTTCCACAGCCCGTTCAATTGGCGTATCCGCATTTTTCCCGATATTGAGTCCTAATACACCTTCTTTATGACGAAAGTATCGCGAGGCTTGTACGTTCTTGACTAAGACGTCCACGCCGGCATTATTAAACCCCATGCGGTTGATGATGCCTTCTGCTGAAGGGATACGAAACATGCGGGGTTTGGGATTGCCTGGCTGAGGGCGCGGTGTAACCGTTCCCAGCTCAATAAATCCAAAACCAAGCGCGGCAATGCCATCAATCGATGAACCATTTTTATCCAATCCGGCAGCGAGGCCGACCGGGTTGGGAAAAGTGATGCCCATAACCGTTCTTGGTGAATCCGGTACTTTCGGATTCAGACGGGACAGGCCTGTTGCGCCGGCCAGCTTGAGCGATTTCATGGTGAATTCATGCGCGTTTTCCGGGTCCATTGAAAAGAGAATCGGACGAACGAACGCATACATTAATTTTTCCATCATGGGAGTAGCCTGCCAATTGAAATAAGGAAATAAGCCGTTTTAGAAACAAAAAGCGATCAAAATACAGGTGCTTGATACAGGATGTGATTATTGTAACTGAAAGGACATGAAGTTTTTCTTTAAATAGAGCAACCGGTACTAAAACCATTCCGGAGTGCAGGGAATCCAGTCGGTAACCGGAGGCTGGTCAATGGTTTCGGCCAGGTGGGTTGAAAAGATTTTTCTTGAAATGGAAATAGCGCCGAGCGATGCCAGATGGGCTGTTTCCTGCTGGCAATCGATTAGCATAACCCCATTTTGATGAAGGAACCAAACAAGCCAGGCCAAGGCAATTTTGGAAGCGTCACTGACTTTGGAAAACATCGATTCTCCGTAAAACATCTTTCCGATCGAGACGCCATACACGCCTCCCACCAGTTCATTATCCAGCCAGAGCTCGGAAGAGTGCGCAAAGCCCATTTTATGGAGGCGGGCATAGCATTCAATCATTTCCTCTGAAATCCATGTGCCGGGGTCACGCTTTCGAGGGGCGGCACAGGCGTGCATGACAGCGTCAAAAGCCGAGTCAAAACGAATCTGCCATTGTCCGCCGGATAACATGCTTTTTTTGACCTGGTTCAGTTTCTTACTCAGGCTTTTGGAGACAATAAAACGGCCGGTTGGCAATACCATGCGCGGATCGGTGCTCCACCAGAGAACCGGCTGGCCAGTGGAAAACCAGGGAAAGATGCCCTTTCTGTAGGCTTCAAGAATCCGATCCGGCCAGAGCGTTGCGCTGGCCGCCAGCAATCCGCCAGCACCACTGGATTTAGGCAGTGCAAAGGAAACATCAGGAAAAGGGTCTTTCGGTTCCAGCCAGGGAATCACATTACTATCCGTTTTTAACAGAAGAGCGATTGGAGAAGAGGAGAGATACCTTTTTGCAGGAATAACACAAACGATGATGAATCAGACGGCAAAAATGAGGCTAACTCACCTGTTCAATGGCTTCGCCCAGTTCTTTAAAATCCCATTTCACGATTTTTTTTGCAGCCCGTTTTTCTTTGTCTGTGGTGTGTTTGGGATCAGCGGCTTCAACCAGAATAACCGGTTTTTTCAGCTTTTTGGCAATATCAAGTTCGAGATCAATCCACCGTTTGTACTCCTTAAAAACGCCGGTCAGGATGAGCAGGCACGAACAGGGCCGCATTTTTTCCTCAATCGCCATAGCAAGCGCTTTTTTCGACGGCAGCTGCTGGACGGGGTCATCCTTGGAGACGCTGAAAAGCTGGTAGGCGAAATCCGGTACGTGGCGAATCCTGTAATTTTCGAGCAGGCCGTACAGCCGTTGCGTACCGTCATCTGGCAACCAGCCATAACTGACAAAAAGAGGGTAAGTCGCCATAGAAAAAATCTCCTTTTACATTCGGAATATAGCCAGCATCATAATTGCTGGAAGGTTTTTCTTACAAATATTTTCGGCATCAAGTTGGATAAAAGAGTCTTGTCAAATCCAGTGCATGTAGCCGTCCGTGACCGTTAAGCGGTTTTTCCGGATCAGCGAAAAACAGTTCAAGAGCCTGCCGGGTGCTGGTGAAAGCGATTTCATTCCAGGGGATTTCTTTTTCGGTAAACATTTGTGTTTCCAGTGTTTCCAGGCCGGGCGCAAAGGAAAGGCTTTGCAATTCGGCAAGATAAAACAGGTGAACCTGCTGGACGGTCGGCAGGTTCATCAGGGAAAACAAGTCATGCACAATCACGTCGGCCCCGGCTTCTTCTTCAGTTTCCCGCAAAGCGGCTTCCCGGGTTGTTTCATTATTTTCCATAAATCCGCCGGGCAGCGTCCAATAACCTTGCCGGGGTTCAATAGCGCGGCGGCACAGCAGGATCGAAATTTCCTGCTTTTTCTTCCAGAAAGGAATCGTGCAAACCACGATCTTGGGATTCTTGTAATGAATCGTTTTGCAGCTTGGGCAAATATGTCGTGGCAGGGTATCGTCTGGTGGAATATCAAAAATGACAGGATGAGCGCATTGTGAACAAAATTTCATTGCGAAAACCAGTAATTAGAATAATAGAGTAAGGACAAAAAAATCCTCTAGCGAGAGTAAGCCATATATTCATTTTATCATTTTTGATCTATCTGAATGGTCCCGTTTTTTCCGACGGGTTGTCATATAAGGAAAAAATTGTTATAATCTCATACTTACAGACGCGGGGTGGAGCAGTCTGGCAGCTCGTCGGGCTCATAACCCGAAGGTCGTAGGTTCAAATCCTGCCCCCGCAACCAGAAAAATCAAGGACTTACGAAAAATCGTGAGTCCTTTTTTGTATTTTTTTGATTATGATGGGTATTTTCGTGAGTCTTTTTTAATCTCACAGCGAATCGCGCGTCAAGAACGGGAATCCAAAAGATACTCCTACCTGCTCACCTGCCTCCGGCAGGCAGGAGCCGTAAGCATAAAACTCAAGCACCACGCCCCCTCAGCATCTGTCTCAGTACTTAGCAAAAGCTCTTTCGATCCCTGAGAATTTTTTAGACATGGTATGGGAAGGGAATTTTTTGGGCATGATTTTTCCCGGAGGGGTAAGCTGGGGCTTTGCTCCAAAGGCATGAATACTTCCCGCCCCGGCTCCTGCCGCCTTGTGTTTTTCAAAGCATGATGCTATTTTATGCGGCCAACCATCAACACTACAACTTATTATGAAATGGAGTGATTTCATTATGAAAAAATCATTGGTAATCTCATTCATCAGTGCTGTCATGGCATTGACTCTGATAGTTTGCGGGGGTAGCGCTTACAGTGCCGATGCCCTCAACGGTACTTATGTTGATAAAAAAGGCAGAGAGTCCTATAGTTTTTCTGGGGACAAACTTACATTTGCTGGTTATGGTGTGAAGAAGGAAAGTTCTTATGAAATTAAAGATGGTAAATTGATCTTCACTAATGCCATCGGTAAGCGTGTTACAAGTAAGTTCAAGCAGGAGGGAAACAAGTTGATTATTGATGGAACGGAATTCCTCAAAAAGTAAGGCTAAGCATCACCCTGATGTATGGGGTTCTCTTCAGATTACATATGCTTCATGCGCGATGCGGCACAGTTCCGGTAACGGTGGATCGCACTGCGGTTTTCTTAGGTTCATCCGGTAAGCCGGATGAACCGCTATTTGCCAGAGGCATACGGCTACCCGCCTAACCATTATTTTCAGCCAATAGAGTCGTCAATCTAAAAAGCCGGAGGGGGCGTAGTGCCTGCTTTTTCATCCTTGCTGTTACTACGTTCGGCGGGATGCCTAAATTTTCATGACGCGGGACATGTTTGCTTTATCTATTCCAATGTCTTTGGCAAGCTTTGTCTGCGACATGGCAACCAAATTCCCAAACTGCGCATAGCTGATGATCTTGAGTACAGCGAAAAAATCAGTTCGATTGAGATCATATTGATTGATTGTGCTAAATAAAGAGTCTGCGAAAAACATCGCAAAATGATTTATGGTGTCGGTTTTATATTTTTCCTTGGCGACAATGACTTTTACATCCTGTCCTTGTTTTGCAATACCGATTGCGATTTGTGCAATCTTTGCCAGTGCATTAATTGTAGAAGTACAAGAAAACTGAAGTAATTATTTTATGGAGCTTTGGTCAAGTTATATGTTTACAGCCAACCTTTTACTCAGGCCAGTTTTTTCTTTTCTCAGACACCGTGATAATGACGGTACCATTCGACGAAACGGCGGACGCCTTCCTTGACAGGCGTATGGGGTTTGTAGCCAAATTCCTGTTCCAAGTCGGATACATCGGCATAGGTATCCGGCATATCGCCGGGCTGGAGGGGCAGCATTTCTTTTTCGGCGGTTTTGCCCAGTGCTTCCTCGAATGCCGCGATGTAATCCATGAGTTGTACGGGCTGGCTGTTGCCGATGTTGTAAACCCGCCAGGGAGTGGTGCTGGTTGCCGGGTCCGGGTGATTTCCTGACCATGCGGGGTTGCCTTGAGCCGGACGGTCAAGAACACGGATGACACCTTCAACGATGTCATCAATATAGGTAAAATCCCGGCGGTGATGGCCGTAGTTGAAAACTTTCAGCGGTTTGTTCTCAAGGATCGCACGGACAAACTGGAAGGGCGCCATATCGGGACGTCCCCATGGGCCATACACAGTGAAAAACCGCAGGCCGGTTGTGGGTAGCCGGTATAGGTGGCTGTATGAATGGGCCATTAATTCATTAGCTTTTTTGGTTGCGGCATAAAAGCTGAGCGGATGGTCTACATTATCGTGAACCGAGAAAGGCATGGTTGTGTTGGCGCCATAAACGCTTGAGCTGCTGGCATAGACCAAATGATCTATGCCATGCCAGCGGCAACCTTCCAGAATATGAGCAAAACCGACAATATTGCTATCAATATAGGCTAGTGGATTTTCGATGGAATAGCGGACACCGGCCTGGGCAGCTAGATGCACGACACGTTGAGGACGATGCTGCGCAAAAACACTTTGTATGCCGGCACGGTCAGCAAGATCCATGCGAATGTGGGTGTAATTAGGATGTGCTGCAAAACGCGCAAGTCGCGCTTCTTTTAACGCTGGGTCATAATAATCATTGTGATTATCCAGGCCGATAACGATGTTGCCCCGTTCCAGAAGACGCAGTGTCAGCGCAGCACCGATGAAACCGGCAGAGCCTGTTACAAGAATATTCATGTCAGCTTATTCCTTATTTCCGATGCTGGCATGTTATCAGCAGGTGGCTGGATGAAACATGATGCGCCTGGTTCTTTTTTTCGTGCGGGATAATCTTCCCGTGTTTTGATGATATTGGCCTTTGCATCCGCGCATCATATCACTTTACTTTTTTCTCTCCAATCTACGGATGGTTTTACGAAAGTTGCTTCATTTAAGAAGTAGCAATATAATGATTTCGTATTTTTTGTATTATCAATATAATTTATCAAGCTTATGACGGGCGCAGCCTGACCTACGGGTTGTCCATGCCTTTGTGCCTCCATCCTCGGCGCAAGATGTCCGTTTTTTAAAACCTGACATAGGCTATGTAAACATGAAAAAGCAAGTAAAACCCATTATGTCCGGCAACCACGAAGCGACGGACGTGGCTTGCATTTGTTTTGGTATTAACGATACCGCATCTTATCTTTGCGAATCAGCATTCAACAATGTGCTGCTTTCCACTCTTAACTGCCGACGACTATCCCTATCGTAGCGGCACGTTCAGAAGCATGCCCTGAGTTAATGGTCTGAACGGATCATGAAAGCAGGGCTGGAAAAGGGGGGCATGCCGTTCGCTCCTCTGTATCCGGAGATTCAATTACACAATAAGCATCGTTCTTCTTGAACAGGTTCAGCCGTGTAGCCTGGCTGTTTTTGCTGTTATGTCCTCCTTTCTTTGCGAGGCCGTGCTTGTTTTATGGTTGATGTCTTTAGATAAAGAACCAATCAAATTGAAAAATGTTCATCTGATTTGATATCAGAAATAGGAACAGTTTTTTTAGAAAGAAAAAAGGATATGAATAAATCTTCAATGAACCTGGTGCTTCAGCACCCGGATTTTAAAAAAATGGAAATGGAAAAAAACAGGATAAGCTGGTTTTTTTCCTTTCTGGTGTTTGCGGTTTATGTCGCATACATTTTGTATATCGGGATAAACCCGGAATTTTTCAGCCGCCCGCTTGTTGCAGGCTCGGCAATCACGATCGGCATTTATGCCGGAATAGGAATTATCTTGTTTTCAATTATTCTGACAGGCATTTATGTCAGAAAGGTGAACAAGAAATTTGATGAGGTAACCCAAAAGGTGATTCATGATATTGAGGGAGGGGAATAATGGATAAGTTCATTATTTTGCTTCTGGTTTCTTTCAGTCCGGTTGCCTATGCTGATGCCCTGACAGGCCCTGTAGAAAAACAACCGCTCAATATAACGGCGATTTTGATGTTTTTGGTTTTTGTCATGGCGACGATGCTGATTACGTATTGGGCGTCGAAGAAAAACAAGTCCACAACCGATTTTTATACAGCTGGAGGTGGTATAGGCGGGTTTAAAAACGGTCTTGCGATTGCAGGGGACTTTATGTCTGCGGCTTCTTTTCTGGGTATTTCCGCCATGGTTTTTACGACAGGCTATGACGGTCTGATTTATTCAACGGGCTTTCTTGTCGGTTGGCCGATTGTTTTGTTTCTGGTTGCCGAGCGTTTGCGCAATCTTGGGAAATTTACCTTTTCCGATGTGATTGCGTACCGTCTCAAGCAAAAACCTGTCCGTATTTTTTCGGCCATTGCTTCTTTGCTGGTCATCCTTATATATCTGATTGCCCAGATGGTGGGGGCCGGCAAATTAATCGAGCTGTTGTTCGGATTAAGTTATACCTACGCCATTTTGATTGTCGGCGTACTGATGGTCGTTTATGTCCTGTATGGCGGGATGCTGGCGACGACCTGGGTGCAGATAATCAAAGCCATCCTGTTATTGGCAGGCGCGACTTTTATGGCTTTCATGGTACTCAAATCGGTTAATTTCAGCTTTGAAGGGTTGTTTCGGCAGGCTGTTGCCATTCATGATAAGGGAAGCGCTATCCTGAGTCCCGGCGGGCTGATCAAGAACCCGGTTGAAAGTCTTTCCCTCGGATTGGCCTTAATGTTTGGTACAGCGGGTTTGCCGCACATTCTGATGCGCTTTTTCACGGTGCCGGATGCTAAGCAAGCACGGAAATCTGTATTTGTTGCAACCAGTTTTATTGGTTATTTTTATCTCCTGACTTTTATCATCGGGTTTGGAGCCATCATTTTACTGACGAATGATCCCCACTATTTTCAAACGCTTCTTGTTGAAGGCCGCGCAACCATCCAAATGATTGGCGGGAGTAACATGGCTGCGGTTCATCTGGCAAAGGCGGTTGGCGGTAATGCTTTCCTCGGGTTTATTTCTGCCGTTACATTCGCAACCATTCTTGCGGTGGTTTCCGGATTGGTTTTGTCGGGAGCATCTGCGGTTAGCCACGATCTTTATGCGTCAGTTATCAAGAAAGGTAAAGCCAATCCACAAGAGGAAATGCGGGTTTCGCGTGTAACTACCGTCGCTTTGGGATTGATCGCTGTTGTGCTGGGAATCGCTTTTGAAAACCAGAATGTGGCGTTCATGGTGGGGCTGGCGTTTGCTGTTGCTGCTTCGGCTAACTTTCCTATTCTGGCTTTGGCCATGTTCTGGAAGGGCCTGACAACGCGGGGAGCCGTCATTGGCGGCTTTTTGAGCTTATTTTTGGCAGTGGCCCTGATTATCCTGGGCCCATCAATATGGGTGTCTGTACTGGGCTATTCATCGCCTGTTTTCCCTTATAGCAACCCGGCGATCTTTACCATTCCTGTTGCCTTTATTGTAGCGATATTGGTATCGCTTGCCGACAGGTCTATGCAAGCAAGAAGGGATCAGGTCGGGTTTAAGCTGCAATATATCCGATCCGTGACGGGCATTGGTGCGGCAGGGGCAACCGAACATTAACCGTTCATCCATGTTGTGGGACAGAAAAAACCGCTTGCGTTTGCCGGCGGTTTTTTCTTATAGGGGGGGTGTTTTTTGCGCAAAAATATTGCGGACGCGGGCTGGGAAATAGTAAGCTATCTCTGCTGGTATGGTCCGGGTAAAAGTTATCCACGTTGAGAGGGAGGCAAATATGCAGGAAAAAGAGGACCCTGTCCGTCAAAGAAACCGTGTATTGTCAAAGCGGCTTATAAAGAATCTTCAGGAGCGAAAATTTGACGCGTGGTATTGCGAAACGGCCGACGAGGCGGTGGATATGGCCCTGTCGCTTATTCCCTCATCCGATCGCGTGTCGTGGGGCGGTTCTGTCACGATCCAGGAGATAGGGTTGGTTGATCGCATCCGGCAAAACGGGTATGCCGTCATTGACCGTGATACGGCAAAGAGCACAAGCGAGCGAGTGGAGGTCATGCGGCAGTCGCTTTTGTGTGACACTTATCTGACCAGCTTTAATGCCGTCAGCGAAGACGGCATCCTGGTCAACGTGGATAATGTCGGCAATCGTGTGGCTGCCATTGCTTTTGGCCCCAAAAGTATTGTCGCTGTCGTGGGGATGAATAAAGTATGCAAGACGCTGGAAGCGGCAAGAATCCGGGCGAGAAATATCGCAGCGCCTATTAATGTCCAGCGTGTCCTCGCGTTGGGGCAAAGGATGATGACGCCTTGCGCGACCGGCGGCAGCTGCTTTGACTGCAAAACCGATGATAGTATTTGCTCAAGCATTGTGGAAACCCGGATGTCCCGAAGAAGGGGCAGGATAAAGATTATCCTGGTCGGGGAGTCGCTCGGGTTCTGATCTTCCTTTCAGGTCAGCCGCCGCTACCGGTTCCTTTGGTCTGTTTTTGCTGTTCTTCCAGGATTTTGTTGATCTGGGTGTAAATTTCCAAAACTTCGCCCTGTGCGCCGATGACCAGTATTTGTGCCGCCTGAACTTTCATCATGGCGGCCATTTTTTGTGATTCATCTCCGGCATTTTGCATTTCAGCCATTGCCTGGGTCATTTGCTGTAGGGCGATTTTGAGGCGTTCTTGTGCTTCCTTTAGCAATGCCTGCAAGCGCTCCAATATTTCGGTAATCGAATCTGATCCACCGGTTACGCTACTGCTTGCCTTTTCTGCTGTTTCTTGCCCAGCCTGCTCGATAGGGCTTTGAGAGGTTTCATTTTTAATAGCGGCGTTGTTTTGATCTGCGGCATACTGATCCATCGCTTTGCCGGAAAGTTTAACGGTTGTGCTGTCCGCAGAAGAGGCTTTGGACTCCTGAACAGCAGTGACGGCGCCAGATGTCATTTCAGAAGTATACCCGTTAGTACGGCGCATCGTGGTGGCTGATGACGTATCCGCTATTTGCATGATCTGGCTCCTTTCTTTTCCTTTTGTTTGCCATGTTTGTCTGTGAAGAAAGACAGCACAGGCAAAACTTTTTATTTTTAAACGACAGATTTACCGGATTCTTTATGGTTTTATGCGTATTCTTTTTTATCAAATCGCATTCCGGCATAGGTGTTGACGCTGGAAAGGGTAACGTTTTTCTTGAAACGGCTGGATATTAGATGATGGGGCTATCCTGTTTTTTCGGATGAAACAAAAACCGCCTGCTGTTTTCAGGAATAGCAGGTTGTTTGCAAAGTTGATGAAAAATGAAAAGCTTATTCCGGCAAACCGGTGAAAAGAAAATGAAGGGTAGGAATAATATTGCAGAAAAAGAAAAAGCACCCATAAAAGGATGCTTTTTGTGCAACTGGTAGGCCGTGCAGGATTCGAACCTGCGACCAACGGATTAAAAGTCCGCTGCTCTACCAACTGAGCTAACGACCCGACAAACAATTATTATAATCAGTTAAAAATATACCTGTCAATGAATTAGAATACACTTACATCTTTATTTTAAGAAATTTTTTCACTGTTAGCTGGTGCAGCTTTATGATTGTTCTGGGCATCGAAACGTCTTGTGATGAAACCGGGGTTGGCGTGTATGACACCGAGCGAGGGCTTTTGTCACATACTTTGTATTCGCAAATTGCGCTGCACGCAGAATACGGTGGTGTTGTGCCGGAACTGGCGTCGCGCGACCACGTTCGCCGGATTATCCTGCTTTTAGAACAGGCATTGAAAGAAAGCAGCATCGCTCAGTCCGATATTGATGCCATTGCCTATACAAAGGGGCCTGGTCTTGCGGGGGCGCTGTTGGTAGGCGCTTCAGTTGCGTGCAGTCTGGCTATGGCACTGGATGTGCCTGTTATCGGTATTCATCATCTTGAGGGGCATTTGCTTTCTCCGCGATTATCATCTGATCCGCCCGAATTTCCTTTTGTGGCGCTGCTGGTTTCGGGAGGACACACCCAATTGATGCGGATTGATGGCGTGGGCCGCTATACTCTGCTGGGTGAAACACTCGATGATGCTGCCGGGGAAGCCTTTGACAAATCCGCCAAGCTACTGGGCCTGTCTTATCCGGGCGGTCCAGAAATTTCGCTTCTGGCTGAAACAGGAAATGCTGAAAAATACACATTGCCCCGCCCTATGTTGCATTCAAAAGATCTGAACTTCAGTTTTTCCGGTTTGAAAACGGCAGTGCTGACAGCCGTTAGGAAAGATGGTGACGGGCTGGATCAACAGAAAAAACAGGATATTGCTCGCGGGCTCGTTGATGCGATTGTTGATGTGCTGACGGCAAAGTGTATGCTGGCATTGAAAGAAACCGGATTCAACCGACTGGTAATTGCAGGAGGGGTAGGGGCCAACCGGCAGTTACGGGCAAAACTCAATGCGATGGCGAAGAAAAAGGACTTCCGTGTTTATTACCCTGAGATGGAATTTTGTACTGATAATGGCGCAATGATTGCATTTGCAGGCGCAATGCGTATCATGAACGATCCGGCCTCGGCAAAAAAGGATTATACTTTTACCGTGCGTCCCAGATGGCCCTTGCAGGAACTGGCCGGAAAAACGTAGCCAACCTTGTTAAGCAGTGCACATGGCGGATATGCGAGCACCATGCCGTGCGATCATCAGTTCTTCAAAAGTCGGAATAATCCAGACCGAAACGCGGCTGTCGGGTTTGCTGATGCGAATGTGTCCGGCCTGGTTGGCTTCCTCATCAATTTCAATGCCAAGCCAACCGAGTTGCTTGCATATTGCCAGCCGGATTTCGGGAGAGCGCTCACCAATACCGGCAGTGAAAACAAACGTATCGAGCCCCTTGCACGCGGCTGCCAGCGAACCGGTTTCACGTGCGACGCGATAGACAAAAAGATCCAGTGCCGTTCGGGATGCCGGATTACCTGTTGTCAGCAGGTCCCGCATATCCGGGCTAATACCGGATACACCCAGAAGACCGGATTCTTTGTATAGCATCGTTTCCAGTTCATCAACCGTCATCTTCTCATGCTGAAGCAGGTACAGGATGACACCAGGATCTAGTGTGCCGGTACGCGTTCCCATGACGAGCCCATCCAGTGTGGAAAACCCCATCGTGCTGGCGACACTTCTACCATTGACGAGGCCACACATACTTGCGCCGCTGCCCAGATGGGCAATGATGGTGCGGCCACGAGCATTTTCCGGAGCAATCTGCCGCAATTCGTCAATCACGTATTCATAGGAAAGGCCGTGAAATCCGTATCGCACAATCCCTTTTTCGGTCAAATGGCCAGGGATGCCGTAGAGGCGGGAAATATAGGGGTTGGTCTGGTGGAAAGAAGTATCAAAACAGACGACCTGGCACAAATCAGGATCGCGTTTGGAAAGGGAATTGATGACATTCAATACTCTGGGCTGGTGAAGCGGCGCAAGCGGAATCAGCCGCTGCAACCGCTTTAGTATTTCCGGCGTAATCAGCGTCGGTTCCAAAAAATCAGGACCACCATGAACCATCCGATGACCCACAGCGCGAAGCTTGTTTGGGGAGAGGTGCGCCTCTATCCAGTCAATCAAAAATTCAAGAAGGGTATTGCTCGGCAGGTTGGTTCCCCAACTGTGCTGGCTGAGAATCTTGCGGTTGCTATCCCGGGCGATGAAATACGGTTCGTGACTGCCGACGCCCTCTATTTCGCCAAAAGTTCGCCGTTCCAGCCTATTATCGTCCATTTCCTCAAACAAGGAAAACTTATAGCTGGAAGAGCCGGCATTAATGACAGCAAAATAGCGCGGGGCAGGTACAGGTTTTGAATCGTTCATCCGTTGTTTCCCATGCTGATAGGTTATTCAAAAACAGCGGTCATCACTTCTTTCCAGGATAGGTGTATCAAACAAAAATACAAATTCCTCCTGATACATCGTCACGTCTTGTTTTCGATCTATTAATTTATTCTGCAAATCGAAGTCATCAGTTTCAATTATGTCCTGAGGGGACAATATGTGCAAACAAGTTGCATGAAAGCAATATTGTTGTGGGCAAGTTACCTGTTCATGAATAAAAGAGTAGAATCTATAAATTTGAGATAAGGGTAACGATATGTCTCAAAGGAAATGAAGGAAATATCAGCAGGTCGTTTTTTGTCTGATAAAAAATCAGGGATGGAGTGAAAAAATGAAGGTGGAGAAACAGACCCAGACAGTCACATCAGGCGTTTCGCTTCCAGACTTTCATGCACCGGTTGTACCGCTTGAGACACCGGATTATTTGCGGAAGATTTACTGGTGGGCATACGAGCATCCGCTTGCCGTCTGGTTCTGGGATCGTGATTTTCTCATCAATTTCATTTTGCTCGGCAATTACACCCGCCTCGTCAACGCCGTTCTGGAAGAGTTCCCCAAGCCGATAACGGGAACGATGCTTCAAATTTCCAACGCATACGGACAGCTTGTGCCGCGTTTGCAGCAGCAGCTTGGTGTTGCTGCGCATTTTGACCTGATTGATGTGTTGCAGATCCAGCTGGAAAAAACAGGCAGGAAACTGAAATTACCGGACGAGCGGATCAGGGTGTTTCAATGTGATGCTACGTCACTGCAATGTCCGGATAACAGTTACGATGCGGTACTCATGTTTTTTCTGCCGCACGAATTGCCGGAAGACCGGCGTCGGCTGGCATTTTCTGAAGCACTACGGGTTCTGAAACCAGGCGGCAAATTAGTGCTGGTCGAGTTTCATCGCCCGAATAACCTGCATCCGCTTCGGTTATGGCAGCGTCTGGTATTTCTTTTATTTGAGCCTTTTGCTATGGATATGTGGCGCCACGAACTGACACACTATTTTCCGAGCGATGTAAAATATAAAATTACCGGTAAAACAACCTATTTCGGTAATCTGTACCAAAAGCTGATCGTAACAAAGGAAGGCTGATTTCTGCTGTTTTTTTACTTGGGTCGTGCCCGTTATCTTCGCAGGATGCCAGTAGAATCAGGATATTTGATCCTGCTTTGCATTTTCTATGGTTTTTATCCGAATTTGAGATATAATCTCAAAATTTTCCGTACGAACTTTTTTTGGGAAGATTATGGTCGTTATTCGTTTAGCACGTGGAGGCGCCAAAAAGCGTCCTTTTTACAGAATTGTCGCTGCTGATTCACGCAGCCGCCGTGATGGCCGCTTTATCGAGCGTATTGGTACATACAACCCTTTTGCCGCCGAAAATGAGAAGGGGCTGAATATCGCAGCCGATAGATTGGCATACTGGCAGGGTGTTGGCGCAAAACTGAGCGCTACTGTTGAGCGCCTGGTTCGTGAAAATCAAAAGCAGGCCGCATAAATTAGCCGAAAAAACGGCAATAGACAGTCAAGTACCTGACGATCTGATTACGGTTGCTCAGATAACCGGTGCATACGGGGTTCAGGGATGGGTGCGTATCCGGCCATATTCTGGCGATCCGGAAACCCTTTTGACCGTTACGGAATGGTGGTTGGATAAACCGGTGCTTCACAATGTGAAGGCGCTAAGGACCCGTCTGCATGCCGATGAAGTGCTGGCGCGCCTTTCAACAATCCAATTTCGTGAGGATGCTGAGGCGGCAAAAGGAACGCTGGTCCGTGTTTCCCGCAGTCTTTTTCCTCAGTTGGACGAAAACGAGTTTTACTGGGTTGATCTGATTGGCCTCAAAGTAGTTAATCTCCGTGGAGAGCAGTTAGGTACGGTACATGATCTGATGGATAACGGTGTACATCAGGTTTTGCGGGTTGATGCGGCTGAAATGGCAGAAAACGCTGGAAAGCGCCGTGAATTGCTGATTCCTTTTATCGACAAGTTTGTTGGCAAAATTGATTTGGCAGCAGCGACGATTACAGTGGATTGGGAGCTTGATTATTAAATGGCTGTCGGGCATGGCCAGTTTTCGGAGGAGGTGTGGTGCAGTTTGACGTGATCACGCTTTTTCCTGAAATGTTTTTAGCCTTGACTGAATCAGGTATTACCCGACGGGCGTTTGAGGAAAAAAAATGTTCGCTCAAGTTGTGGAATCCCAGAGATTTCACCACAGACCGGCACCGGACGGTTGATGATCGGCCTTATGGTGGTGGTCCGGGCATGGTCATGTTGGCAGAGCCACTGGAGAAGGCTGTAAAAGCAGCGAGGAAACACCAACTGGCAATGGGTATTGAAATGCCCCATGTCATTTATCTGTCTCCGCAGGGAAGGTCGTTAACCCATAAGCGGGTGGTCGAGTTGATAGAAAAGCCGGGCCTGATTTTGTTGTGTGGGCGATATGAGGCGATTGATCAGCGTCTGATAGCGCGTTGTGTTGATGAGGAAATCAGTATTGGTGATTTTGTGCTGTCTGGTGGTGAAATTCCAGCGATGGCTTTGATGGATGCCATGATCCGGCAGTTGCCGGGTGTCCTGCATGATGATCTGTCCGCTATACAGGATAGTTTTGTTTCAGGTATACTCGACTGCCCGCATTACACAAGACCGTCGGTATATGAGAATATGGCGGTGCCTCCTGTTTTGATGGGAGGTCATCATGCTGAGATAGAAAAATGGCGGCGGGAACAGGCGTTGCTTGTCACCAGTCGGAAACGGCCGGATTTGCTGGAAAGAGCACGTTCAGCCGGTTTACTTTCAGAAATGGATGAGAGTTTTTTAGGTAGTAACATGTAGTTTTTAATTTGCAGTAAACATGAACGCGAGTTCGCTTTGTATAATGAACCATCCTCTGTCAGATATTCTTTCCGGATAGAAAAAAGATAGCCGGATAGAGACCATATGCTGGCATGATGGTATAGGAGATAAGATGAATCTGATTCAACAACTTGAAAAAGAAGAAATAGAACGTCTGGGAAAGACCATTCCCGATTTTGCCCCTGGTGATACGGTCGTTGTCAACGTGAATGTGGTTGAGGGCAATCGTAAACGTGTGCAGGCTTATGAAGGTGTTGTTATTTCACGCCGCAACCGTGGTTTGAATTCCAACTTTATTGTGCGCAAGATTTCATCCGGTGAAGGTGTGGAAAGAACATTCCAGCTATATTCGCCGCAAATCGCTTCGATTGAAGTCAAACGTCGTGGTGACGTTCGTCGTGCCAAGCTGTATTATTTGCGTGAGCGTTCAGGCAAATCCGCACGTATCAAGGAAAAACTGCCCAGCCGGGTTGCCAAGCAGGCAGCAGAATAAGCCGGTTTTAGTGTCGGATAAAAGGGGCATCGCAACCGGTGCCCCTTTTGCATTTAAGGAGGAAACGTGGCTGAACTGGGTATGAACCCCGAAAATTTTGCCATTGATTCAGTCGCTGATGAACCGGCTGTGTCAACAGATAGGCTAAATGTCGGGTGGTTGCGTTACCGTTTTGCTAATCCTCTGAAATGGGAACCGGAGGATTTGCTTGAGAAATTCATAGCAAAAGGACAAAACAAATGGGTTCCTGCGGCAGTATTGGTTCCGCTTGTGGCTAAAAAAGAAGATGATTTGTGGTTGATGCTGACACGCCGTGCGGCCCATCTGCATGACCATGCCGGGCAGATCAGCTTTCCTGGCGGGCGCGTGGATTTGACCGATTCATCCCGCATTGAAACGGCGTTGCGGGAAATGGAAGAAGAAGTTGGAATTGAACGCGAACAGATCGAAATTTTAGGAACTTTGCCTGAATATAGAACGGGAAGCGGTTACCGCATTACGCCTGTTATAGCCATTGTTCGCCCTCCCTTTGTAATTCGTACCGATCCTATGGAAGTCGCAGAAGTGTTTGAGGTGCCTTTTTCCTATCTTATGACCGGGTCACATTATGAGCGCCGTTCTGCCGAATTTCCAGAAGTCGGTCGCCGGACGGTTTACACCATTCCTTATAAGCACTACATGATCTGGGGAGCCACGGCAGGTATATTGCGCAATCTGTTCCATTTTATGCGGGCATAAAAATGCGTCGGGCTCGTGATTGTGCAAGCTGGTGCGGAAATCCATCCAAAAAGGCCGGGTTTGATTCCGGCAGGATGCTGAGGTATTGTAGCAACTTAAGGTGTTGTTCGGAATTACCATGATTTTTTTCTCGATTCTTTTTGCACTTGTCATTGATCATTTCAAACCGATGCGGATGAGTAATCCCGTGTTGGGGGCTGTTCGTGCTTTGGCTGATAAAGTTGAGACATGGTTTAATGCGGGACATCTGCAACACGGCAGGATCGGCTGGTTCACCCTGGTTTTGGGGATAACTTTGCCTGTATTGGCCATCTATTGGGTTTGTCTTTATGTCAATGCTTTTCTGGCGCTGATTTTCAATATCCTGATTCTGTATTTGTGCATGGGATTTAGGGATTACAGCCAGTATTTTTCAGCCATTCAGGTTGCTTTGATTGTGGGTGATGAAGTCAAGGCGCGAAAGTTGCTGGCGGAATGGAGCGGACGGGATACCAGTGCGATGGAAACGCCTGAAATCATCCGTCTTTCCATCGAAAGGGCGCTTTTGACATCCCATCAGCATGTTTTTGGCGTGTTTTTCTGGTTTATGATCCCCTTTCTGGGGCCGGCCGGCGCTGTATTTTACAGATTGGCTGCCTATCTCGTTCGGGCTTGGGCAGAAAACAGGGATGTCCAGCATGAGGCTTTTGGGCGTTTTGCATCCCGCATTTTTTTCTGGATAGACTGGATACCGGCGAGACTGACAGCGATGTGTTTTGCCGTAATGGGTAATTTTGAAGATGCCATTTTTTCATGGCGCAACTTTGCTGACCGCTGGGAAAATAAAAATATCGGTGTGCTGCTTTCGGCAGGCGGTGGCGCACTGGGTGTACGGCTAGGCGCGCCGGATGAAAAAGCAGCCAGAGTCGTTTCCATTGATATCAGTGCCATCGATTTGGAAGAGGGCGAAACAGAAAGCCAGCCAGGTGAAGAGCCCTCTGTCCGTTTTTTCCAGAATACAATCGGCCTGATATGGCGAGCGTTACTGTTGTGGCTTTTGCTCTTTTTATTCTTTGTCATAATAGGCTGGTTGTTATAGTGTTTCTTTGAAGAATTACAAAGACGAAAAAGACAGGTATACGGAATATGGCCTCACCCATCACCTTTATTAATATCAAGGAAAAAATTGCGGCGGGACTCTCGCCTGAGTCTGGCAAACTGGTTATGGAAACGTATGAGTTTGCCATCGAAACATATCGGAATAAAAAGCTCGATTCGGGGCAGCCTGTCATTGATTTCGTCAGTACGGTTTGCCTTATTCTGGCGACTTTGAATACGGATTCGGAAACCCGTATTGCCGGTTTGCTGTTTCCTTTTCCTGAGATCAGTCCTGAAGAATGGGGAAAAATTGAAAACCGCTTTGGAGCGGATATTGTCAATCTTGTTGATAATGTTCGACAGCTCTTAAGGCTCAAGGACATCAGCAGTGGTTTACTTCAGCAGCAGGTTAGCGGTAAAAATGCGGCTCAGTTCCGCAAAGATCAGGCAGAGACTCTGCGGAAAATGCTGCTGGCAATGGCATCTGATATGCGTGTGGTACTAATCAGGTTGGCCGCGAGGGTCGCTGGTTTACGCTACATTGCCGAAATCAAGAAACAAAATGAAGTCTGTGAACAGTATGCCCGTGAAACATTGGAGTTGTATGCGCCGCTGGCAAACAGGCTCGGCATATGGCAGATGAAATGGGAACTGGAAGATCTGTCATTTCGTTTTCTAAAGCCTGAGGCCTATACGGCCATCGCAAAAAAGCTGGAAGAAAAGCGGACAGAACGTGAGAATTTCATTGAGTGGGCCGTCGAGCGTGTCAGGGAAGAGCTGGATGCGGTTGGAATCAAAGCAGACATTTCTGGTCGTCCCAAACACATTTACAGCATTTGGAACAAGATGCACGGAAAATCGCTGAATTTTGAACAAATGCATGATCTTCGGGCACTTCGGATCATTGTTGCGGATATCAAGACCTGCTTTGCCGTACTGGATATCGTTCACAGGATGTGGACACCGATCCTGGAGGAGTTCGACGACTATATTTCACGTCCCAAGCCAAACGGTTACCAGTCGTTGCATACGATTGTCATTGCGGAGGATAACCAGACACTGGAAGTGCAAATACGTACACAGGAGATGCACAATTTTGCCGAATACGGTGTTGCATCCCACTGGCGATACAAAGAAACGGGCGGCTCCGATTTTACGGCACAACAGTATGATGAAAAGATTTCCTGGCTGCGCCAGTTACTTTCGTGGAAAACGGAAGTAGCGGATTCCATTGTAGAACAAGAAGATGTGCACAGCGACTGGGTCAAGAAAATCAAGGCGACAACGCTTGATGACCGGATTTATGTGCTGACGCCGCATGCACGGGTTATTGATTTACCAAAAGGGGCGACGCCTATTGATTTTGCCTATCAGGTTCATACTGATGTCGGGCACCGTTGCCGTGGAGCGCGGGTTGACGGTGTCATGGTATCACTGAATGTCCCTTTAAAAAGCGGGCAAACGGTTGAAATTATTACAACAAAAAACATGGATGCCGGGCCATCGCGTGACTGGCTTACTCCTGGTTTTACAGTCAGCTCACGAACCCGTACCAAGATTCGCGCCTGGTTTAATGTGATTGAGCATGAAGAGACAATCGCTACCGGACGTAGCATGATCGACAAAGTCATGCAGCGGGAAGGCAAAACATCAGTCAATCTGGAATATCTGGCGCATAAACTGGGTTATGCCAAGGTAGAGGAGTTTTTCCTGGCGGCAGGCAAGGATAAGATCAATACACGCGCGATCGAGCAAGCCTTGCATGATGAAGAACCGCTTAAGGAAGCTAAAACGGAGGATATTGTTCTTCCAAGAAAAAGTCAGGCATCCAGTATCATGCGCGGAGCCAAGTCCGGCGTTCTCGTTGTTGGGGCAGAAGGGTTGCTGACTCAGATGGCAAAATGCTGTAAACCGGCGCCGCCGGATTCGATTATTGGTTTTGTTACCCGAGGAAAGGGTGTATCCATCCACCGGCCTGATTGCAAGAATTTTTTGGAAATGCAAAGCAAATCACCAGAGCGTGTTATCCAGACGAGCTGGGGCACAACTGATCCCGATACGGTTTATCCGGTGGATATTTTTGTTCTTGCCAGAGATCGCCAGGGATTGCTTCGCGATATCTCCGATATCTTCATGCGGGAGAAACTGAATGTGATTGGCGTGAATACCCAAAGCAGCAAAGGACAGGCGCGCATGTCCTTTACAGCAGAAGTCTCCTCGACAAACAATCTGAACAAGGTTATCCAGGTACTCAGAGACGTGCCGGGTGTCATTGACGTTAAGCGTCTTTAGGGTCAGCTCTCATAAAATTGTCTGCTGCAAAGCGGCTTTATCCCGTCTGCCTGCGTTGCCGGTTCAAAATAGAACTCGCCGTATGTTCAATACGTCATCGTCCCATTTTGGCCCTGCGCCTTGGCAGACAGAAAAAATCAACTTTTCGCGACGACAATTTAATGAGGGCTGACCCTGGATTATGCAGAGACAGGCCGGTGATTTTTTTGATCAATTTGCCTGTTAACTGTTAAACTATAAAATTGGGGCAAGTCAGCCGATAAGGTCACAGCGCCCGTTTATGTATTTAAGCATGAGAGATACGATCATGAAAAAACTGCATTTGTTCCTTCTCACACTCGTTATTGGCGCAACTGTGACGATCAATTCGGTGATTTCCACCAATTTCAGCGAAGATGGGATTCACGCATGGGTTCTGGATACCCTTTTGGTTGCCGCGCTGATTGGTTTTGTCGCGACCAAATACCTCAAGAGTAAAGGCAAACTGTATTAAACAGATGGCTGACAAGGATGGCATGTCAGTATATTGATGCAGATAACGCTATCCTGATCGGTATTTCGCCACGATGATCGGTTACGGCCTGTTGCGTTTTTCAGCGGCCCGTTTATTTTAAACTGTCCCAAAGCAATCGCTTTTATGATCCCGCTAATCCATATTCAGTCCGCGCTGATCAGGCGTTTCCTGATGATTCTCCTGACGCCGGTTCTGTTGATACTGATTTTTTGTATGCGGATAGGCAAAGCCATGATGGGCGCATTAACGGAATTTGCCGAGATATTTTCAGCTGTCTGGAAAGGCGCAGCCGAAGAACCGCCGCTTTTGCCTTGTCCGTTTTGCGGCGGCAAGGGGATGCCGCATGGATGGCGGACACAGGGAGGCGCAACCGGGCCGGCTTGTGATGATTGCGGCGCAACGACCTGGTCGGCTCAAACATGGAATACCCGTATTACGCTGACTGAAGCGCAGTTGAAATCGGTGAAAAATCCTGAAGAAGATGCCGTAGTTTAAACTAGATGCGACTAGAAGCAGGTTTTGTTTCGCAGAGGTCTTTTTCTGTAAGTTGGCACTTTCCATTTCCGTGATGAGAAGCAAAAAACTCGCTAAAAGCGAGTTTTTTGAAGTTTGGAATTATTACAGCCATTTGATTTTATTGTTATTTTTATTGTGGTGCCGGAGGCCGGAATCGAACCGGCACGGGGTCACCCCCGCGAGATTTTGAGTCTCGTGCGTCTACCAATTTCGCCACTCCGGCAACGCCTGTGCATTATCGCTGATTTATGCGCTGGCGGCAATATACATATAGTCAGGAATTAGGGTCAGCCCTCATTAATATGTCTGCTGCAAAGCTGCCCTTTCCCGTCTGCCTGTGTTGCCGGTTCAAAATAGAACTCGCCGTATGTTCAATACGCCATCGTCCCATTTTGTCCCTGCGCCTTGGCAGACGGAAAAAATCAACTTTTCGCGACGACATATTAATGAGGGCTGACCCTAGGAAAACGATATTTGTCCAGCCAGGCAATCAGAGGAATGGTTGCCGGAAGCAATGGTTCGACATGGATGTGGCTTTGCCAGATGAATTCCTGTCCTTCACGGCTTTTGGGTTGTCCCTGCCAATTTTTGCTGATGAAAAAGTGAAGGCGGACATGGGCATGCGGATAGACGTGCTCAACACAACACCAGGGGTCCTGTGACAAAATCGTCACATCCAGTTCTTCAATAAATTCCCGTTTCAGGGCAGATTCAATGCTTTCGCCTGGTTCAACCTTCCCGCCGGGAAATTCCCAATATCCCGGATAAGGCTTGCCTTTTGGCCGCCTGCCCAAAAGCACTTCCCCGTTTTCCCGCATCAAAATGCCAACTGCAACATCAATGGGTGTCATACAGCCGTTTCTATTCACGTTGGACGGTCCTGTAAAGGATCCCACAATTCTGCATTGGGACTGGAAGAGGGAGGCGTGACGCCAAAATGGCGATAAGTGATTGACGTTGCCATCCGGCCGCGCGGCGTGCGCTGTAGATAACCCTGCTGGATCAGATAAGGTTCAAGCACATCTTCAATCGTATCGACTTCTTCACCGATTGCAGCAGCAAGATTGTTGATGCCGACAGGGCCGCCGCCAAACTTGAAGAGCACGGCTTCCAGCAACTTCCGGTCCATGACATCCAATCCGACTGGATCGACATCCAGCATTTTCAGGGCGTCATCGGCCATTTTACGGGTGATTTCACCGGTTCCCTTGACTTCTGCATAATCTCTGACGCGTCTAAGCAGACGGTTGGCAATGCGGGGGGTACCGCGTGCGCGGCGCGCGATTTCTTGTGCGCCTTCTTCTGTAACCGGTGTATTCAGCAGACCGGCGCTTCGCATGACGATACGGGTCAGATCTTCGGTATTGTAAAACTCAAGACGGGCAACGACACCGAAACGATCCCGAAGCGGGTTGGTCAGCATTCCTGCTCTTGTGGTGGCGCCGACGAGTGTAAAGGGCTGGAGGTCCAGTTTGACAGAGCGCGCGGCAGGTCCTTCACCAATCAGAATATCGATCTGATAGTCTTCAAGTGCAGGATATAGGATTTCCTCCACAACGGGTGACATGCGATGAATTTCATCAATAAACAGCACGTCATTGGCTTCGAGGTTGGTTAGAAGGGCGGCCAGATCGCCGGGTCTTTCGAGCACAGGCCCGGATGTCTGGCGCAGGTTTACTCCCATTTCCCGCGCAATGATATGGGCCAGTGTGGTTTTGCCCAGCCCAGGAGGACCAAACAGGAGCGTATGATCCAACGCTTCGTTGCGTTTTCGGGCTGCCGTGATAAATATTTCAAGCTGCTCGCGAATCTTATGCTGGCCGACGTATTCATCCAGATGTTTGGGACGCAACGCGCGCTCAATGGCTTCTTCATTGGGCGACGCAGGTATCGACGAAATAATTCGTTGTTCACTGAAATCGTCGGTTTGTATGCTCATGCAGGTTCTTTCAATAACAGGCTGTCAGTGATTATCCTTTTGACAGGGCCTTGAGTGCAAGTTTGATGCCATCCGAAACGGAACTGTCAGCCGGTATCTGTTTGAGTACGGTGTTGGCTTCTTTGGAAGAATAACCCAGCGCAATTAAGGCATTGAGAATGTCGGCCATGCTATCGCTCTGT
The DNA here is from genome assembly GCA_009783065.1 of Betaproteobacteria bacterium. Next base: position 26,699 of record WRHV01000002.1, on the reverse strand, counting down.
GCGGCATCATGGTCTCTGGCGATATCCATATCAGCTCCCAATTTGTCTTTCAGTTCCAGCAGTAACCGTTCGGCGGTTTTCTTGCCGATGCCGGGAATACGGGAAAAGCGTGTTGTATCCTGAAAAGCTACCGCCTGCACCATTTCTGAAACAGACATGCCGGAAAGCAGGGAAAGCGCTGTTCTGGCGCCGATACCGGAGATGCGGATCAACAGACGGAATAGACCGCGTTCTTCAAGACTGCCGAACCCATACAAAAGATGGGCGTCTTCTCTGACCGAGAGATGGGTAAAGAGGGTTACTTTTTCGCCTATAGCCGGCAGATTATAAAACGTGCCCATTGATACATCGATTTCATAACCAATGCCCTGGCAGTCAACAAGAATGGCGGGAGGTGTTTTTTGGAGCAGGATGCCACTAATACGACCAATCATGAGTGCGTTCCGGAAAAATGGATAATGATTTTATATATACCACATCTGCTACCGGATGAGTCGCCCGCGCCGGATACGAAATCCGCTTTTTGATTTTAGTCCGGCGGCTTCATGCATGGCATTGAGTGCGTCAAACATATTAGCGTGACAAATGGCGACACCAAGCGCGTCTGCGGCATCGCTTTTGGGCGGAGCCGGTAGGGAAAGCAGGCGTTTCACCATGTCCTGCACCTGTTTTTTCTGGGCTTTTCCGTGGCCCACAACAGCTTGCTTGATCTGTAGCGCGGTATATTCCGATATGGTCAGATTGCTTTTGACGAGCGCGCAAATGGCGGCTCCTCTTGCCTGCCCCAGCAGCAATGTGGATTGAGGGTTTACATTCACAAATACTTTTTCAATGGCGGCGCAATGTGGATGGTATGTGTCGATAATTTCGGCGATACTGTTTAAGATGGTTTTTAGGCGTTCAGGCAAATCTGCTTGCGTCGGTGTGTGAACCGTTCCGGAAGCGATATAAGAGAGATCCATTCCCTTTTTTTCGATAATCCCAAAACCGGTTATTCTCAGTCCGGGATCAATGCCGAGAATTCTCATGTGCCGTTATGTCCCTGATTGGCCGGCTGCGGTTAGTGCCGAAAGTGGCGTATAGCAGTAAAAGCCATTGTTATGCCGCGTTCATCAGCTGCGTCAATAATATCCTTATCACGTATGGAGCCGCCCGGCTGGATGATGGATGTCGCTCCAGCATCAACTATGATATCGAGTCCGTCCCGGAACGGGAAAAAAGCATCAGATGCAACGGCGGTTCCTGCCAATGACAGGCCGGCATTGCCGGCTTTCATGACAGCCGTTCGCGCGGCGTCTACCCGGCTCATCTGACCGGCGCCGATGGCTATGGTCATGCCGTCACGACAAAAAACGATAGCGTTCGATTTCACAAATTTGACGACTCGCCAGGCAAAGAGCATATCCTGCAATTGTTGGGGGTCAGGTTGTTTTTGGGTGACGGATTTCAGGTCTGATATGGCGATATCAGCTGCATCGGGGGATTGCAGTAGTAATCCTCCGCCAACCCGCTTGATTTCGTATTTATTCAGGTCTTTACCAAGAGGAATTTCCAGCAGGCGGACATTTTTCTTGTTGGTGAAGATCGCTCGGGCTTCAAGTGAAAAAGCTGGCGCGATCAATACTTCCACAAAAAGATTGGCGACCGCTTCAGCCGCTTTCTGATCCAGTTCCCGGTTAAAGGCAATAATGCCCCCAAATGCCGCTTCGGGATCGGTCCGGAGCGCTTTTTCATAAGCCTGGGCTAGATTGTTTCCGATGGCGACGCCACAGGGATTGGCGTGTTTGATGATGACACAGGCCGGTTCGTTGAATACTTTGACACATTCCCATGCGGCATCGGCATCACTGATATTGTTGTAGGAAAGCTCTTTTCCCTGTAATTGCGTGTAATCGGCAAACGTGCCATAGGGAACGGTCCGCTCACGATAAAAAGCAGCAGACTGGTGCGGATTTTCCCCATATCGCATCTCCTGTACCTTTTCAAAGTGAAGGTTCAGCATTTGAGGATATAGGTTACGTTCGGTGTGTTTTTTGTCTTTACCCAGGCTGGATAGGTAATTGGCGATTGCGCCATCGTACTGGGCTGTGTGCGAGAAAGTTTTTTTGGCTAGTTCAAAACGGCTGTTTTCCGTCAGGATGCCGTCGTGATTTTTCATTTCTTCGAGCACATGGGCATAATCAGCCGGGTCACAGATAACCGTTACATCGCGATAATTTTTTGCGGCAGAACGCAACATGGCCGGTCCACCGATATCAATGTTTTCAACGGCATCTTCCAGTGTGCACTGGAGAGCGGCAACCGTCTGCTGGAAGGGATAAAGATTGACTACGACCATGTCGATGGCAGAAATGCCGTGTTTTGTAATGGCTGAAGTATGTGCATCCAGATTACGCCTGGCAAGAATGCCCCCATGTATTTTGGGATGCAATGTCTTAACGCGGCCATCCAGCATTTCTGGGAATCCGGTGTAATCGGCTACTTCAGTTACGGCAATGCCGTTTTTCTGGAGCAGGTCAGCTGTGCCGCCGGTAGAGAGGATGGTTATTCCCATATCAGTAAGCGCACGGGCAAAATCAACGACACCCGTTTTATCAGAGACGGAAATCAGGGCATATCGGGTCATGACAAATCAGAATAAGTGAAATAATTGGAATCAAATGCGGGCATGCCGGAGCACAAACTACAACAACTCATGCTCAAGTAACTTTTTTCGTAGCGTGTTTCTGTTGATGCCCAGCATTTCCGCTGCCAGTGACTGGTTATTTCTGGCGTGGGCCATCACAGCAGCAAGAACCGGTTTTTCAACGATGTGCATGATCATGTTGTAAATGCCGATGGGTTTTTGTCCATCTAAAACTTCAAAATAATCTTGCAGACTTTTTGATACGATTTCCTGAATTTGCTCTTTACTCATTTTTATTACTGACGAGTTTGCGAAAAGTCGGCGTCCGGGTAAATCAACTTTTGCGTATGTTTGCTGTATTGTAATTTTTCACCATACTTCAACTGCGATTCAAAAAATACATCAACATTCCTGAGTTGGGCTTCACAGGATTCAATTTGATTGATTTGCTTTTTGAAAGCTTCCGAATTGGGTAGGTTATTAATATACCATCCTATATGCTTTCTCGCACTCCGTACACCCACTATTTCACCATGAAATGCATAATGTTCTAATAAATGCTGACGTATCAGGCGGTGAGCTTCTTCAACGGAGGGCTCAGGCATGCGTTTTCCCGTCTGAAGGTAATGTGTAATTTCACGAAATATCCAGGGTTTGCCCTGTGCAGCGCGGCCTATCATGATCGCGTCGGCACCAGTCATTTCCAGCACTTTTTGTGCTTTTTCAGGTGAATCAATATCACCGTTGGCTACAACAGGAATGGCAACGGTTTTTTTGACCTGGGCGATGGTTTCATATTCGGCATTTCCACGATAAGCATCTTCACGAGTCCGTCCGTGCAGGGTCAACATGGCAATGCCAATGGATTCAGCCATTTGTGCCACTTTAACGGCGTTTTTGTTTTCACGGTTCCATCCGGTACGGTATTTCAGGGTAATAGGAACGTCTACCGCTTTTACCACAGCATCAAGTATGGCGGCCACGCGTTTTTCATCCTGCAGAAGTGCTGATCCACACCAATTGTTACAGACTTTCTTTACCGGGCATCCCATATTGATATCGATGATCTGGGCGCCTTGTTCAACATGGTAACGTGCACTATCGGCCATCATTTGAGGGTCGGCTCCTGTCATCTGAATAACCCGAGGTTCAGTCTCATCCAGATGTGCTATCCGTTTCATGCTTTTGCCGGATTTCCACAATAAGGGATTGGCTGCGACCATTTCGGATACGACATACCCCGCACCGAGCTGGCGGCAAAGCTGACGGAACGGGCGATCTGTCACGCCTGCCATGGGAGCGGCAAAGACGTTGTTGGGAAGGGTATAGGGGCCGAGTTGCATGACATGAAACTTGAAAATCAATTATTCTAGCAAAGCTGTTGCGTGAAAAATAGGCAGAACTTCGATGACTTTTCAAAAATGTTTGAGGTAATCGACCGGTTTTTGCGGGGACTCCAGATGGTCGTCATCTCCCCATTTCAGCAGCTCAATTCGGTTTTCACGGATCAGAAAACGGTTGATGCTGGTATTGGAGATGGGAACACGGCTTCTGGTTTCGAGCGGTAAATGGTGGGCAACCCGGTAGGCCGACTCGATAATGCCGAAATGGGCAATCAGGACAATCTTTTTTCCTGTAAATTGTCCTGCAATCCCGTAAATGGACTCCATAGCGCGATTGTGAAAAGAACGTATGCTCTCGGCAGGACGGTCTCCGGGTGGAAAGACATGGTCAGGATCTGCTGCGTACCAGGCTGCATGGGATTCTGGATAACGGATTTTAATTTCTTCGCGGCTGAGTCCTTCAAAGGCGCCATAAGAACGTTCCCTAAAGGCCATATCGACCTGAACCGGCAGGTTGTGCCATTTTGCGATTTCCTCTGCGGTTTTCCGCGCGCGTTGAAGATCGCTGGAAAAAACGGCATCCAGTTTTTCTTTCTGCAACGTTTGGGCAAGTACAAGCGCCTGTTCCATGCCCTTCTCGTTTAGAGGAATGTCGGTGTGTCCCTGCAAGCGTTTGGTCACATTCCATTCTGTTTGTCCGTGACGGATAATCAGAATTTCGGTTGAACCGTCCATGTCCATGTCTTTACAGACTCAGATTTTTCCGGCTAATTCAGGATTGAGCGTATAAATACCGGTCATACTGGCCTTAGCCAGAATATGGCCTTCCATGGCTGTCATGGCGTCAGGACCGGTGAATTTGTCCCCTACCTGCAATTTGCCCACATCCAGCGCGTAGACGGTAAAAACATAATGGTGCAGTATCGTATCGTTCCAGGGCGGGCAGGGGCCGTCATATCCGTAGTAATCGCCGGACATATCCTTGTCGCCGGCAAACCAGGGGGTATAGTCATTAATGCCTTGCCGTGCATCATGCAGAGCAGCGGGGCCGCTTTTGCCGCGAGGCGTGATGCCGCTGGAAAATTCCCCTTCACTGATAGATTGCAAAGTTGGAGGCAAATCAATCAGGACCCAGTGATAAAAATCGACTCTCGGTAGATCAGCAGGAATTTTTTTGCCTTCCTGGTTGACATCATCGCCTTTTGAAGGAACATCATAATCGTGGCAAATAACAGCGAGGGATTTCGTTCCGGCAGGTAGTTCGCTCCAGGCCAGGTGCGGATTATGGTTGTCTGACAGTGCAACATGGTTTTGAGGGTCAATCAATCCAAAAGCGTATTTGGGAGGGATGGCCTGATTGTCCTTGAAAGAATGACTCCATATTTTCATGTTTTCTCCTTTTTCGGGTCGTTTTTACGATAACATATGCTTATTTTGCCAGATGAGGGTGGTTTTCGTACCATTTATCTGAACTTTTAGTGGGTGCCATCAAAAGAAGGTGGCACATGCAGCCAGAGGGTGACCGGTCCGTCATTGACCAGTTCGACTTCCATGTGGGCGCCAAAGCGGCCTGTTTCGACCTTTATACCCTTTTCTTTCGCTTGTTGGGCAAAGTAATCAAACAGGTGCTGGCCAATATCGGGCGGAGCCGCATGAGAAAAAGAAGGCCGGGTTCCTGACCGGGTATTGGCAGCCAGGGTAAACTGCGGAACCAATAACAATTCTCCCTCAACAGTGATCAGGGAGAGGTTCATTTTGCCATTGTTGTCGTTGAAAACGCGATAGTTCACCAGACGATTAAGCAGGTTATCCGCTTCTTTTTTCGTATCTCCGCGTTCAGCGCACAGCAAAACAACCAGCCCTTTTCCAATATGACCGACCGTATCGCCATCGACTATAACCCGTGCATGGCTGACGCGCTGGAGCAGGGCGATCATTCTTGCATACTTGCTGTGATGGTAGGGATTCCGGCATGCTCGTTGTACAAGCCAGGATAGAGCGCGCCGAGAATACGCAAGCCATGTGCGCCGGTCACATCCGGAAGGTTGCCGGGAAGTCTGTTGGTGAAACGGTGGGCCAGCCATGCAAAAGCCAGAGCTTCAATATGCATGGGATCAATACCGGCCGTGTCGCTGGTTATGACTTTCGTATCCGGCATCGATTGCTTGAGTGCCGCCTGAAGCTGGCTGACAAGGTGTGTGTTTTTAGCGCCACCGCCACAGATAAAGACTTGATCTGTGCCAGGAGCATGCCGGCTAATGGCATCGGCAATGGTTGTAACAGTGAATGCAGTAAGGGTTGCCTGAATGTCTGCTGGAGATAAAGTGGTGAATTCGAGAGCAGAGGATAGTTGAGCTTCAATCCATTCTGCATTAAACAGGTCGCGACCGGTGCTTTTTGGCGGGTGAAGGGACAAAAAGGGTTCTTTTAGCATGAGCGCCAGCAATTCTCTATCCGGTTTACCACTTGCAGCCCATGTTCCATTTTCATCATAAAGCCGATTCTGGTTTTTTGCGATCCAGGCATCCAATAGCACATTGCCTGGTCCCGTATCAAAACCGGTTGTTTTTCCATCGCTTCCCAATATGGTGACGTTGGCGATGCCGCCAATATTGACGATAGTGCAGGCATTGCCGTTACGATCAAAAAACGCGCGATGAAAAGCGGGAACGAGTGGTGCACCCTGGCCGCCGGCAGCAAGGTCGCGGGAGCGAAAATCCGCGATGACATCAATGCCGGTTAGTTCGGCTAAGAGGGCGGGGTTATTGGTTTGCCAGGTATAGCCCAGTTCTGGACGGTGCCGGATGGTTTGTCCATGCACGCCGATAGCTGTCACACAGTCTGGAGAGAGGCGAGCTTGATCTAGCAGGCGAAAAACGCATTGCGCGTATAGATTGGCAAGGTCATTAGCCGCGATGGCTTCGTGTTCGATTTCATTATCACCGGATCGTTGTAAGGACATCAGGAGATGACAAAGCGGTTCACTAAAAGGGATGTGCGCTGTCGCCATTAGCGGTAAAGAGCCGCCTGTATAACTATCCGAAATCGCGACCAGCACACCATCAACACCGTCCATGCTGGTGCCGGTCATCAGGCCTATATAAAGACGGTTATCAGGATCGTTGTAATTTACCAAGACTATTTTGCAGCCACTTTTTCATAGGCACTGCCGGGATTCATGAGCGAGAAACGATGACGCATGTCGGCAACAACAATCCGGAATTGTTCCATTTCGCTGGCAGTCAGCGGCTGGATATTCGGCATCTCAATCTGTCTTGGATCGTGCTGCACGCCATTGACCCGGAATTCATAGTGCAAATGCGGGCCGGTGCTCATGCCTGTTGAACCGACATAGCCAATAATGTCGCCCTGCTTGACCTTGGTCCCCTTTTTTATATCCGGGTTGAAACGGCTCATGTGGCCATAAGCTGTTGTGTAAGCTCCCCAGTGCTTGATAACGATGACATTGCCGTAACCGCCCTGCCGCCCGACAGATTCGACCGTTCCGTCAGCTGCTGAGCGGATCGGGGTGCCGGTAGGGGCGGCAAAATCAATGCCTTTGTGCTGTTTCCACGAGCCGGTGATGGGGTGCTTGCGCATGGAAAACGCAGATGAGATACGTGTGAAAGCAAGCGGGTATTTCAGGAAAGCCTTTTTCTGCGACTTGCCGTTAAAGCTGTAATAACCGCCTGACCGGCTGCCGATACCGTCAAACCAGACAGCCTGATAGGTATTGCCCGCATTGATGAATTCAGCGGCTAGAATGCGGCCCGAACGCAGGAGGGTGCCGTTTCGCCAGAAGGATTCATACACAATATTAAAACGGTCACCCCGGCGCAGATCCGAACTGAAATCAATATTGGTGGCGAACATGTCTACTAGCTTGTGAGTGATAATGTCGGGAATTTCCGCCAAGTCGGTTGCGGCAAACAATGAGGAATAAATCACGCCGGAACGCATCTCAATACGCCGCTCAATCGCTACATTATCATTTGATGAGATGAAACCTTTTTCGGTACGCGTCACAACAATGTCACTCGGCATATTGTCTTTATCCGTAGTGGACATGTACAGCCAGTGCAATTGCCCGGCATTATCTGTTTTGGCTTGAATGACTTTTCCGGCTTTTAGCTGCAGCATTTCTTTTGCGATATTATCCGACTTGATAAATGCAATGGCGGCGACATCATCCACACCTAATCTGGTTAGCACGGAGCCGAGCGTATCACCGGTACGGACTTTTTCTTCCCGCATAAAATAGTGTTTTTCCTGGCTGAGTGTGGCGATTTGTTCTGCCAGTGAAGGAAGTTTGATTTCTTCGGAAATGGAACGGATTTCAATATGGCTGGTATCAGGCGGTGCACTGGGCGCGACAGCGGCAGCGCCAATGGCAAATATGCCAAGCAAAAGCGATACACCTGAAACGATACGGGTTTTTCTTGTTGTGCCTAAAAGAGTTAAGCTTATTTTTTGAAAAACATCGCGCATGAAATCCTCTTCTCTTCGTGGAACAATCAGTTAAAATCTCTTTTTAGCAAGATTTTTTCTGTTCCAAGAAAAATCTTAACAGAAGGTAATATTGATTTAAGACAGCATTATAACAAACACGAAGCAAAAAAATGAATAAAAAACATTCGCCTCCCGAAATTTCTAACGATTTGCCACTCTCATCAGCTGTTAAAGAAGCGCTGGCGGTGATTAAACGAGGTACGGAAGAATTGCTGGTTGATACAGAACTGGCGCAGAAACTGGCGCGTTCCGAGAAGACGGGGCAGCCGCTGAGAATCAAGTTGGGGCTTGATCCGACAGCACCGGATTTGCATTTGGGGCATACGGTTGTCTTAAACAAGATGCGGCAGTTACAGGATTTGGGTCATACCGTCATTTTTTTGATCGGCGATTTTACGTCGATGATTGGCGACCCGTCTGGGCGCAATGTCACACGGCCCAAGCTGACACGTGAGCAGATACAGGAAAACGCCATGACTTATTTTAGTCAGGCCAGTCTGGTGTTGAATCCGGAAAAAACGGAAATCCGCTACAACTCCGAATGGAGCGATAAGATGACGGCGCGTGATATGATTCAACTGTCCTCCCACTATACGCTTGCCCGCATCATGGAACGTGATGATTTTTCAACACGTTTTAAGACCGGTTCCCCCATTGCCATCCATGAACTGCTTTATCCGCTCATGCAGGGTTACGATTCGGTCATGCTGAATGCAGATATGGAATTAGGCGGGACAGACCAGAAATTCAATTTGCTGGTTGGTCGTGAACTTCAGAGGATGTACGACCAGGAACCGCAATGCATCTTAACGATGCCGCTTCTTGAGGGGCTCGATGGTGTGGAGAAAATGTCCAAGTCAAAAGGTAACTATATTGGCATTACCGAGCCGGCCAATATCATGCTTGCGAAGATCATGAGTATTTCTGATGAAATGATGTGGAAATACTATGATCTGATTTCTTTCCGGTCACTTTCCGATATCAGTAATCTTAAAGAAGAAGTGAAAAACGGACGTAATCCTCGTGACGCGAAGGTTGAACTGGCGCAGGAAATTGTGACGCGCTTTCATTCAAGGCAGTCTGCAGAGTCGGCGCTGGAAGATTTCATGCTGCGTGCACGTGGCGGCATTCCGGATGATGTGCCGGTTGTCAATATTTCCGGTGCGCCTATGGGTATCGGGCAATTACTGAAACAGGCAGAGTTGTGCGCGTCTGCTTCAGAGGCGCTTCGCATGGTTGACCAGGGGGGGGTCCGGATTGACAGTGCCGTTGTCAATGATCGTGGTTTGAAGGTGGAGGCCGGCACATTTATTGTTCAGGTCGGCAAGCGCAAATTTGCCAAGGTGATCCTGCATTAAAGGAAGCGGCAGGAGGCTTAATTGCGCTCACGTCCGATTTGAGTGACGCCAGGAATATGCCGGACCCGTCGCATTAAGTTGGCCAGATGGGTTCGGTCTTCAACTTGTACGGTGAATCGCAAGGTAGTAAAGTCTTCCTGCGTTTCCATGTTGACATGCACAATATTGGCATTGGATTCACTGATTTCTGCCGCTACACGAGCCAGAATGCCCTTTTCTTCATGAACCATTATTCTCAGCCGGCAGTCAAAACTGCGATTGAGATCCTCGCCCCAGGCGACATTGATCCACTTTTCGGGTTCTTTGGAAATGAATTTTTTTGCCTGTGAGCACTCGGCATTGTGAACCACCAGCCCGCGTGTCATATTCAGCTCTCCCATAATGACATCGCCGGGAATGGGAAGACAGCACGTTGCAAGTTGAACATTCACGCCTTCGCTGCCGTAAATAATGACAGGTTGCGGTTCTCTCGTCTTCGGTTCTTTTTTTTCTTCTTCCGATTTAGACCGTTTTTTACGCTTGACCTCATCGGTGAGTCCGATAATTCTGCGGGCAACCAGTGCAGCAAGCCGTTTACCCACACCGATATCCATATAAATGTCATTAATCGTTTTTGAGCCGGTTTCGTATAACAGTTTTTCGACAACGGGCTGAGGTATGGCGGGATTCATATCAACAGACTGCAACGCCTGGTTTAGGAGCCGTTTTCCAAGTTCAATGGAATCGGTTATGTTAATGGATCGCAGGTGGCTGCGGATACACGAACGGGCCTTCCCTGTCCGGACAAATGACAACCATGAAGGGTTGGGACGGGATGTGGGAGAGGTGATGATTTCAACGATATCGCCGTTTTTAAGTTCGGTTCGTAACGGTGCTGGTTCATTATTGATTTTGACGGCAACGGTCTGGTTACCCACATCGGTATGAATATTGTAGGCAAAATCCAGAGCAGTGGCTTCGCGCGGCAAAGCAATGATTTCTGATTTTGGCGTGAAAACATAGACGGAATCCGGAAACAGGTCGACCTTGACGTGTTCCAGAAATTCGGCTGAATTACCGGTTTGCTGCTGAATGTCCAGAAGTGATTGCAGCCAGCCGAGGCTGTGTTTTTGAATATCCGTCAGATTTTCGTTTGGATTTTTGTATAGCCAATGCGCTGCGACGCCGGTTTCAGCAACATGGTGCATGTCATGCGTTCGGATTTGGAATTCTACCGGCGCACCATAGGGGCCAACCAATGTGGTGTGCAGAGATTGGTATTTGTTCAGCTTGGGAATGGCAATGTAATCCTGTACCTTGCCGGGCATCGGTTTGTAAAGGGAATGTAAGACACCGAGTGTGGCATAGCATGCCGCGACCGTATCAACGACGACTCTGAAGCCGTAGATATCTAAAACCTGTGAGAATGCCAGATTTTGCTGACGCATTTTGCGGTAAATGCCGTAAAGGGTTTTTTCCCGGCTGTAGAGTTCCGCATGAATGCCGTTTTTTTTCAGTTCTTCGCCAACGGTATCATAAATTCTGCCCAATACTTCATGCCGGTTCCCCCGTGCGGTATTAACGGCTTTTTCCAGGACTTCATAGCGATAAGGATACAGGCTATGGAAAGCCATATTCTGCATTTCGCGGTACAGGTTATTAATGCCAAGCCGGTGCGCAATGGGGACATACACTTCCATGGTCTCGCGGGCGATACGCTTACGTTTGGAAATATCCATGGCATCCAGTGTGCGCATATTGTGCAGGCGATCCGCCAGTTTGATTAGAATGACGCGCACATCTTTTGCCATAGCCAGCAGCATTTTCCGGAAGTTTTCTCCCTGCGCATCAATATGGTTTTGAAACTGCAGCTTTTCCAGTTTGGACAGCCCGTCAACCAATCCGGCGACCGGCGCGCCAAACCGTTCGATCAGTTCTTCAAGTTTGACATCTTGATCTTCCATGACGTCGTGAAGAAGAGCGGCCATGATGGCTTGTGTATCCAGTTTCCAGTCTGCACAGATTTCCGCAACGGCCAATGGATGCGAAATATAAGGTTCACCTGATTTGCGGATTTGCCCAAGATGCATTTCATCCGAGTAACGAAACGCTTCTCTCACACGCTGCATATCCGCTTTTGAGAGATAGGTTTCAAGTTTTTGGGTAAGGTGAGAGAAGGTCGCGACGCCCGGTATAGGCTTATGATCAACAGGTGCTGACAATGCCGTAGGAATAGTTGGCGGTTCCGTCAGTGGCGCGTTACTTGCAGGAAGAACGCGGGGTTCTTCCTTTTGGCGTGAAGAAAGACCGGACTTATCTGGCATCAGCATAGATGAAAGTATTCAGTGATGCTTTAACGATAACACAGCTGTGAAAAAAAACACGGCTGCCGCAAAAGAACGTGATCTGGGACAAGAAGTTAGCCGGGTACTTTTTTTAGCATCTCGGTACCGACTTTGCCTGCTGCGATTTCCCGCAATGCGAGAACAGACATTTTGTCTTTTGCATCAACCAAAGGGGTGTGTCCCTGCAACAATTGCCGTGCGCGGTATGTTGCGCATAGCGTGAGTTCGAAATGGTTTGGAATATGGTCAAGACAATCTTCAATAGTAATGCGGGCCATAAATACTCCTGCCTGATAATAAGAATAGAAAATTAATTGATATCAGAAATGATACCGAATTGCTCAAATAATTCGGAATGGGTTACAACTTGTCGTGATAGTTTGCAGCGAGCGGCTTTGATAATTGCCATTAGCTGGGAAAGCGCGAAATCAAAGTCATCGTTAATAATAACATAATCAAATTCGGAGACGTGTGATATTTCACCATTCGCTGCATGGAGCCTTTTGGCGATGATTTCGGGTGAATCCTGTCCGCGGTGATGTAACCTTTTTTCCAGTGTGGCGATGGAAGGAGGCAAAATGAAGATGCTGATGGCACCTGGAATGAGTTTCTTGATCTGCAATGCACCCTGCCAGTCGATTTCCAGCAAGGTGTCTTTGCCGGCTGTCAGACGTTCTAAAATAGCGTGGCGAGATGTGCCGTAATAATTACCATGCACTTCAGCTGATTCGAGAAATTCACCGTTGCGCTGTTTTTCCAGGAAATTGGAGAGTGTGGTGAAGTGATATTCCCTGCCGTTTTCCTCGCCGGGACGGGGTGGGCGTGTGGTATGGGATATAGAGAGCCCCAGGGTGGAATCCAGCTTTGTCAGTGCCTGAAGCAGAGATGATTTGCCCGCACCGGAAGGGGCGGTCACAATGAATAGCGTGCTGCCGGATAAAGGTGTGACTGATATAGCAGTTTTCATATTGTTATGAGAAACAAAATGGTACTGGATGAAACAACGAGCAAATTGTTCAAAAAACAGGTTTTACCAGAATTGCCACCAGACGGGTTCGGGGCCTTTTGTTCCTCCAGAAGGCAAGACACTGTCGGGGTAGTTCTGCTGAAAAATGCGGTTGGCATCATCACGCAGGTCATTTAACCCCATTTTGTCATAAGCACGCACCATAATGAAGAGCGCTTCTTCACTTGAAGGCGAGTCCGGATATTTGGCAATGGTGCCCTGGGCGCGATTAGCGGCGGCAACATAGGCTCCCCGTTTATAATAATATTTGGCGACGTGAATTTCGTATCGTGCCAGTATATTCAACAGGTAACGCATGCGGATACGGGCGTCCGGAGCGTAAATACTATCCGGAAAACGGGTAACCAGTAATTTGAATGAATCAAAAGCTTCTTGTGCCGCTTTGGAGTCGCGTTCTGACAAATCTTGTTTAAATGCAAAATTCATGATGCCCACACGGTCGTTGAAGTTGATCAAACCGCGTAGGTAATACATGTAGTCGATATTAGGATGATTAGGATGCAGCTTGATAAAGCGCTCGACGGCAGCAAGAGCCTGCGGCTGGTCATTATCGCGATAATAAGCGTAGGCAATCTCGATCTGTGCCTGTTGTGCATAAACCCCAAAGGGATAGCGCGCTTCCAGCTTTTCAAGATATTTGACGGCTTTTTCGTAGTCGCCTCCTGCTATCATGTCCTTGGCTTCCCGGTACAATTTGCTGGCAGGCCAGGATACAGTCTCATCAATTTCATCGGGCAACAGTCCGCAGCCGGCGATGAGAAGAACCATGATGGTGGCGAAAAATTTTAATAGATTCTTTTGCATGATTTTTGCAAAATGTGAATAAGGCACAAAAATGATTCGATAATCTTAAGATTATAGCTGATATAGACCAAAGTGAAAAAAAATGAGAGCCTGAATATGCCTTACCAGGAAAAAACAAGCATTGAAGAGGAAGAAGACCTCGACGAATTTCCTGAACGAAAGGAAGTATACCGCTTTTTGCTGACAGTGGGAGATAGTGGAGAACGTCTGGATAAGGTCGTGACCAGGCTTCTGCCACAGTTTTCCCGGGCGCGCATCCAGCGTTGGATTGATGATGGTTTTGTTACCGTTAATGGGAGACATTTTCCAAGCAAGCACAGCGTGATCGGGGATGAGGAGATTGTGGTTTTGCCGCAGTCGTCTGCCGAGGAAATGGCATACCAACCCGAAATGATGGATTTGAGGGTCATACATGAAGATCCGGATATCATGATCATTAATAAGCCGCCGGGCCTCGTGGTTCATCCCGCCTCCGGCAACTGGTCAGGAACGCTGTTAAATGGGCTTTTGCATCATTTTCCGGCTATCGCGGCCATTCCTCGTGCCGGCATTGTGCACCGTCTGGACAAGGATACCAGCGGCCTCATGGTGCTTGCTAAAACATTGGAGGCTCAAACCAGTCTGGTACGTCAATTGCAGGATAGAACCGTTCGCAGGGAATATCTGGCGCTTGTTTGGGGCATACCTTCACCTGGGCAGACTATCAATGCGGCTATTGGACGTCATCCGCGCGATCGTGTCAAAATGGCGGTATCCCAGAGTCCGCACGCCAAGACAGCTGTAACGCATTACAAACGTTTGTCGACAGGCCGGCTGGGCAATATGGATGTCAGCTTGTTGATGTGCAGACTGGAAACCGGTCGTACCCATCAGATCAGGGTACATATGCAGTCAGCGGGATTTCCGCTGGTAGGTGATCCGGTCTACGGCAAGCCGCATTTGTCAGCATTCTTTAAAAGACAGGCGCTGCATGCGCAGAAATTGGGATTGATTCACCCCGTAAGCGGCCAGGAATATGAATGGCAGGCTGCTGTTCCGGATGATTTTGCCGCGCTGCTCAGTGAAGCGGGAATCATAGAAACAGAAGATGAAAAACGAACTTGATTTGATTTTCCCCGATTGGAGCGCCCCCGACAATGTATGCGGGTTTTCCACAACACGTTATGGTGGCGTCAGTCCTCATCCCTATCATGGCAGGCGAATTTCTGAAGGCGGCCTCAATTTGGCTATGCATGTTGGAGATATGGTGGATTGTGTTGAACAAAACCGGAACCGGATCAGGCAATGGTTGCCGAATGAACCATTGTGGCTGAATCAGGTGCATGGCACGACAGTGGTTCGTGTGGAATCGGTATCAGGTTTACCGGATGCGGATGCGAGCTTTTCAACAAAACGCCATGCTATCTGCCTTGTCCAGACGGCTGATTGTTTGCCGGTACTGTTTTGCGATACGGCTGGAAGGGTGGTTGCAGCAGCACATGCCGGGTGGCGCGGTCTGGCTAAAGGAATTCTGGAAGAAACCCTGCGGTCGATGCGCCGCTATGGAGCCGGTGAGATATTGGCGTGGCTGGGACCAGCTATCGGACCTGATCATTTTGAAGTCGGCACGGATGTGCTGGAAGTATTTGTAGCAGGGGATAAAGACAATAGGAGGTATTTCAAACCTCAAATCGAAAAGCCTGGTAAATACCTGGCTGACATATATGCCCTTGCCAGAAAGATACTTGAAAAGCATGATGTCAGAAAAATCAGCGGGGGAAATTTTTGTACGGTATCTGATGCGGCCCGCTTTTATTCATATCGTCGTGATGGTATCACGGGTAGAATGGCAAGCTGCATCTGGTTGAGGTAGGGCTTCTCATACAGAATGGCCTCCTTCCCGCCATAATACGGTTTGTATTGCAAATAGAAAGACATCTTATCAAATGAGTATACGAAAAAGGATTGGTTTTGTTTCGTTGGGCTGTCCCAAGGCGCTGGTGGATTCCGAGCATATTTTGACACGTTTGCGGTCAGAAGGTTATGAGACGGTTGCTACCTATGGCGAAGCTGATCTTGTTATTATCAATACGTGCGGATTTATTGATGCAGCCGTTGAAGAATCGCTCGAAACCATTAGCGAGGCATTGTCTGAAAACGGCAAGGTGATTGTGACCGGTTGCCTAGGTGCCAGAAAAGATCGTGAAGGCAAAACATTTATCCATCAAACCTTACCGGATGTGCTGGAGGTAACCGGACCCAATGCATTGGAAGAGGTTATGCACGCTGTCCACCAGCATTTACCGCGACCGCATGAACCCTTTGTTGATCTGGTTCCGCCGCAAGGCGTCAAGCTGACTCCTCGGCATTATGCCTACCTTAAGATTTCCGAAGGGTGTAATCACGGCTGTACCTTTTGCATTATTCCATCGCTTAGAGGCCAGCTCGTTACGCGTCCTGTTGGCGATATTCTAGTTGAAGGGGAGAGGCTGCTTGATTCAGGTGTAAAAGAACTGCTTTTGGTTTCACAGGATACCGGTGCCTATGGTCTGGACATGAAATGCCGGACAGGGTTTTGGGGAGGGCGGCCAATTAAGACGCACATTACCCAGTTGGCGGAAGCGCTGGGAAATCTGGCGCAACGGTATGATGCCTGGATTCGTTTACATTACATCTATCCCTATCCCCATATTGACCAATTGCTTTCGTTGATGAGGGATGGCCTGATATTGCCTTATCTTGACGTGCCTTTGCAGCATGCGCATCCGGATGTGTTAAAAAGGATGAAGCGGCCTGCCAGTGGTGAAAAGCATCTCGAACGGATTGCTGCATGGCGTGAAATGTGTCCGGATATAACCATCCGTTCCACATTCATTACCGGTTTCCCGGGAGAAACAGAGGCGGAATTTGGCTACCTGATGGATTTTCTCAAAGAGGCCCAAATAGACCGGCTTGGATGTTTTTCCTATTCGCCGGTAGAAGGCGCGGCAGCAAATGCACTGGCAAATCCGGTGCCGCAAACCGTTCGTGAGGAACGCAGGGCGCAGCTCATGATGATGCAGGAAGCCATTTCGCGTGAAAAACTACAGCAAAAAATCGGAAAAACGGTACGCGTCTTATTGGATGAGCCAATCCGTGGTGGCGCAGTCGGAAGGTCTTCTGCCGACGCGCCGGAGATTGATGGGGTGGTCTATGTCAAAAAGCCGAAAGGGATGCGGAAAAAATTGAAAGCAGGCGAATTTGTCAATGTCAAAATCACGAGTGCAGATGCGCATGATATGTGGGGAGAGCTGGAGTCTGTCTAGCTGCTTTGAGAAGGGACGGTGCCCGCAAAATTCGTGATGCCGATGGTCGTTATCAGGAGGGTTGGGCAATAATATGCAATCATCGTTTAAGATGACATATTATTCCTACTTAAGTTTAGGTATTTTAATTTATGAGATTTTCTACCAAATCCAGATATGCGTTGCGTTTGATGGTAGAACTGGCTCTGAATGAGAATGACAGTTCCGTCTCCCTTAAGAATATTTCCCAGCGCCAGGATATTTCGCTGAAGTATCTGGAACAGATCGTTTCTCTGATGACAAAAGCGGGTTTACTTCTGAGCATGCGTGGCGCTCAGGGAGGTTACAGGCTTGCCAAAAAAGCTTCAGATATGACGGTTAGCGATATTTTGCAGGCAACGGAAGGAAGTTTTGCCCCGGCGCCTTGCCTTGAAAAGGGATATGTTTGCAACAGGATGAGCCAGTGTGCAACGAATGATTTCTGGTGCGATCTGCATGAGCATCTCCGTCAGTATTTGAAAAGCATCACGCTTGAGGATCTGGCAAAGGCTCAAAAAGAAAAGAGAATGCCGGATTACTTTATCTGAATGGAAAATAAACGTCAGTTTCTAATGACGAGGTATTCGTAACGGTTGATGAGACTATTTACTATATAAATCCTATTTAATATATAGGATTTATATAGTATGCTTGCGGCACAGTATGGGGCGGTCGGATACTTGAGTGACAAGCATATATGAGGGGAAAAATGGCACACGTATATCAAAGCGTTTCTGAGCTGATTGGAAAGACGCCGCTTCTGGAGTTGACCCGATTTTCCAGGCAGTATGGCTTGAAAGCGAGGCTGATTGTGAAACTGGAGTATTTTAATCCTGGCGGTAGCGTCAAGGATCGTGTTGCCCAGTACATGATTCAGTCGGCAGAAAATGCGGGGAAACTGAAACCGGATTCAGTCATTATTGAGCCGACATCTGGCAACACCGGTATTGGGCTGGCCATGATCGCAGCCGCACGCGGGTATCGTCTGATCCTGACGATGCCGGAAACCATGAGTATGGAGAGAAGAAGCCTGCTTAAGGCATATGGCGCGGAACTGGTGTTGACGGATGGCGCCAAAGGCATGAAAGGCGCTATTGAAAAGGCGCACGAATTGGCTGCGGGTATTGCCAATAGTTTTATCCCTGGGCAGTTTGAAAATGAAGCGAATCCTCAGGCTCATTTTGAAACAACCGGTCCTGAAATTTGGGATGACCTCGATGGACAAATCGATTTTTTTGTCGCCGGTGTTGGTACAGGCGGGACGATAACAGGGGTCGGAGAGTGGCTGAAGCAGCATAATCAATCTATCCAGCTTGTCGCTGTTGAACCTGATGATTCGCCGGTATTGTCAGGGGGACGCAGTGGGCCGCATAAAATACAGGGAATTGGAGCAGGCTTTGTGCCTAACGTCCTGAAAACAGACCTGATTGATACCATCATTCGCGTGAAAAATGAGGATGCTTTTGAGACGGCACGCGCTATTACCCGTTTCGAGGGCGTTCTGGTCGGGATATCTTCAGGTGCCGCGCTTTGGGCTGCCATGCAGATTGCCGGCCGCGAGGAAAATAAAGGAAAAACCGTTGTCGCATTGCTGCCGGATACGGGTGAACGCTACTTGTCGCTTCTTTTCTGACTGATTTTGCCGGTAAAGCCTGTTCGGGACATGGGTGAGCCGCAAATGCTGTTTGCTGCTCACCGTCCATTATCAGGACATGCTTTTATTTCACAGGACATTTTCCAAGTCGGCAATCAGGTCTGCTGCATTTTCGATTCCGACAGATAGTCGCAGCAGGCTATTATTGATGCCAAGGCGTTGTCTCGTATCTTCCGGCACATCTGCATGTGTTTGAGCGACCGGATAGGTGATCAGGGATTCAACGCCGCCAAGACTTTCAGCAAAAGAAAAAACTTTTGTTTTTTCAAGGATGGCGGCAATGCGTTCGGGTTCGGTGACTTCAAATGAAAGTACGGCGCCAAATCCATTGGCTTGCTGTTTAAGTCTGGTGTGTCCTTCGCTGTCAATGAGCCCGGGATAGTAGACTTTTTTGATTCTTGGATGGTTGCGCAGATATTCTGCAATTTTCTGGGCATTAGCCTGCTGTTGTTCGATTCTCAAAGCCAGGGTTTTTAATCCCCTCAAAAGCAGCCAGGAATCCATTGGGCCAAGTGATGCGCCTGTGGCGTTCTGAATAAATGCAAGCCGGTTGCCTAGAGCCTCACTTTTTGTGGTGACCGTTCCCGCCACGAGATCGTTATGTCCACCCAAATATTTTGTGGCGCTGTAAACAGCCACATCTGCCCCATGCTCAAGAGGGCGAAAAAGATAGGGCGTTAAAAAGGTATTGTCGACAATGACGATACAGTCTTTTTTATGAGCAGCTTCCGAGAGTTTGCTGATTTCCGCGACCTTGAGAAGAGGGTTGGTCGGCAATTCGAGAAAAAGCGCTTTTACACCCTCTTCCTGAAGAGCTTTAATGGTAGCATCTGTGTCGGATGTGTCTACATATAGCGGAGTAATGCCGATTGTTTTATAAAAATGTTCCAGCAAACGGATTGTGCCTCCATAAGGATCTTCGGTGACGACAATCCGGCTGTGAGAAGGCAAAAGCCTTAATGTTGCATCAAGTGCCGCTATTCCGGAAGCGAATGCGCATGCGCGTTCACCCTTGTCCATTTCCTGTAAAACCGACTCAAGGGCTGAACGTGTGGGATTAGCTGTGCGAGAATAGTCATATCCAGTGCTTTTTCCTAATGCCGGATGACTGAAAGTGGCGCATTGGTATATAGGTGTTGAGATCGCGCCGGTTTGGGGATCCCGATGTATGCCGGCCTGAGCCAGCAAGGTTTCAATCTTCATTATTTTTTACCTTATACTATAATTCCTACAGGAATTATAGTATATGAATTCTCGATAAAAAAATTTTTTATGGTTTTGAGGATTGGTTTTTGAATCAAACCGAAAAGGCGGTGGAAGCAGATTATGGATTCGTTACAAATGAGCAGGTATTCCCGGCACATTCTTTTAAGTGAATTGGGTGAAGTGGGCCAGGAAAAGATCATGAAAGCGCATGTGCTGGTTGTGGGAGCGGGAGGACTTGGGTCTCCTGCTCTTTACTATCTGGCATCATCAGGAGTCGGGAAGATTACGGTGGTAGATGATGATGTTGCTGATCTGACCAATTTGCAGCGACAGATTCTTCATGGGACGGACAGAATCGGTATTCCCAAGGCGCTGTCAGCTAAACAGACGTTGAACTGGATTAATCCGGATGTGCAGATTTATCCAGTGATGGAACGGTTAAATGAAAAAAGTGTTGATGAGCTGGTCGAAGCAGCAACCATCGTGCTTGATTGCTGTGATAATTTTGCGACCCGTCATCTGATTAATCGTGCTTGTGTCAAATTCATGCGTCCGCTGGTGTCTGCCGCCGCCTTACATTTTTCAGGACAAATATCTGTTTATGATATGCGTGACGCAAATTCGCCTTGTTATTCATGCCTTTATTCATCAGATCTTGATTTTGATGATAGGAAAGCCTCGCAGTTTGGCGTCTTCGCTCCGATGACAGGTATACTGGGAACCATGCAGGCTGCGGAAGCTGTCAAACTGGCGGCAGGAATAGGTGAATCACTTGCGGGTCGTTTGTTGCTTATGGACGCACTCAAAATGGAATGGTCCAGTTTTACCTTGGAAAAGAATCCCGCATGTGTTGTTTGTTCTTTATAAAGTCCTGATAATAATATTGGGGATTAATGCGGCCTGTAAGAGCAAATGGGGGTGATTTTGCGTTACGGATTTGTCACATTTAGGCCGCATACTGGAATCAAAGCAAAGACGCTGGAAAAGTCCGGTCTTTTCAGTCCAAGCTAAATTGCACGCAAGCAAAATGATGCAGGAAGATCGCATATGAATAAATCAAAAAAACGTCAAACCAGGCTCCTTCACAGTGATTATCAGCCTCCCGCTGATTTTGGCGCTTTCCCGCCGCCGGTATATCGTGCATCAACTGTGCTTTTCAAAAGTGTTGCAGCCATGCGTGCCCGCGACTGGCAGAGACGAGATGCTTATACGTATGGGCTCCAGGGTACACCGACGACCTTTACGCTGGAAGCGCGACTGGCGGAAATAGAAGGGGGAAAACACTGTATTTTGGCTCCTAGCGGACTGGCTGCCATTGCCGTAGTGGATTTTGCTTTTCTGCGTGCGGGTGATGATGTATTGATACCTGAAAATGTCTACAACCCTAATCGTGAACTGGGTGATTGGCTGGCGGAAGATTTTGGGGTAACTGCCCGCTATTATGATCCAATGACAGGTGCCGGCATTGCCGAAATGATCCAGCCCAATACCCGCCTGATCTGGGCTGAGACGCCGGGCTCGGTTACCATGGAAGTGCCGGATATTCCCGCTATTTGCAAGGCGGCGCACGATAGAGGCGTTATTGTCGTCTTGGATAATACCTGGTCTGCCGGGCTGGCTTTTGATGCTTTTGGGCATGGGGCAGATGTCGTTTTGCATGCCTTGACCAAGTACCAGGCGGGGGCGTCCGATTTGCTTATGGGCGCCGTCATGACGCGGGATGACGATTTGTACCGCAGGCTTTGTTTGGCGCATATGCGTTTAGGGATGGGGGTAGGCGCAGATGATGTGTATCTCGTTTTGCGCAATCTTCCTACGATGAAGCTTCGATTTGAAAAACATGGCGATGCGGCGATGGAAGTTGCCACATGGCTCAAGACGCGTCCGGAGATCAGCCGTATATTACATCCTGCGTTTGAGGATTGTCCGGGGCATGAATTTTTCAAGCGGGATTTTACCGGTTCAGGCGGCTTGTTTTCCATTCTCTTTGATAAGCGTTATACCGAAGCGCAAACAGACCGTTTTGTAGAGGCATTGCAGCTTTTTAAATTGGGATTTAGCTGGGGTGGGGAACACAGTTTGTGCGCGCCATTCCGTATTCCTGTTACACGCAAGGATTGGAATTATCACGGCCATCAACTGGTGCGGCTGTATATTGGCCTTGAGGAAACTTCAGATCTGATCGCTGATCTTGAACAGGCTTTTTCTGTGTTGTCTTAAATTAGAAAACGCGCAGCGGTTTTGCTTTCTGTTTCTTCGGTAGCGGGCGCTTCGCGGAGTTTATTGACAAGCGCTTTGGGGTCAGATGCCGTGAACAGCGTATTGGTATAGTGGGATTCAAGAAATCCCTGGTTGACCAGATGGTCCACCAGACCGATCAAACTGTCATAAAAGCCGTTGATGTTCAGAATGCCGATGGGTTTTTTATGCAAACCCAACATGCTCCAGGTAAAGGTTTCAAACAATTCATCCAGTGTGCCCATACCGCCGGACATGGCGATGAATCCATCAGCCAGATCGGCCATCATGGATTTTCTTTCGTGCATATCCTTAACAATATAAAGGCGGGTGAGGCCATCATGCCCGACCTCTTTTTCGAGCAGGTTTTTGGGGATAACGCCAGTCACTTCTCCACCTAACCGTAGTATCTCATCTGCAAGAATGCCCATTAAACCGATTCTGGCTCCTCCATAGATGAGGGCAATATTATCATTGACCATTTCCTGGGCCAGTGCTCGCGCAGCCTCCGCATGGACTTCGGATTTTCCCATGCGTGAACCACAATAAACACAAATAGATCTCAACATTGTTTGAAAGTTTCTGCCTGGTGCAAGCATGTGCATTTCGGCAGATATTTGGCAGTTATTGATGAAAACATTCTCTATGTTATCGCACTGCCTGCGATAACACAAAATGAAAATCAATAAAGTTGGAATAGGGAGCCAAATAATAACCAGGTAATCAAATGGCTTTGATTGTCCGGGTGGTGTAGTCTTCGACGTAATCAATGAGACGGTCGCAGGCTTTTTTTGCTTTTTCTTCGTTTCCTTCGGCAATTGCACTGGCTATGTCGGCATGCAGACGGCATGTTTTCGGCAGGTCGCCGAAGTGTTTAAAATAAAGGAACCAGAAACGGCGGGTTTGAGCCTGGATGGCTGACATGGCTAGCTTTGCATATTTATTACGGGCGGAAAAGGCCAGCAGATGGTTGAATTCTCTATCAGTCTGAATGAACAGGTTTTCATCGTTGGTTTTGGCCGCTTTCAGAAATGCTGTGCTCAGGACGGCAAAGTGCTTTTTTTCTTCTGTGCCGGCAAATTGTGCGGCGCGGATAACCATGATGCGCTCCAGTTCGCGCCGCACTTCAATTAATCTGAACTGGTCTGTCATATCGATTTCAGATATGGTAATGCCGGAACGGGGTATGATAATAACTGTTCCCTCATAGGCAAGCCTTTGCAAAGCTTCGCGAATAGGTGTTCTGCCGATACCGAGTTGTTCACTCAACAGGTTTTCAGAAATTTTCTGACCGGGTTCCAATTTGAGATTGACGATCATTTCTTCGATAAGCTCGTAAGCTTTTTGAGCTTGGCTGGGCATTTTATTTTCAAATATATCCATATGGTTTTTATGGGAAGCGATTAAACGCACATGAGAAAAAGCAAGATGCGATATTCCCGAATTGTATTTTGAAAACAGGAAAAGAGATTCTTTTTTCCACTTAGGATGCTTGTGTGCTTTCAAAAAAGTGTATACTCAAAATGCCTATCTGACATATCAGATTAATTAAATGATATATCAATTGATATGGATAAAAGAAATGCTTCATCACTTTTGAAGAGGTATATATGAAAAAGACAAGCAAAAACATCACAATAGGATCGCTCATCGCTTTGGGCTGCCTGTCTGTGACGGGGCAGGCGCTTGCGGAGAAATCACCAGGTAAGTACTGCGAAACGGCCTCACGCTGCATTAATCCGATTGCAAAAAATGGCGTTGTAACGACACCACATTATCTGGCATCTGAAGCCGGACTGGCTGTTTTGAGACAGGGAGGAAATGCCGTAGATGCAGCGATTGCAGCGGCTTCGACACTTGCGGTTGTCTATCCACAAATGAATACGATTGGCGGTGATAACTTCTGGTTGATATACAACGCAAAGACCGGCGAGGTAAAAGCACTGAATGCCAGTGGCCGTTCCGGTGAAAAAACGAGTATTGAGTTTTACAAGAGCAAAGGATTGGAAAAAATTCCTGCGCGTGGATATCTTGCTGCCAATACGGTTCCCGGTGTTGTTTCGGGATGGGATGCCGCGCACAAGTATGCTCGCAGCAGCATGGGCAATACCGGGATAGTATGGAACAAGCTCTTTGACAGCGCTATTTCTTATGCTGAAAATGGGTTTCCCGTCGCTCCCTCGTTACAGCGCTGGGGTGAAATCAATGTTAATCCGAACGATTCCGAATTCCGTAATTTGCAGCGTTTTGACGGTTTTCGTCAGACTTACCTAAAACCCGATGGATCATCTTACAAAGTGGGCGAAATCATGAAATTGCCTGATTTGGCGGGTTCTCTCAAGCTAATTGCAAAAGAGGGGGCAGATGTATTTTACCGGGGTTCGATCGCTAAAAAAATCGTAGCGGATCTCCAGGCTAACGGTGGTGTCTTGACTGAAAAGGATTTTGCCAATCATCGCGCAGACTGGGTTAAGCCGCTCACAGTCGATTATCGTAGCTACAAAGCTTACAACCTGCCACCTAACACACAGGGAATGGCTTCGCTTGAAATTCTGAATATCCTGAATAATTTTGACGTGAAGAAGCTCGGTGAAGGAACAGCGGATTATTATCACGTCATTGTCGAAGCGACCAAGGAAGCTTTTGCCGACAGGGACAAATACTTGTCTGATCCGGATTTCGTCAACATTCCGCTGGAGCGGCTGTTGTCCAAAAAACATGGCCAGGAGCAGGCCGCACGCATCAGGATGGACCAGTCTGCGCAAAGCGTAAAGCCGCTTGAGCCGAAAGGCGACACCATTTGGCTAGGTGTTGTTGACAAGGATGGCAATGCTGTTTCACTCATTCAGAGTATTTATCACGACTTCGGTTCTGCCATTGTGCCGAAAGGAACAGGTGTTCTCCTACAGAATCGCGGCAGTTTCTTCTCGCTTGACAGTACGCATGTCAACAAACTGGAACCGAAGAAACGGACATTCCATACATTAAATGCAGCCATGCTGCTGAAGGATAATAAGCCTTATCTTATCTACGGCACCATGGGCGGAGAAGGCCAGCCTCAGACCCAGGCAGCCATAGCAACCCGTGTGGTTGATTTCGGGATGTACCCGCAGGATGCGATTACTGCACCACGCTGGCTTAATGGTAGAACCTGGGGGGCTGCTTCAAATGACCTGAAAATAGAAGGACGTGTTCCGGAAGAAGTCCTTTCCGAGTTGAAGCGTCGAGGGCATCCTGTCACCAAGGTGGATGATTTTACCGATACTATGGGACACGCTGGCGCGATTATGGTTGATCAGAAAACGGGTCTGAAGTATGGCGCGACGGACCCGCGTGGAGATGGTCTGGCGGCTGGATATTAAGCCGCCAGTAGTCGTATGAATGCGTGAAAACCGCAATCGGGATGAAAGGAACCACTGGACTCAATATACCACTCTCCGGAACACCAGGATTTCACAACGGGATTCAATAAACATATCGCACGTTCGTTCCAGACGCCTGCCAGGCGCATAGTTCCTGTGGCTGTTGATGGATTTGCCATAGGTGTTTGCCTCCTCACTATCTTCTACCTCAGTTTACCATAAACCCCTAGGTTGACACAAAACCTCAGAAACCTGTTGGGATTGGGTAAAAAGTAGTATAATAATCAGCAGGATTAATCTGCAGTTCATGGAGGCCATCCTCCCCGGGACGAAAATACGGCGAGGTGTTATTCATGCTCACGTCAGAGCAAAAGACGGCGATAATCAACGAGCTTTGCTACGGGGATCTTTACGGCGGAGAAAACTGCCGCAAGCATTTTTCCTATATCGGGCGCATCATCGACCGGGACAAAACGCTCGCGGTAGGAGATTTCATCTTATCCGATGAGCAGCTTAGCGACTTGTACGATATTGTCAGCGGTATATATTCGACCGGGACAGGCCGGCATACCACCCTAACGGTTGCCCTAACTACGCTTGCCATTGTCAATATCTGCCGGGACTATGATTTACAAGGGGAAGATAATTTATACGTATTTATTCAAAAGAAGCTGTTCGGAAACTCGCCGTGGGCGACGAAGTGGCTCCCGCGTACTAAAATATGTGAAGCCATGGACCGCTTCTTTGGCCGTGTGTCAAAGCATGTATTGTTTGGGACGCTGTCGCGGAGGTCGTATTATTCAACCATTTTGTTTCACTCCTTCGCGCCGAAATCGTCGTTTTTTGCGTTTTTGGATGTGTTGTGGTTTATCCACAACGGGCGCGAAGATGACGCTTATTTTGAAGAGGACTATAGCGGAATCGCCGATAAAATTGCCGAAAAATT
>WRHV01000001.1 GCA_009783065.1 Betaproteobacteria bacterium | reverse complement strand
AGCCTGTCTTTATCTTTTTCGGGACGCACCTGCTGACGCGTGATGTGTCCTTTTGGCGTTTAAATTTTGTTGACGCCGGCCCCAACCCAAGCCAGCAATTGCGATGACGTCGGACCCGCCTGCACGTGCGTCATGTCTAATACTCTTACGCCTGATAATGCTGCTTTGCTACCCATGTAATGTGTTTTCTTCTATTTATTGGTATGTGCCGCTTTTCACTTCTTCAGTATTGCTCCGCTACTGCATGTTCATTTTTATTGTGTTGATCCTGTCAGTCAAAACCAATTTTTCCCGCACTCTTCCAATCACATTAATCACACAGCCGCCCGTCACCCGTATGTCATACAACTATGACAATATGCGCATCAGACAAACAGAAAGGAAAGAAAACAGAAACAGCACCTTCAAAAACACTCAAAATGCGACGCCGGCCAACCTCGGCAATCTACTTTTTAAAGTATTGTTGTCTGCTGCACTCATAGAAGATTCTGGACTCGGTGCACACTTCAATGTACAGCCTGTCTGCATAAAAGATATCTGTATTCCAGTTTGCGCAGCAAAAAGTCAACCGTTATCATATCTGTTTAGACTCTGATATATTCTTGACTCAAGTCAATTTTATGCTTTCCCAATAATTCATAACTAAAAATTTTGCAAAATCATGCTTTAAGCCGACTTTTTAACAGGTTCCGACCTATGAATTTCCCCATTGCCATAACCTGTTGAAGCACGCTGTATCACGCTTATGACGATCCTGCTCACGACACTGAACGCCCGATATGCGCATAGCTCACTTGGCTTGCGTTACCTGCATGCCAATATGGGCAAACATGCAGACCGAACCCGCATTCTGGAACTGGTTATCGGCATTAACAGCAGTACGGCCGCAGAAAAACTCCTGGCCTTAAATCCGGCTATCATTTGCATGAGCGTTTATATCTGGAATGCAGAAGAAAGCGCAAAACTGGTTTCCATACTCAAGACGATCTCCCCGAAGACACTTATCATCCTTGGCGGACCGGAAATTTCGCATGAAACCCCATCTCAGCCAATAGCTCAAATGGCAGATTACGTCATCAGCGGCTGGGGTGAAGCCACATTACCTGATCTTTGTTCGCAAATCCTGGACGGGATACGGCCCGCCGAAAAATTTCACAAGGGGCAACACCTTGATTTAAACGACATCGTGATGCCTTATCACTTGTACAGTGATGAAGATATTGCTAACCGCACCCTGTACGTGGAAGCTTCCCGCGGCTGTCCCTTTCGCTGTGAATTCTGTTTGTCATCCCTTGACAAGACCGCCTGGGCATTTGACACGGATCGCTTCCTTGCTGAAATGGAAAAACTATACGCAAGAGGCGCCAGAAACTTCAAATTTGTCGACCGCACATTCAACCTGAATACAAAAAAGTGTCTGCAAATCCTCCATTTTTTTCTGGATAAGATCCATGCTGCGCCATCCGATCCGGTTTTCGTTCATTTCGAAGTGGTACCGGATCATCTCCCGGAAACATTGAAAGAAGCCATCCAGGCATTTCCGACCGGCACGCTCCAGCTGGAAATCGGAGTCCAAACCTTTAATCCGGATGTGCAGGCACTCATCAGCCGCAAACAGGACAATCACAAGACAAAAGAAAACATCCAGTGGCTGAAAAACCATAGCCAGGCCCATTTGCATACAGACCTGATTATAGGACTGCCCGGTGAAACCATCGAAAGCTTTGGAAAAGGATTTGACCGGCTGGTCAAACTCAAACCGCATGAAATACAAGTCGGCATTCTAAAGCGGCTTCGCGGTACGCCCATACTCCGCCACACAGATACTTTCGGCCTGGTTTTCAATCCAACGCCACCTTATGCCATCATGGCAACAACTTTAATTGATTTTTTCACGATGCAGCGGCTGGTCCGTTTTGCCCGCTTTTGGGATTTGATTGCCAATTCAGGACGCTTTGCCAAAACGCTTCCTTTCATTTTGGCTGATGAACCTTTTTCCCGATTTATGGCCCTGTCGGACTGGCTTTACGACACCGGCAGAACAACACACGGCATTGCGCTCGACAGACTGGCGTCATTGGTCGCAAAATGGCTGATCACAAATGGTATGGATGCGGATCTGGTCAGGATAACATTAGGACAGGATTATGCCGGCAAAGCGCACATGAAACGACAGCAGCAAACCGCAAGCCCCTCTCTGCCGAACGAACGACGGCAGGCGCCTGTCCGCCAGAGCCGTCATATCGAGCCATTGACAGAAACGGCACAGCACCGCCGCTGAATATCAGCTAACCTGGAGAACAGGCTAAAAACCAGGCTTTCAATGCGCCTTAATTGAGCCAGCCCCGACGGCGGAAGTACCAGAAAGGCGCAAGCGCACTCCCCAACATCAGCAATAAGGAAAAAGGATAACCCAACGTCCATGACAGCTCCGGCATAACCTGGAAATTCATGCCATAAATACTGGCGATGAGGGTAGGAGGCAAGAAGGCGACGCTGGCAACGGAGAAAATCTTGATGACCTTGTTCTGATTGATGTTGATAAAACCGACTGTCGCATCCATCAGAAAATTGATCTTGTCAAAGAGGAAAGAGGTATGGCCATCCAGTGACTCAATATCCCGAAGAATCTGGCGCGCTTCCTCAAACTGCTCCGAATCCAGCAGGCGCTCGCGCATCAGGAAACTGGTAGCCCGCCTTGTATCCATCATGTTGCGCCGGATACGGCCATTGAGATCTTCTTCTTTGGCAATAGCAGAAAGGGCTACTGCCGCATCCTTGTCGGTAAAATTTTCCTGCAACACGCTGATACTGACTTCTTCAAGCTTTCGGTAAACACTTTCCAGCGCGTCAGCTGAATATTCCGCATCTGTCGCATACAAATCAAGCAATACGTCCTTATAATCTGTGATGTAACCCGGCCTTGACCGCGCACGCATGCGCACAAGCCGAAATACAGGCAGGTCTTCAGCGTGCACGGAAAACAGCATACCGCGTGCCAGAATAAATGCCACCGTGACAGTCTGCGGACCTTCATCTTCATCAATGAGGAAATCTGTCCGAAGGTGAATATCGCCATTTTCTTCTTCATAGTAGCGTGCGGAAGCTTCAATATCCTTGACATCGTCCTCATCAGGCATCGTTACGCCGAAAATGTTCTTGACCCACAAACGTTCTTCTTCGTTAGGCGCAGTCAAATCTACCCAGACCGGCGCGACATTTTCGAGATCCGCCTTGGAATCAATTGGAACCTGACTGAGCCTGCCATTTCGCAACACGAATACATTAATCATGAAGAATTCTTTCCAGCAATCCCATTACAGGCTATCGGCCGGTTAACTGCTGCTGTCTCATATCATTTGCAAACCATTCTTTTAAAAAGAAATCCTGGCCAACGCTACCAGAAGAAAAGGAGTTTACTGACATTAAACCGGTGAAGCAAGTCCTGACGCCTTCCGGTCTGTTACTTTTTACGATGTGCTTTTGTTTTTTTCGGCGGCAACACTGATTTTTTCGGCAAAGTGGCCGATCCCATCCTTTGCAGGATGATTTGCGTCCGTTGCGCGAGGTAATTGGAATCCCGAAGCGTTCCATAATAGCGCGGATTGGGAAGCATGACGGCTAATCGGGCAGCCTGCTCCGGACTCAGGTATGCTGCTGACGTGCCATAATAATATCTGGCGGCGGCTTCGGCACCAAAAATCCCTTTTCCAAATTCGACCACGTTGAGGTAAATTTCGAAGATCCGCACCTTATCCATCAAAAATTCCAGCATGTACGTGATCATCAATTCCTGAACCTTGCGAAAATAACTTCGACTGCCGGAAAGGAAAAGGTTTTTGGCCAATTGCTGCGTGATGGTCGAACCGCCGGCAATGACCTTTCCTTTTTTGAGATTTTTTTCATACGCCTTCATCAACGCGTCCCAATCGACACCCTCATGGGCCGAGAAATTGGCATCCTCCGAAGCAATAACGGCCCGCTTCAGATTCTGCGATATCCGCTCATACGGAATCCATGTGTGCTTGAGTTCTGCTTTAGGATTGTCTTTTCTGAGCACCGCCAGTTGCTGACGCATGAAACTGGTTGATTCGGGATTGAATTTAATCCACCAAGCTATCTGGCAGAAATAATACAATTGAATCAGGAAAAAAAGGATCAGCGGCGCGAAGATGATCCAGTACCGGTACTGCTTCAGCCAGGCAACAAACGACTTCATGAAGATGACGGCCTCAAGACTGAAAACACGGATCGGGTATCAGGACGCACGCCTCGCCAAACAAAAAAAGATTCTGCGGCCTGCTCTACCAGCATTCCAAAACCATCCCGAATACAAGCCCCATTCTTAGCAGCAAAATGCAAAAAGGGAGTCAACTGATCGCCATATACCATATCCAAAGCCAGGGCTGATTTCCTGAAAACTTTGGAAGGGATGGGCGGCATATCATCGCTGAGGCCAGCCGAAGTGGCATTGATGATGATGTCGAATTCTTCATTGAGTTCTGAAAAGGCGGAAACCTCAATGTGGCCAGCGGCTGCAAAAAAATCCGCCAGCTCTTTTGCCTTGTTGAGGCTGCGATTGGCCATAACGAGCTTGGCCGGACACTGCTCCAGTAACGGCTGAATGACGCCGCGTGCAGCGCCCCCCGCTCCCAGCAATAAAACTTTTGCTCCGGTAATCTGATAGCCTGTATTTTGGATGATGTCCGTCATCAAACCCTTGCCATCCGTGTTGTCACCCAAAATGGTATTCTTTTCAAATTTTAGGGTATTAACCGCTCCTGCCGCTTGCGCCCGCGGCGTTAGTGACGTTGCCAATGCCAAAGCATCCAGTTTGAACGGCACCGTCACATTCAAGCCCTTTCCTCCTTCTGCAATAAACTGCCTGATGGTTGACTCAAACTTGTCCAAGGGGGCGAGCAAACGCTGATACTGCATATTCTGCTTTGTCTGGGCAGCAAACAACGCATGAATATCAGGGGATTTGCTGTGAGCAATCGGATTGCCTATAACAGCATAACGATCGGGTGTTGGCATATCAACAGACTTATACGATAAACAAATGAAATAGGAAAATCAGCCTCCAGACTCCGTTTCCAGTGCATTATCACGTGTGAATTTGAAACGTGTCACAATAACCCAGACTTCACTCTTGGCGGCTGAACGCATTTTAGGCGGGAAGGGGCCGAATGGCGCAGCCCGCTGGACAATTCGCAATGCGGCACTGTCTAGTGCGGGATTGCCGGAGGATCTCTCCACCCTGGCCCCTCCTTCTTTTTCGTATAGTGTACCATCCTGGGCAACTGGAATATAAATGGTCAATTCGCCATAAAGCTTTCTACCGTTTTTTTGTGGAAAATTAAGTGTACCGATATTTTCGATTTTCCGCTGCATAGCCTTGTAATACATGGCATACCCCACCTCCTGGGTGCGCGGCGTGATGTGTATTTTTTTCGGGAGACTGCCTTGTTCTTCAATGTTGCGTTCTATCACTGCTGCCCGATTGGCCAGAATCTGCTGGTTGTTAGCCTGTTTTTGGATAGCGGCATCCGTACCTTCCTTAGCCAAAGGCTTCTCTTTTGCCTGGTGTACATTAGCCTTTAATTCTTCTTTTAATTTCGTAACCAATTGTTTTTGTTCTTTTTGCAACGCTTCCACACGGCGCTGGGAAGAAACAAGGGCATCGCCATCCATAACCCGCCTTGAATCAGGAAGCGGTGACTTGGGCTGTGCTTTTTCCTTTGAACCGCCTCCATCCAGGTTGGCCTGAGCGATAGCTTCCGGCTCGAGAGGGGCATTTCTGCTTTTTGCATTGACGAGCACAACTTCCAGTGTTGAGTCTGACGGCGCAATATGAAAAGCAGTTGGTGGTACAAAACGGATGAACATTAACATGCCATGTATCAAAATAGATACAAGGACAGCATAACTCAACACCCTGTTTTGCATAAAGAAATTCAATCTTTCTGCTCCATGATGTAGTTGATCCAGTTTAATAGATAAAAAAGCATACCAAGACCGCCATATCTGTTGCTATTTTAATGCGTTTGCACAATCACCGAGCGATCACGCTTCAATTTCATCATCCGATTCTGCCACATTAGCACCAGTCGTAATAGCAGACACATCAACCAGCCGCGCCTCAACGGAAAGGTCTACCTCATCCCATCTCAGCAAATCTATCTTCACTTGCGTGCCTCTTTCTAATGAACGGGTACCCGATAGTGAAATCGTTAATGGTATCTCCAGCAAGCGGACGATCTCATCCCGTATGACAACCGCTTCGGCCTGCCTGACATCATTTTGCGACAACCAGCGCAAACACCAGTATCGTTCCATTTTGTCCTGAAACTCGGAATAAGCTGTATAGGCGGCATCAAATGCACTGACAATCGCAAAAAGACTGGCATCTTTTCGTTTAAAGGGGGCAAAAAGCGGCGTCGCCACGCCATGATGAATACATGCCAGAATCTGCCATTGATTCACCAGGTCTGTATAGCGCCGTAATGGCGATGTGCTCCACGAATACTGATCCACCCCCAATCCCTGATGCGGCGCAGCATGTGTCTGCATCCGCACGAGCCGCCTGGCGGCCCAATGCCCACTCCCCTCTCCCTGGCTACGATAAATACCGGGAACGCCATGTTCCTGCATAAAACGTCCCCAAGCACTGTTCACAAAAATCATCAGTTCAGCCACAATCCGATCCAGTGGCGCCGTTCGCTGGCGCTTTTCAATCGTGACATCACCATCATGGATATAAAAGTTGTAGTCCGGCCGATTTGGCTGTTCCGGCTTCAAGCCAAAGCTCTCCCGCTTGGCCATGCGCGCCTTTTCCAGCGATTGCGCCCAGCGCCAGAGAATGCCGATATCGTCTTTGTGAGGATAATCGCCCACGTTTTGCGCTAGATTTTCTTCTGTCACAACCTGTTCGAGATCGTTATGCCGCAAGTTGATATTGATCTGGATACATTCCAGCCGAGTCTCCGTTGCGATAAGCTGGCTGTCTTCAGGTGTGATCGTGGCATACAGACTGACCGTTGGTCTTTTCTCTCCTGCACCAAGCGTAAAAATCCGCACATAGTCACCCGGCAGCATCGTGATTTTGTCTCCGGGCATATAAACCGTCGACATCCGTTGCTGCGCCATAACATCAATTTCATCTCCAGGTACGATTCCCAATGCAGGCGCCGCAATGTGAATACCGATCTTGATGTTGCCATCCGGCAGCCGGGTTACGGAAAAGGCATCATCAATTTCCGTTGTCGTCACATCATCAATGGAAAAAGCCTGAACATCTGCCACCGGCAAATCCGGTATGGATACAGCAACATTTTGAAATGGGAAACCCGTCCCCTTCGGGAAATGTTCAAATAGAAAACGCGATAAGTGAAGCTGCATGGGCGACTCAATAGCTCCGGTGCTAATTAGCAAACGTTCCGG
This sequence comes from Betaproteobacteria bacterium, assembly GCA_009783065.1. Next base: position 107,809 of record WRHV01000001.1, on the reverse strand, counting down.
CGCTGTCTGCAATTCCGCGCAGGCTTGTGATAACGCCTTGTATTCCAAACTGTTTTTATCTGGTTTACAGAGCAGTTGTATCGCAAGCGGCTTCATCGCCTCAGGAAAAATACCTGCTTTTAATTGTTCAACATATTGTTCCTGGATAATGGCTTGCTGACGTTTTTTTTCAATGCTGGCTAAGGCCGCCTTTAATGATTTTTCCGGCGCGGCCTTGTAGCGCCCTTTGCCTTTCTTATAAAAGTACATCGGCGCGGCATGCAACCTAAGTAAAAGACCGGCAGCTTCATGCGGCTTGGGATCATGGCCAAAATACTCCGTACCTAACTCAGTAAAGCCGAATTCCTCTTCACCAGCCACTTCCCAGAGAAAATCCAGATCAATTTCTTCGGCGACCTCTTGCGCCTGGGACATCAACTGCGCAGGATCGTATGCCGTATATTGAAACAGAACATCACGCGATCGTACCTTCATCCGTTTCCCGCCAGGCAGTTCCACCTGATACGCTTCTCCAACCTGCGTTAGCATACTGCCGGTTCTGAAATCTCCGGATTCTTCAAAAAACAAATTCATGCCATCTCTTTTTGGCGGCAAAAACCGATGCCGTCCATTATGCTTTCGTTAATTTATTAATAAAAATTCATTCCGCATTCAACCTGTCTAAACCACTGAAAGACAAAATCGCATCCAGATAATCCGGAAATTCTGATAGGCTATGATCACTGCCTTCAATAATAATCTGACGGGCCTGACTGTAATGCGCACGCATCAGCCTGAAGTCGAGCAACTCATCTCCTGTAGCCGCAATCAGAAAATACCGTTCGGGCCGTGTAATCTGAAAAACCTGGAATTGCCGAAGCTCCGATGCATATTTTTCGAGGTCTTTTTCCCATTCTGCCAGATTCAGCGCCTCGGACGATTCATCTCTATTTCTTTTGACACGCCATGGATCAATGACAGGATTGAGCAAAACGGCACGGCACCCTGTTTTTTCCGCCAGCCAATTCGCGTAATATCCCCCCAGGGAAGACCCGATTAAGGTAATGCAATCCGCATCGCATCGTTTCATTAACCGGCATGCAAGCGCAATGGCTGCCGCAGGTGATTCAGGTAATTGCGGACAAAAAAAGTGCCCTCCCAAACCATGACGATGCATATAATCAGCTGCCGCCTGCGCCTTGAATGAAAGCGGTGACGAGCGAAACCCGTGTAGATACAAAATCATGACGATGCTGTTTCCAAATGAATCCCGTCGAGTATTTTTTGATGCACATTCCCGAAACCGCCATTGCTCATAACCAGTATATGATCGCCGGATCGGGCCACCGCCGCAATCTGCTTTACCATCTTGTCCAGATCGTTAAAAGCCGCTGCTTTTTCAGCTAACGGCGAAAGCGCCTCTCCCAAATCCCAGCCCAACGCCTCTTTTCCAGATGATGCGCCATAACCGAAAACCAGATCCGCATCCTTTAAGCTGCCTGGCAAAGCCTGTTTCATGACGCCGAGTTTCATGGTATTCGATCTTGGTTCCAGTACGGCAATGATTCTGGCTTTTTCTGAAACTTTTTTACGCAAACCCGCTACTGTTGTCGCTATTGCGGTTGGATGATGCGCAAAATCGTCGTAAACCCGAATTCCTCGCGCTTCACCACGCAACTCCATTCTTCTCCGGACATTCTGAAATGCAGAAAGAGAGGCGATTGCCTGTAAAGGCATGACGCCTACATGCCGGGCTGCGGCAATAGCCGCCAGCGCATTCAGCCGGTTATGCTCACCCGTGAGATCCCATTCTACCGTACCCAACGTTTTACCCTCAAACAGGACATCAAATGCATAATGGTTTCGTTCACTAAATGTCCAGCCCTGGGACGCCTGACCGCCAAACCAAACTTTCTCGCTCCAGCATCCCTGCTCAAGAACACGCTTTAAAGCCACCTCACGCGCATTCACTATCAATTGCCCATTACCAGGAACCGTCCGGACAAAATGGTGAAATTGCGTTTCAATCGCATCCATGTCGGGAAAGATATCCGCATGATCGAATTCCAGATTGTTCAGGATTGCAGTTCGGGCGTGATAATGAACAAATTTGCTACGCTTGTCAAAAAACGCCGTATCATATTCATCCGCTTCAATGACAAAAAACGAAGACGGCGTATCTCCCCCCCCAAGCCGCGCAGAAATACCGAAATTCAATGGAATGCCCCCGATTAGAAATCCGGGCGCATATCCTGCATCCTCCAGTATCCAGGCCAGCATTGATGATGTCGTTGTTTTCCCATGCGTTCCAGCTACCGCTAATACCCATTTGTCCTGAAGAATATGCTGCCCAATCCATTCCGGACCGGACATATAAGGCAATCCGCGATTCAAAATCGCTTCCATTAACTCATTCCCTCGGGAAACCACATTACCAATAACAAACAAATCCGGATTGATTTCCGTCTGGCTGGCATCATAGCCATGAATGAGCTCGATACCCTGTTCCTGCAACTGCGTACTCATCGGCGGATAGACATTGGCATCACAGCCGGTTACCTGATGCCCGGCGGCTTTAGCCAGTACAGCAAGCCCTCCCATAAATGTGCCGCAAATACCAAGTATGTGAATATGCATAAAATAGTGGTGATTTGATTAAACTTCAAGATTTTACCTGACTCGCGCCATTTTGCATTCCAGAGTATCATGGTCTTTATGACAAACGAATACAAAGTAGACTGGAACAACCTGCGCAATGAGATTGCCATAGCGGCAGCACGCATGATTGCTGAGGAGGGCGCTACTTATGAGATGGCGAAAAAAAAAGCAATGCGCCAGATTCTGGGAAATAGTCGAATTAAAGGAGAATTTCTACCCAATAATGATGAGATAGAAGACGAACTCAGAATTTATAATGCTTTATTCATGGCCGACACGCAACCAGCGCGGCTTTTGCATCTGCGTCAGGTAGCGTTGCGGATGATGTATGAGCTGGCACAATTCCAGCCACATGTAACTGGCGCTGTATTAAATGGCACGGCTGGTGAACATAGTGATATTCATTTGCAACTTTTTGCTGAAAACGTTAAGGATGTTGAAATTTCTCTTTTGAATAAGCATATTGAAATTGCCGTCACAGAAGCGCCAAGCAACCGTGGAAAAATCCAGGCTATTGAAATTATTCATCTTTATCATGAAAGGGAAATTTTTCATTTGTCTGTGTACAATCCGGATGACATGCGCAAGATGGCCAAAGCAGCAAATGCGCAGGCTGAAAAAGCCAATATCAAGGAATTGGAACGGCTGATACAACAACAAACCGATGCTCTGCTTTGAAAAATAAAGTATGCTACTTTGGTAAACTGTTATTCTTTTTCTTGCCAGTTCCTGCTATTTAGCGGCAAAATGCATGCAAGTTCAAAACAAATAGAGCAATCATGGCTAAAAATATCCTCATGCTCAACGGCCCCAACCTGAATCTTCTTGGCGCCAGAGAACCAGATGTGTACGGCAAAACCACGCTGAAAGACATCGAAGCGGCGGCGAATGGTATGGTTACTCGCGCAGGAGGCCGTTTTGCCAGTTTTCAGAGTAACCATGAAGGCGCGCTGATTGACCGTATTCAGGCTGCCCACACAGAAGGCGTAGAAGTGATTGTTATTAATCCCGGCGGCCTGACCCACACAAGTATCGCATTGCGCGATGCTCTGTCAGGCGTTGCCATACCATTTTATGAGGTTCATATATCAAATATCCATCAGCGTGAACCTTTTCGCCATCATTCTTACCTTTCTGCAATCGCAAAAGGTGTAATATGCGGATTTGGCGCAGACGGCTATCGAATGGCAATTGAATTTGCCCTCAACAATTGAATTTTTCTTTTTTCGTATTTCTCGGAATTTTTTATGGATCTTCGCAAACTAAAAACCCTGATCGACCTCGTTGCCGAATCGCAAATTGCTGAGCTTGAAGTAACAGAGGGGGACAGCCAGGTACGCATCGTCAAAAATGCCGCTGTGCCAGCACAGCCTATAGTCATGCAGCCACAGGCGATGCAACCATACGCGCCTCATGTCGCATTTCCGTCAGCGATGCCCGCACAGGCTCCAGCCGCGCCTCCGGCAGAAGTTGTTCCACCAGCGGAACCACAGGGACATGTTGTCAAATCACCCATGGTCGGCACATTCTATGCTGCATCCGCCCCAGGTACGCCACCTTATGTTGAAGTCGGTTCGACCGTCAGGCAGGGAGATACGCTTTGCATTATTGAAGCCATGAAACTGCTGAATGAAATCGAGGCTGAAGTCTCCGGCGTCATCAAACAAATACTGGTTGAAAACGGCCATCCAGTGGAATACGCCCAACCGCTTTTCATCATAGGATAAAGAAAGGGGCTGCCCTCATCTATCCTTTTTTATCTCTTTGATTTTCAGGATTACCTGACGTTATGTTTGAAAAAATTCTTATTGCCAACCGGGGTGAAATTGCATTACGCATCCAACGTGCATGCCGGGAAATGGGCATTAAAACCGTAGTGGTTCACTCCGAAGTTGACAGGGAAGCCAAATATGTCAAGCTGGCGGATGAATCGGTCTGTATTGGCCCGGCTCCATCTTCAGCCAGTTATTTGAATATGCCGGCCATCATCAGCGCGGCTGAGGTTACAGATGCAGAAGCGATTCACCCGGGCTACGGTTTTCTGGCTGAAAATGCCGACTTTGCCGAACGGGTTGAACAATCCGGCTTTGTTTTTATCGGGCCCAAACCGGAATCTATCCGGACCATGGGAGACAAGGTCTCCGCTAAACAAGCCATGATCAAAACCGGGGTGCCTTGCGTTCCTGGCTCTGATGGCGCGCTTTCCGATGATTCCAACGAAATCATCCATACAGCAAGAAAAATCGGTTATCCGGTTATTATCAAGGCTGCCGGCGGAGGGGGCGGACGTGGCATGCGGGTTGTCCATACAGAAGCGGCTCTTTTGAATGCCGTATCCATGACTAAGGCCGAAGCGAGCGTCGCTTTTGGCAACCCGGAAGTTTACATGGAAAAATTCCTCGAAAACCCGCGCCATATTGAAATTCAGGTGCTTGCAGACCAACATAAGAATGCCATCTGGCTGGGCGAACGCGATTGTTCCATGCAACGGCGTCATCAAAAAATCATTGAAGAAGCGCCAGCCCCTGATATTCCCCGAAGATTAATCGAAAGAATTGGTGAACGCTGTGTGGATGCCTGCCGCAAAATCAACTTTCGTGGCGCAGGCACCTTTGAATTCCTTTATGAAAAAGGCGAATTCTATTTCATCGAAATGAACACCCGTGTTCAGGTTGAACACCCTGTTACTGAAATGATCACAGGAATTGATATCATTCAGGAGCAGATTCGTATTGCTGCAAACGAAAAATTAAAGTACCGTCAAAGAGATGTCAAACTGACCGGACACGCCATTGAATGCCGTATCAATGCTGAAGATCCATACAAATTCACGCCATCTCCAGGGAAAGTGACTGCCTGGCACGTGCCGGGAGGTCCTGGTATTCGTGTTGATTCCCATGTCTACGCCGGTTACACCGTCCCGCCAAACTATGATTCCATGATTGGAAAAATCATTTCTTATGGATTAACTCGCGAGCAGGCTATTCGGCGCATGGAAGTCGGCCTGTCTGAAATGGTTGTAGAAGGCATTCAGACCAACCTTGACCTTCACCGCAATCTGATGGCAGATCCCTATTTTATTAAGGGCGGCACCAATATCCACTACCTGGAACAAAAACTGGCAAACATGTTCCCGGACAAACCGAAATAAATACCGGAATGGCTGTATTTCCATCATCAGGAGCCGTATGTGAGCTGGAATGAAGTGGTACTGGAAGTCAGTTACGCGCAAACCGTTCGTTTTTCGGATGCGTTACTGGCTGCCGGCGCAATGGCTGTTACGGTAGAAGATGCTGATGCAGGAACTGATGCAGAACGTCCGATCTTCGGCGAACCTGGGGCTGACAGTGAGGAGCATGTATGGCGGCAAAGCCGTGTTATTGCCCTGATTTCTACCGAGATGGATACCCGGAAAATCATTTCCCTTGCAGCAAAAGAAAGTGGAATGGAAACCTTCCCGCCTTTTCTGGTGCGGGAAGTCCCGACTAAGGATTGGGTACGCGAAACGCAAGCGCAGTTCGATCCCATTCTTATTGGCAAAAACATCTGGGTCGTTCCCAGTTGGCATCAGGCACCGGAAAATGGCATCGTGCTACAGCTTGATCCCGGCCTCGCTTTTGGTACAGGCAGCCACCCGACAACACGTCTGTGTCTGGAATGGCTGGAAGAAAATGTGCTTTCCGGCCACGCTGTACTCGATTATGGCTGTGGTTCCGGCATCCTTGCCATTGCGGCTTCCAAACTCGGCGCTGCCTTAGTTGATGGCGTGGACATCGACCCACAAGCCATTATCACCGCCAGGGAAAATGCGAAAGAAAATCAGTGCAATATTGCCTTTTTCCTGCCTGGCCCATTCCAGGAGAAAAATGACAAGCGTCAATATGATATTATCGCTGCCAACATACTATCAGCCCCATTGCAGCAACTGGCTCCAACCATCACCGCCAAATTGAAGCCCGGCGGCAAACTGGTGCTTTCCGGTATTTTAGATTGGCAGGAAAAGGAAGTCATATCCGCTTACTCCCCTTGGCTGCATTTGTCCCGCTTTCAACACTTGGATGGCTGGGTAGCACTGGCTGGCACGCTGACGAAAAAGCACGCTGACGAAAAGGACAGAAAACAAATGATCCTTATTACAAAATGTCCGCATTGCCAGACATCCTTTCGGGTCACAGAAGACCAGCTAAAACTCTATGATGGTGCAGTACGATGTGGCGTATGCCAGCAGATTTTTAATGGGGTGAATCATCTTCAGGCGGAACCGCCTGTATTGACGGACAAACTCAAAACTGCCGAAAAAAAGAGAACAGAATCTGTACCTGGCGAAAGTAATCCCGCTTCGGCCGGGAATCTATCAGGCAAAGAACCGGAAAAAGCAAATGCGCCGGCAGAAACGACAGAGAGGCATTCTGACGATATTGCTATTTCGCTGAGTGATGAAGCCATCAACACGCCAACTGAAAGTGAAGCGCTCTTCGATGCATTGGAAGAAGAACTTTCCACCATTTCCCTGGAATTGGGACAGGTTACCGGACAATTGTTCGGTAACGAACCAGAGGATAAAAAAAAGGAAGTTATAGCACCTGCGGCAAAGCAGCGTATCGTGGACAATGAAATCATCGGTGAAAAAAAAGGAGCCTTCAAACCTCCCGTCAAAGCAGCAACAACCCGATTTACGTCTCTTTCTCCGCACCCGAGCCTGAATACTTCAACTAAAAATACCGTCTATTCCACTGCTCCCCACCTGGATGATGTCACCAATATTTCGCCATCAACCACCATTGAGGCTGAAGTTGTGGAGCCCGATGAACATCTTGCCCCAGCCCGCCATCAGAGGGTTCAGCGTCCCTCATTACATGATGCGGATCCATTGATGGACAAAGAAGATCGTCACCATCCCGCTTTTTTTGAAATGGCTGAAGAGGGCAATGCCGATAATGATTTCAATACAAGTGAGCCCAGCTTCGTCAGACTAGGACGCAAAAAAAAGCGCTTCGGTTTTTTCTCCGGCGTTTTTTTAGGATTGGCAACCCTTGTATTGCTGGCCACACTGGCAATTCAATGTCTGTACATGTTTTCCGACCGTATTGTTGTATGGTGGCCACCTGCTGAATCTACTGTAGCGAAAGCATGTAATACGTTTTCTTGCCCAAGACGCCTGGAAACCCGTATTTCTTCACTTTCAATCGAATCCAGTGAATTTCAGGTCATACCGCCCCTAACGGATAAATATGCCCTATCGCTACTGGTCCGAAACAGCGGCTCATCCTACCAATCCTGGCCGTATATCGAACTGACATTAAATGATAAGGATAAAACGCCTATCGTAAGACGCGCTTTTGCTCCGGCAAATTATCTGCCGGATGCAGAGCGTATTATCAAAGGTATTCCACCTTACTCTGAGGAACCGGTCCGACTTTATCTAGAAATAAAAACTGCGGCTGATGCAGATTACCGTATTTCCCTCTTCTACCCTTAACTGCTATTTCGTTTATGACATCTCTCATTTGTGGTTCACTTGCATACGACACGATCATGTCTTTTCCTGATCGTTTTTCAGAATCCATACTGGCTGACCAGTTACACAATATCAATGTCTGTTTTCTGGTGCCATCTATGAGGCGCGAATTCGGCGGCTGCGCAGGCAATATTGCATACAATCTGAAAATGTTGGGCGGCAATCCTCTGATTATGGCAACCATCGGCTTGGATGGCGAACCGTATATGGAAAGACTGGCCGAACTGAATATTTCACACCGGTATATCACAACCATCAAACAATCATTTACCGCACAGGCTTTTATCACAACAGATCAAAATAACAATCAGATCACGGCTTTTCACCCGGGCGCCATGTCTCACTCCCACCAGAACCGTATCGCTGATATTAGTGAACCAATCAATCTCGCCATCGTTGCCCCAGATGGTCGTGATGGCATGTTGCAAAACGCAGCAGATTGCGCTGCCAAAGGTATCCCTTTTATTTTTGATCCCGGTCAAGGGCTTCCTATGTTCACGAAAGATGAACTTCATCGCTTTATCGACCAAGCGACCTATGTGGCCGTTAATGATTATGAAGCGGCCATGCTCATGCAAGCAACAGGGTGGACGGAAAAAGAGATTGCATCCAGGGTCAAGGCATTCTTTGTTACGCTTGGTGAGCGCGGTGCAGAAATTTATACCGGTTCCCAAAAAATCGACATCCCCTGTGTCGAGGCAGAAAAAACGATTGATCCCACAGGATGCGGTGATGCTTTCAGGGCAGGATTGATATACGGGTTAACCAATGGTATGGACCTGGCTACCTGCGGTCGGCTTGGCAGTCTGATAGGCGCTATTAAAATTGCCCATCAAGGACCACAAGCTCATGCATTAACAACGGTTGAAATTGCGGATCGCTTTGAAAAAGAGTTTGGTTACCGCTATGAATGATTAAACCAATAACAAACACACACTATTTTAAAAAAATAGTGTGTGCATCGGCATTCATTTCAGACTGATTTAAGCAGCTTCTTTTTGTGAAAGTGCTTTCAAAGCAGCAGCAAGACGGCTTTTGTGACGAGCAGCTTTGTTTTTGTGAATCCGTTTTTTATCTGCAATACGGTCAATAATTGAAACGGTTTTTGAAAATACTGCTGTTGCAGCTTCCTTGTCACCGGTTTCAATTGCCTTTTTGACAGACTTGATTGCCGTACGCAACGAAGAACGCTGGCTGGAATTGTGAGCATTCCTTTTCACTGCCTGACGAGCGCGTTTGCGTGCTTGCGCGGTATTTGCCATAAAAAATCCTAAAAACCTGTTAAATATATGCCTGCAATTCTAATTGAATAGCAGTGCAGAAATTTTGCGTAGCTTTTTATTTTAAGCGTATTTTACATTTCTGGCAATGTTTTCATACACTATATTTCATCCATTTGACTTTATGTCGGAAACACATCCATAGAAAAATACCGGTTTCCCCAATCGGGCGCAATAAATACAATCATAGCGTTCTCAATTTCCTGAGACTGCTTCATCGCCACTTTACAAGCAGCCGCAGCAGAAAGACCGCATTATCCCATCTGCATTCTTTCCTTCAGACAAAGACAAGCCGTACCAAAAATATATTACCGACCATATTTCTAATTGCCCGATAAGAAAAACCCCCTTCGTCATCAGGTTATCCGCCGATCCAGCAGCGCTCTTGCGATTGTACCGATATCCACATATTCCAGTTCAGCTCCGACCGGCACGCCTCTGGCAAGACGGCTGACCCTGATGCCACGAGCTTTCAGCATTTCACTGATGTAATGTGCTGTCGCTTCCCCTTCATTGTTGAAGCTGGTAGCCAAAACAACTTCGGCGACGATGCCATCAGTTGCCCTGGCGATCAGTTTACCCAGATTGATTTCCTTGGGTCCAATGCCATCAAGTGGAGAGAGATTTCCCATTAAAACAAAATACAGCCCCTTGTAAGCCAGCGTCTGTTCGATCATCAGCATATCTGCGGGGGTTTCTGTCACACACAATAGCTCCTGCTCCCGATCGGGATTAACGCACAAGGCACAAACCATTTCTTCAGTAAATGTATTGCAACGCTCGCAATGCCTGATTTTCTCAACTGCCTCGGATAGCGCATAACCTAACTGTCTGGCGCCATCTCGATCATGCTGGAGCATGTGATAAGCAATACGTTGCGCTGACTTCGGCCCAATACCGGGAAGCCGCCGCAACGCTTCCGTCAGAGCAAGAAGGGATGAATGAGACTTCATGGTTTAGCGGAATATTAAAAAGGCATTTTAAATCCCGGCGGCAACGGCAGATTGGTGGATATGCTGTTCATTTTTTCCTGTGCGGTCGCTTCTGCTTTCCGGGCTGCATCATTAAAGGCTGCTGTAAGTAGATCTTCGAGCATTTCCTTATCATCGCCCACGAGCGATGGATCAATGGAGACACGTGAAACATAGTATTTACAATTCATCAGAATCGTGATCATGCCTGCGCCCGCCTGGCCTTCAACGATTGTTTGCGCCAGCTCTTCCTGCATTTTCTGCATATTCTGTTGCATTGCCTGGGCCTGTTTCATCAGACCCGCCAATTGGTTTTTCATTTCATTTTCCTGTCTTTAAATAGGTTTAATGGAATTCGGCACAATGTTTGCCCCAAACTCCTGTATGAGGGTCTGCACATAAGTATCACTCTGCATGACTTCTTCTGCCTCACGCTGTCTGTTTGCGCGTTTTTCCAGCGCATTCTGGCTTGCCGTCAAACCAACCTTCCCAACTTCTGTTGTGACCTTAACCGCGCATTCAAACCGATCCATCAAGGCATCAGCGAGTTTCCCAACATGAGCTGGCGTAGAAAGCGTCTCAAGCGGCACGCGCAAATGAAACTGCAAACCGCCTTCCGTCTGCTTCCAATGCACCAGTTCTGTCTGCTGCGCTAATTGCTGAGCCATTCCTCGCAAGGGCAAACTTTCGGCAAGAGCCGGCCAATCTTCATTCCAATCAGGTAAGCATATGGATGGCGCCTCCGGTTGCGTATTTGTCTTTTCCAGTGATTGCTCTTGAATCGGTTTCAGGGGCTCACTTTCCTCGACAATGACGTCAGGCTGGCTGTCAGAACGTCCTGTTTCTTGATGCGCTTGAGGCGAATCATCAAGATCAATCCAGGGTGGAATCGCATTCGTCACCTCCGTATGCTGTAAAACTGAAACAGGCTGCCTTATCGATGTATCAATAGCAGGCTTTGATACTGGAACTTTGGCAGAAGAAACCGTTTTAGCAAGTGGTGATGTTGGTGAGCCGGCTAAAACCTTTTTAGAAACGGTCTTACCCTCCCGTTCCGGCTGAAAAGCCAGCAGGCGCAAAAGCGTCATGGTAAAACCTGCATATTCATCCGGAGCCAATCCCAGCTCGTTTCGGCCATGCACCACAATCTGGTAAAACAACTGCATGTCCTCAGCATCGAATAACCCAGCCAGCCGCAGAATATCCTCATGCTCCGGCAAATCATCAGGCAAGGCCGCAGGCGCTGTCTGTGCCAGTGCAATACGATTAATCAGTACGCCCAGATCCTTCAAAGCTGAACCGTATGAAAGGCTACGCAAAGCCATTTCATCGGCAATACTCATGAGTCCTTCTCCATCTTTGGCAACCAAACTATCAAGAATGCGGATTAAATAAGTCTGGTCGAGCGAACCCAGCATATCCTGAACAGCCGAAAGCGACACATTGCCTGCTGTATAGGATATGGCCTGATCCGTCAGTGAAAGGGCATCCCGCATCGATCCGTTTGCGCCTTCGGCTAAAAGCCGAAGTGCCGGCTTTTCGAAACTAATATTTTCCCGTTGGAGCACTTGATCCAGATATTCCACAATTTGCTGTGGCGGCATTTGCTTGAGGTTAAACTGAAGACACCGGGAAAGCACCGTAACCGGTATTTTTTGCGGATCCGTCGTCGCCAAAATAAACTTGATATATTCCGGCGGCTCTTCCAGCGTCTTAAGCATGGCATTGAAAGCTTGAGCTGTCAGCATATGGACTTCATCAATCATGTAGACTTTGAAGCGGGCGCTCGTCGGTGCATATATCGCCTGTTCCAATAGCTGGAGCATGTCAGCGATACCCCGATTTGAAGCCGCATCCATTTCGATGTAATCAACAAAACGATCTGCATCAATTGCCTGACATGCTTCGCACACGCCACACGGCTTTGCTGTAATGCCGGTTTCACAGTTCAGTGATTTAGCCAGAAGCCGGGAAAGGGTTGTTTTGCCCACACCACGCGTACCAGTAAATAGATAGGCGTGATGCAGACGCTGGCTTTCAAGTGCATGCGTCAATGCACGAACGACATGATCCTGGCTAACCAAGCTTTCAAAATTTTTCGGACGATATTTGCGGGCAAGTACCAGATATGACATGCGAATATTTTACCTTATTGCTGTCTGTCCATGACAATACCGACAAACAGGCTTTAACCCTGCCACAAAAAACGCCAGCATCGATCATGGAAATGAAAAGGCGAGCCTGATCTGCGGCACTTACAGAGACTGGCTGTGGCTGCTTCGTTCCCGACCTGACCAGATTCACCATTCTGCAATGCGCAGGGACCCGCCGGAATGCATTGTACAACAAAGCCGGCTTTTTTCGGGTGGTTATATCGTTGAATCGTATTTTTACTTTTTTTATCAGTCGTCAAAACCCGATTCCTCTTTTTATCGGACACTGCCATCCAGATTGATTGAATATGGATTAGGTCGTCGTGCAAAATGATTAAAAAGGATTGATTTTTCACAAACTGTTACATTTTTGTTATAAAAACGATCCCTCCGAATAGGTTTATTACATGCGGTATAGCCACTGATGGGACTTAAGTTCATAACAAAAATGCATAAAATTTGATTTTTTATAATTGACTGCATATAAAAGGGCTTTTACAATGCGGTCAACTTAAAAAAAGGATAATTTTCCATAAAGCAATATTGTTGTTGGTTATTTTTCATTTATTGCAGGGAAACGGCAATTCCGGCCATCGGATTCTATTCTGAAAAACTACCATTGTTTTCAGGCTGTTTCTACTTTTTTAACCTTGCCAATAATCACCCATAGATTGGTAAAAAACGAGCGTATTTTTCTCGGTATTCAAAAAATACTGAGAATAAAACTTGAACAATAAAGGCAAAACCTTGCAAGACGCATATTGTTCAGTGCTCAGGAGGTTTTCTTACATGCTTTACCCAAACACAAACAAGAAATTTCTCGACTATTTTTTTCATCGTCAAAACTGGATTATTGTTTTTTCCTGTGTGATTCCCCTCATTGCAGGGATATATCTTTTTCTTCTCTCCTATCAGGGAGGACGGTATCTCGACACGCTCCCTTTTTTCTCAAAAAAGAACACGGCACAAATTATCCACCTGGCACAGGCCGGATATTGGACTAGCCCGACAGATGTAACCATACAGTGGCATTTGGAAGATGCTTTTACGATCAACCAGCAGGAAAAACAACTGCTGGTTGACTGGATATCCAATCAATACCCTGTTGATTCCGAAGCCATCGAACTTTTTGTCTCAGCCGCCTATCTTACTGCCCATGAAATCGGTTTGGACCCGCACCTGATTCTGGCAGTTATGGCAATTGAATCCAGCTTTAACCCTGAAGCAGAAAGTCCAGTCGGCGCTCAGGGCCTTATGCAGGTCATGACCAAGGTCCATTCAAAAAGATTTGAACCACACGGCGGCATAAAAGCGGCCAAAGACCCTGTCACCAATATTCGGGTCGGCTCTGCCATTTTGAAAGAATATGTCTCACGCGGCGGGTCCGTTGAACGCGGTTTGAAAAGCTATGTTGGCGCAGCGGCTTATCCCCATGATTTCGGCTATGGCGCAAAAGTTCTCGCTGAATATCACCGTTTTAAATTGATCTCCAGCGGGAAAAAAATACCCATGACGATTGCATCAAAATCCTCGCCCAAAAAATTGGTCCGCGCGCAGACGGATAAGTCTCGTGTTAAGGCGATCCTGTCAGCCCCGGCGGATGATCCGGCCAATACCTGAAAACACATACGCATTAAAAGCGGATGAAATTTAGGGTCAGCCCTCATTAATATGTCGTCGCGAAAAGTTGATTTTTTCTGCCTGACAAGGCGCAGGGACAAAATTGGACGATGGCGTATTGACATACGGTGGGTTCAATTTTGAATCGGCAACGCTTCGCAGACGGGAAAAAGCGGCTTTGCAGCAGACAACTTAATGAGGGCTGACCCTATATTGAAGCTGGATCAACTTCAACATGCCATCTGGCTCTTGTTTTCAGTGAACGCAGATGCGCCATCCATTGCCTCAGAAATGGTTGCATATCAGCGCGCGACGCTGCCTCTACCAGCAGTTGTGCGCGCTCGATATCACCTATCCTTGGCATCGCCATCGGTACAGGTTCATTTACCACAATCCCCGGATAATCCGCTATTTCCGCCGCTGTTTTGAGAAATGCCATTGCCGTATCCAGCTGTTTTGCTTCCGCACATAGCAAAGCCTGATAAATGAAGGGCGGTAATCCGGACTGCCTGCGCTCATCCAGAAGCACGGATGCAAAACCATCATAATCATGTTTCAAAACGGCCTGGTAAAGCGGATGATGCGGATAACGGGTCTGGATAATAACTTCACTGTTACCAACATCTTGCATAGCCTGGCGGCCGGCACGTCCCCCAACTTGCATCAGTTGAGCAAACAGCCGCTCACTAGCCCGGTAATCATGCGAAAAAAGGGCGGTATCCGGATTGATCACTCCCACCAGCGTCAAATTCCGGAAGTCATGTCCTTTGGCAATCATTTGTGTGCCCACCAAAATATCAACCTCACCTCGGTGAACACGCTCTAATGCTTGCTGCAAACTACCCTTTCTTTTCGTAGAATCCGCATCAATCCTAAGAATCCGGGCGCCGGGAAAACGGTGCTGCAAACTTTCCTCAATGCGCTGCGTACCACGTCCAAGCGGTTTCAGATCAGCATAGCCGCAAGTCGGACATGAACGTGGAACATAAAGCTCCATACTGCAATGATGGCAGCGAAGTCGGCGCTGCGGTTTGTGCAACACCATATAGGCCGTACAACGTTTGCAGGAACTAACCCAGCCACAAGCTTCACACATCAAAACCGGCGCATATCCCCTGCGGTTGATAAAAAGAAGCGATTGCTCATGACGATTAAGGCGTTCATCAAATGCGTCAAGCAAAACCTGGCTAAACCCCTCCTGCATTTTATGCAGGCTGGTATCAATCAACCGGACGGTAGGCAACTCGGCGTCCGCCACCGCTCTCTCAGGCAGGGTCAGCTTGCGATAGCGCCCTGACTCGGCATGATGCCAGCTTTCCAGTGACGGCGTTGCCGATCCCAGCACAACCGGAATATCCAATTGCCAGGCACGCCATACAGCCAGATCACGGGCTGAATATCGCAGCCCTTCTTGCTGCTTATAGGAGGGATCATGTTCTTCATCCACGATGATCAGATCCAATCTGGGAACAGATGCCAAAATAGCCATGCGCGTCCCCAGCAAAATACGAGCCCTGCCCGTATGCGCCGCCAGCCAATTTCGGAGCCGTTCGCCTTCACTGAGCTGACTATGCAGCAAAGCAATTTCCCTATTTGGAAAACGAGACCGGATATTATTTTCAAGCTGAGGCGTTAAATTGATTTCCGGCACAAGAACCATGACAGTCGCACCAGGATGGCGCGCAAGAATCGCCTCAAATACTTGCAGATAAACTTCTGTTTTCCCACTGCCTGTCACACCATGCAAGAGTAAAGGCGAAAACCCTTTTGCTGCCAGAATATGTGAAACTGCTACCTGCTGTTGGGCATTTAAATTGGGCTTTTCATCATCTTGCCTGTCGGCGTCAGCCTCTTTTTTTTCGTTAGACGCCTTCATTGCCCGGTTCAGCGCAATTGTTTTTTCCGCTCTCAGCTTTTTAGGCAGGCTGGGAAGAGCCACTTCGCCCAACGAACGCTGGTAATAATTTGCGGCAAAAAGACACAAATCGACCCATTCCATCGATATGGGCAGCACTTCATCCCGTACCGCAATAACATCCTTCAACCTGTCATCTGGAACATCTGTTTTATCAAGTACGGCCATGACGATGCCCATGACCTTGCGCCTGCCGAAAGGAACCAGAACAAGCTGGCCGATTTTCGGCACAGATACCTCTTTTGATTCAGCAACCCAGCGGTAATCGAAATAAAAGTCAAGAGGGGTATCAATTGCAACCTGGAGGATAAATTGCTGCATGAACTTAATGTAAACCCTATCAATTTTTTATAAACTCAGATTCCATAAGCCTTTTTTCACTATCCACAAAGTCTGTGGAAAACTTTGTGGAAAATACCCTATTGACAGGTAATAAGACTAGAACTGATGCGGTTCTCAATAAAATGCCCGTTCAAAAAGCAAAAAAAATATGATTAAATATCAACGGGTTGCATGAACAGAAAAATTACTACAAAAATATTAAAAAATTTTTTTTGAAAAATTTTTTTGTGCACAACTCAACCCGCATAAAACCTGGATTTTTCATTTTGACCTGTTTCGTTCATACAACAAGCGTTATAAATTTACCAAAAATAGATTACCTGTTTTTATTTTCATATCCCCATCTTGCCGAGAATATCCGCAAGCTGCCCGATCATTAACGCCATATTGGGATGCTCATTGGCAAATTTGACAGCCAAACCACGAGCAACCTCTTCCAACCCCGCATAAGCGAATGTACTTTCATCTTCTTTTTTAAGCAGCCTCTGTATATCCTGATCAAGGGCGATGAGTTTTTTTTTCAGTTCCGGATCCACACTTTTGGCCCGTGACAAACTTGCATGTATCTGGGAAAGCTGATCTTTTATATCTTTCATGAATGACTCCTATCGTTATTCCATATGCAAGGATAAGGTAAAAAACAGAAATTGCCTGTGAAAATTGTAAAACAATTGCCTTAACAAAACAGCTTGACTCATATCACGGAATTAACGGATTATTATGAGAAACTGATTATCGTCTTAAAAAGGGAGAAGCCATATGTATAAAACCATTCTGGTTCCGACAGATGGTACTGTCTTGTCTGAAAAAGCTATTTCAGCGGCAATCCAATATGCAAGCATTCATAAGGGATGCAAGATCATCGGAATGACCGTGGCTGAACCGCTTCCCTTGACACAAATCGAGTCCTTTACGAAATCGCAGGAATCCGATTATCTGAACCGCGAATACAAGATTGCCCAAGAGCGTGTCCACCGTATTGCCGAACTAGCCAGAACGGCCGGTATTCCATTTGATGTTGTCATTCTTCAATCCAGCAAACCACATGAAGAAATTGTCAATGCCGCGGCCCAATACAATTGCGACTGCATTTTCATGGCATCAAACGGCCGTAAGGGCTTAAACAAGCTCTTCATCGGCAGCGAAACGCAAAAAGTACTCGCAACCACGACCATTCCAGTACTGGTTTACCGATAATTAAAAAATAAAAAGAAAACTATCCTAAAAACGCGGTTTTTTTATTTGTCTTTTTTCGGCTGCAATATCCACATTTTGACAGGCTGTTTCATTTTACCTGCCCGTTCGCCTGCCTCATTCCCGAACCCCCAAAAGTAATCCAGCCGGAGAACACCCTTGATAGCGCCACCGGTATCCTGCGCCATGACCAACCGCTGAAGCAAAACGTCGCTGTTTGGTTCAGTCGTATTAATAAAGAGCGGAACACCAAGCGGAATATGGCGGGAATCCACTGCGACGGAACGGCCGCCTGTCAGCGGAACCCCTAATGCCCCTTTGGGCCCGATTTGCGGATTATCCAGTTTTTCCTCACGAAAAAAAACATAGCTGGGATTGGCATCCAACACTTCATTCAATCGCGCCGGATGTTCGCTTAACCATTTCTTGATTCGCTGTGCAGAAGCTTCCTCCAATTTCATTTCACCTTTATCGACAAGATAACGACCAATCGAACGATAAGGATGACCATTTTGATCCCCATAAGCAACACGAATGGTTTCGCCTGTTTTCTCTATAAAAACGCGTCCTGAACCTTGCACTTGCAGGAAAAAAGCATCAACCGGGTCATCCACCCAGACAATTTCACTTCCGGCCAAATGCCGGCTTTCCCGAATTTCACTTCGTGTAAGATAAGGCACAAGGCGCTTGCCATTGAGCTTGCCACGCAAACGTAACCCCTTAAGCTGAGGATATGTAACTGCCAGATCCACGACAATCAAGTCTGGCGGAACACGGTACAAGGGCGTCTGATACCGTGCCGTCTGTATGCGTGAACCTTGCAGGAGCGGCTCGTAATAACCTGTGATCATGCCGGTATCATTGCCATCCGTCAGAACCACCTGGTAAGGCTCCAAAAAGGTTTCCAAAAAAGTGCGGATTTCACTCTCTTCTCCCCTGACTTTTTCCGCCAGCAAACAGGTATTACGCCATTCGGCCTGTTTTTTCAGAACCTTGCATGAATGCACGAAAGCAGGCCATGCTTCTGAGACCTTGTCTGCATTCCAACCGGGTATATCCGCAAAAGTGACTTGACGGAGCTCCCTGCCGGGCTGTTCAGATGGAACAGCCGGTATCTCTGTCGGGACAGGTGTTTTCGATGTCGTGCAAGCAGTAAGAAAGAAAATAACGCTTACAAGGAACTTGAAGAATAAAATGGAAGAATAATGGCGCATAGGTGCAATTTAAGAAACGCAGTCTTTAGGGTCAGCCCTCATTAAATTGTCGTCGCGAAAAGCTGATTTATTCTGTCTGCCAAGGCGCAGGGACAAAATGGGACGATGGCGTATTGAACATACGGCGAATTCCATTTTGAACCGGCAACGCAGGCAAACGGGAAAAAGCGGCTTTGCAGCAGATAATTTAATGAGGGCTGGCCCTAATCATGTCAAAGACGTTATTGTGCGTTTCTCAGCCGGAAAAGCCAACCTTTTTGCAACGGCAATGCCATTTGCCCATCAATCAGTGCAAGGTGCGCGGCAAACTAAGCGCGAATTCGGGAATGGATACTTCAAACTGCCTCCCATCTTCTGTAATACAAAGAAATTCACCTCGCATAGAACCCTGTGGTGTCGGAAGCGCGGTTCCGCTAGTATATTCAAACTCTTCGCCAGGACGGATAAAAGGCTGACGTCCGACAACACCCAGCCCCCTGACTTCCTCGACATGGTTGTTGGCATCCGTAATAACCCAGTGGCGGGCAATCAATTGGGCTGCAACATGCCCGGTATTTTTGATCACGATAGAATAGGTAAACACATAATTTGAGCGATCCGGTTCGGATTGCTCGTCAATATAACGTGTCGTCACGGATACATCCATTTCATGCACTCTCATTTCTGTCCTCGTTTTTGTTTTGTAAGCGACATGCTTCGTCATCCGGGCAGAAATTGCGACACACTAAATACATACTCTCATTTAGCAGTAAAATAATGCTTATCCGGAAAACTGACACGCCAATCCTATGACTATTTATCGTATCGCGCCTAGCATTCTATCTGCGGACTTCTCGAAACTGGGCGAAGAAGTTCAACGTGTTGCTGCCGCCGGCGCAGATATTATTCACTTTGACGTGATGGATAACCATTATGTTCCCAACCTGACCGTTGGTCCGATGGTTTGCGAAGCGATTCGTCCTCTTGTCCAGATTCCCATTGATGTCCATCTGATGGTTAAACCAGTTGACCGGATCATTCCCGATTTTGCTAAAGCCGGCGCCAATATCATTTCCTTTCATCCAGAAGCATCAGAACACATTGATCGTTCCTTACAATTGATTCGTGACAATGGTTGCAAGGCCGGACTGGTTTTTAATCCGGCGACACCGCTGGATTACCTGCTGCATGTGATGGATAAAATCGACCTTATCTTAATCATGTCAGTCAATCCAGGATTTGGCGGGCAATCATTCATTCCTCATGCTTTAAAGAAAATTGAAGCCGCGAGAAAACGCATTGACGAATCCGGCCGGAACATCATGCTGGAAGTGGATGGCGGTATTCATATCAATAATATCGCGGATGTCGCCCGGGCCGGCGCTGATACCTTTGTTTCGGGTTCTGCCATTTTTGGCCATTCAGATTACCGCTCAATCATTGCCGAAATGCGCAAACAGCTTGCTTCTGTATAGTCCGTTTTACCGATTTCATCATGATCTTCCCCGATACACGTTCCAAATTAAACGATATTCATGCCGTCATTTTTGATCTGGACGGCACGATGGTGGATTCTGTGCCGGACATTCACCTGGCCCTCAATTTGATGAAAGCTGACTTGTCATTGCCGAAAATCGATGTGGAACTCGTCCGCCGTTTTGTGGGCCGCGGTTCGGAAAACCTCGTCCGCAGCACACTTTCCACGGATCTGGATACCGGCGATGTCCAGCAGATATTGCCGAAGGCCATGACTTTGTTTTATCGGCACTATAGAACGACAAACGGCTATCACAGCACCATCTATCCCTCTGTAAAGGAAGGGCTCCAGCGCATGCGGGAAAACGGGTTGCGCCTGGCTTGTGTCACCAACAAACCAGCCATCTTCACCGAACCGCTGCTTGCCCAAAAAGGCTTGTATGATTTTTTTCATATCATTTACAGTGCGGATTCATTTCCTCGGAAAAAGCCCGATCCTTTTCCGATGCAAATGGCTTGTTTAAAATTCGGCACCCTGCCATCCCAAACACTGGTCATTGGCGATTCGATCAATGATGCGCAGGCGGCACGTGCTGCGGGCTGCTCGCTTTTTATTGTGCCTTATGGTTATAATCATGGTCAGTCTGTTGAAGAAATTGATTCGGACGGTATTGTTCCCGATATTCTGACGGCAGCTCATTTGATTATGTAATTCATTGGAAATTGCCTTATATCATGTTTCTCTGCAAAAAACGGCTTTCTACCCCGTCTGCCCTGATTTCCGGCGGATTGTGGCGACGCTTGCAAACCTGGCATCCATAAACCGGTTTACTGCTGTCTGTCTTTCCGCGTACAGCCGTTTTTTAAAACCTGTCACCAAGACGTGACCTGGAGAAAATCATGACAGAACTTGAATTCAAAGCCCTTGCCACGCAAGGCTATAATCGCATCCCGCTTATCGTCGAGGCCATCGCTGATCTCGAAACACCCCTTTCGCTTTATCTTAAGCTGACACACCAAAATGCCTCTCATTCCTTTTTGCTGGAATCGGTTGTGGGAGGAGAAAGATTTGGCCGTTATTCCTTTATCGGGTTGCCTGCCAAAACATTTTTGCGATCTTTCGGAATGAAAACAGAGGTCGTCCACCATGACCAGGTCATCGAAACAAATGAAGGAAATCCGCTGGACTTTATTGCTGAATACCAGTCCCGTTTCCGGGTAGCTATCCGTCCTGGCTTGCCGCGATTCTGTGGTGGTCTTGCGGGCTATTTCGGCTATGACACCGTCCGCTATATTGAACCCCGGCTACAGCACACCGTACCGCCTGACGACCTGGGTTTGCCGGATATCCAATTGCTTCTGACGGAAGAACTGGCTGTGATCGATAATCTTTCCGGCAAACTTTACCTGATTGTCTACGCCGATCCTGGCCGCCCTGAAGCCTATGTTATGGCGAGACAACGACTGCATGAACTTCGTTCGATGCTCAATGCGCCGGTCATCGTGCCGGATACCGGACCGAGCCGGCGAACGGATGTGATCCGGGAATTTGCCCAGCCGGATTTTTTTGCTATGATTGAAAAAGCGCGCGAACACATTAACAATGGCGAATGTATGCAAGTCGTTCTAGGGCAGCGACTGAAAAAACCGTATTCCGATTCGCCGCTTTCACTATACCGTTCCCTGCGTTCACTCAATCCTTCTCCCTACCTGTATTACTACAACCTGCAGGATTTGCATATTGTCGGGTCCTCTCCTGAAATTTTAGTTCGGCAGGAAAAAATGGGGGATGAAACCAAAATCATCGTGCGTCCGTTGGCGGGAACCCGGCCACGCGGATTAACACCGGAAAGAGATGAGGAACTCGCGGCCGATTTGTTAGCCGATGAAAAGGAAATTGCCGAACATGTCATGCTGATTGATTTGGCGCGCAATGACATTGGGCGCATCGCTCGTACCGGCAGCGTGCACGTCACGGAAAAAATGGCCATTGAAAAATATTCCCATGTGCAGCATATTGTCTCGCATGTGGAAGGGATTTTAAAACCGAACCTGTCTAATCTTGATGTATTAAAAGCGACTTTCCCGGCCGGCACGCTCTCCGGCGCTCCTAAGGTGCGCGCAATGGAAATCATTGACGAGCTTGAACCTGTTAAACGGGGGATTTACGGCGGCGCATGCGGTTATCTGTCTTTTGGCGGAGAAATGGATCTGGCTATCGCCATTCGCACCGGTGTCATACACAAAGATATGCTGTATGTGCAGGCCGGAGCTGGTATCGTTGCCGATTCTCAGCCGCAGGCTGAATGGCAAGAAACTGAAAACAAGGCGCGGGCCGTTATTCGTGCTGCAGAGCAAGTCCAGGATGGACTGGATCACTCCCTGCACTGATTTGCCCATCCCGCAATCGATTCTTTTCCGGATAACCACGTGACCAGAAAAAATAAGGCAAACCGTTTCCGATCTAGCCTGCCACCTGAATCCCTCAGCTTTTCCTTGCTGGGAGCAGCTCATATTGTCGCGGAACTTGAAAATGGAACGGCTCTGCCTGCTGCTCTGGCATCGGTTTTTGACCATCCTGCCGTTACCCCGCAAGTAGCCGGCGCTATTCAGGATATTGCCTATCGGACTGCGAGACAACTCGGCCTTTGCCGCGCACTACTGCGACTGATGACGCAAAAACAGCCTGAACCCGCTATCATGCGCACGCTGCTGTATTGCGCTTTGGCATTGCTCATCGAACCGGATGATAAAAGCAGGCTGCCATACGAGCCCTACACGACCGTTGACCAGAGTGTCACAGCCGCCGCATCGACGCCTTTATTTTCCCGTAGCAAAGGACTGGTCAATGCTGTCTTGCGTCGCTTCCTGCGGGAGCAGGAAATACTCCTGGCCCATGCCCGAGAAAAAACGGAAGCGACCTGGAACTATCCTGATTGGTGGGTTCGTGCCATGCAATCCGCCTATCCGGAAAACTGGGAGGCTATCCTCAAGGCGGGCAATACCATGCCGCCTTTAACGTTGAGAGTCAATCAAAAAAAATTGACCACGAACGATTATCTGACTCGTCTTTTTCAAGCTGATATGGATGCTGTTCAGATTGGCCCCCATGCGATCATGCTGGCAACGCCTGTTCCCGTTTCACAGATTCCCGGCTTTAATGAAGGCCTGGTTTCCGTTCAGGATGCGGCGGCCCAGTTGGCCGCTCCTCTTCTTGATCTGCATGATGGCATGCGCGTGCTGGACGCCTGTGCCGCCCCTGGAGGAAAAACCGGACATATACTGGAAACAGCCGATGTCAAAGTAACCGCGCTGGATAATGATGCCAAGCGGCTTGAACGGGTCAGGGAAAATATGCAACGCCTCCAATTACAGGCGAATGTAAAACAAGGCAACGCCACTCGGCAAGATTGGTGGGATGGTACGCTTTTTGATCGGATCCTGGCTGATGTACCCTGCACTGCATCAGGTATTGTCCGACGGCATCCCGATATCCGCTGGTTGCGTAGAGAGACCGATTTAAATCAACTTGCAACATTTTCTGCACAAATTCTCGATAATTTGTGGCAGATGTTGCGTCCAGATGGTAAATTGCTTCTTGTGACCTGTTCAATTTGGCCAGCGGAATCGGAAATGCAAGCGGTTGCTTTTGCCTCAAAGCATCGTGCCGTAAGGCTTCCGGCTCCTGGCCAGCTATTGCCAATAACAGGCCAGGACAAAAACCATGATGGTCTTTTTTATGCACTTTTTCAAAAAACGGCTTCATGATTTTGGATCAACATAATAATCTGCTTTGCCTTACTGATTAATGAGACGTTTTTTTCATCTGTTAATTTATTCTTTCCTGGCATTTTTGATTATGCATCCAGTTGCATCACGCGCTGATGAACGGATTGCCATTGATACCTTTGAGATAGAAAATTCACATGATGGTTACAAACTCGATGCCAACTTTTCCCTCGAATTGCCTCGCGGGCTGGAAGAGGTTTTGCAACGGGGCATTCCCCTCTATTTCACAACCGAACTCGAAGTATCCCGTCCCCGCTGGTACTGGTTCGATGAAATGCCGGTCAAAAACGCACGCACGATACGCATTGCCTACAATGTTCTAACCCGCCGTTACAGTGTAACGATTGCCGGCAACCTGCAACAAAATGTTCATTCTCTTGAGGAAGCGCTCAATTTGGTTCGCCACCCTCCACGCTGGATTTTTGCCGAAAAAGGCCATCTGAAGGAAGGGGAGACTTATACGGTTGCCATCCGTATTCAACTGGACATGTCCCATCTTCCCAAACCCTTCCAGATCAATGTTATTAACAACAGCAACTGGCGTCTTTCCTCTGACTGGAAACGCCTTTCTTTCAAGGCTTAAGAGGCTTTCATAGTGACGCGAACGTTTCGCACTATTCTGATCATTGGCGGTGCCATCACAGGTATTCTGCTTTTTCTTCTTGCTTCGGCCGCTGAAAACACCAGCTTCTTTGAGCAGCATTATCCCTGGCTTTTGGGCCTGAATATCCTGGCAGGCGTTGCGCTTCTTGTCCTGATTATATTGATGCTGATACGCCTTTTCAGACGATACCGTCGCGGTCGTTTCGGCACCAAACTGATGACACGGCTGATGATTTTGTTCACCTTAATGGGCATTCTTCCCGGAGCGGTCATTTATGCTG
The DNA here is from genome assembly GCA_009783065.1 of Betaproteobacteria bacterium. Next base: position 82,837 of record WRHV01000001.1, on the reverse strand, counting down.
TTTCCGTCCAGTTTGTTTCACGTTCCATTGAATCCTGGTTCGATGTCCGCGTGGAAGCGGCACTCGACTCAGGTGTCAAGTTGGGACAAAACATTCTGGAATTATCGCTTTCTGACCTGAATGCGCGTGCAGAACAATTATCCACCGAACTGTCTGCACTTCCTCTATCCGAACAAATGCTGGCCCTTTCCCGCTTACGAAATGACAAGAATCAGCTGGAGGCAACCATCATCACGGGAAATGGGCATATTATCGCGACATCAAGTACCGATTACCAGCATCTGATTCCCGATCTTCCAACCCCGGCCATGCTGCAACAAGCAGGCAAAACTTTACGTTATTCCGCAATTGAAGGCGAAAATGATAGCCCTCAAGCCCCCAATGCAGGCAAAACCACCTTACAGCTAAGGGTGATTATCCCGATGCCCCAGATGCTGGGGGTCTCTTTTCAGAAAGAATCCCATTTTTTACAAATGATACAGCCGGTCTCTGCCGCACTTGCGGCAGATGCAGAGGCTCTACGCGCTGCATATAGTGAATACCAGGTTCGCTCGATTTCGCGCTCGGGCTTGCGCAAGATATACATTGTCACATTGACACTAACGCTTTTGCTTGCTGTCTTTGCCGCGACTGCTGCCGCTTTTCAAATTGCTTCCAATCTGACCCGTCCGCTTCTGCTTTTGGCGCAGGGCACCAAGGCTGTTGCAGAAGGTGATCTTTCACCAAAACCGGCGATGACCAGTTCCGATGAACTAGGCGCGCTGATACAGTCATTTAATGAAATGACGCTCCAACTGGCTGAAGCCAGGGCACAAACCGAAAAAAGCCGTATTGATCTTGAAGCAGCCAAGGCTTATCTGGAATTGGTTCTGGCTAACATGTCTGCGGGTGTGATTGTTTTAGACCACACACTTCGGCTGGTCAGCTGCAATGAACCTGTTACCCGGATTCTTCGCCAAAATCTGAAATCCTATATTGGCCTTCCTTTATCAGATATAGCCGGACTAAACACTTTCTTTTCTGCGATCACACAAGCCTTTTCCGAGCTGAGCGCCAAAGCGGCAGCAAATGACAAGGAAAATATGGCCGGGCAACACTGGCAAAAACAGATTGAAATCCTGCAACCAACTGACGATGGAGAACCCCATGACATCATGCTGCTGGCACGCGGTTCACGTTTGCCTGTCGAGGGACAGAGCGGCTATATCATTGTTTTTGACGACATCACCGGCATCATATCTGCACAGCGTTCTCTGGCATGGGGTGAAGTAGCCCGCCGGTTGGCACACGAAATTAAGAATCCGCTGACGCCGATCCAGCTTTCTGCAGAACGTCTGCAAATAAAACTGGAAGATAAACTGGATCAACCTGATGCGCAATTTCTCGATAAAAGCACGCAAACCATTATCAATCAGGTTACAGCCATGAAACGGATGGTTGATGATTTTCGCAACTACGCCCGAACACCGCCAGCTCAGCTCGCGCCGCTTGACCTGAACAATCTGGTAGAAGATATTGTTCACCTGTATACTGGCGACGATGCGCATAATATTATTCATGCCAGCCTTTCTCCTGATATACCCTGGGTCATGGGGGATGAAACCCAATTAAGGCAGCTTATACATAACCTGCTTCAGAATGCGCTGGATGCAGTTGCAGAATCCGTTCATGATGAAAAAGATCCTCGACGAATTGATGTCATCACCGAAAAAGTCACCTATCATAATGCAGCCAACGAAATTTGCATTGCAGCCCGGCTGTCCGTCAGGGATAATGGTCCTGGATTTCAGCATAAAATGCTTTCTCGAATTTTTGAGCCTTATGCGACAACGAAAGAACGCGGAACCGGTCTCGGTATGGCTGTCGTCAAAAAAATTGTTGATGAGCATCATGGGCGAATCGACGTGCAAAACCGGCAGGACACAAATGGCGCTATTGTGTCGGTTCTATTGTTACAGTTAGCTCAATAGATAAAACCGGCATCATTTCAATAACACATGCTGACAAAAGAGGACAAAACCGTCAGGGCAAGTAAATATGGCAAATATCCTGGTAGTTGATGATGAAATAGGTATACGAGAATTGCTCTCGGAAATCCTTTCGGATGAAGGGCACGTTGTCTATATGTCGGAAAATGCGCAGCAGGCGCGTGAGTTCCGCGCAACAAAAGTACCCGATCTTGTTTTACTCGATATCTGGATGCCGGATACCGATGGCATTTCCCTGCTGAAAGAATGGCGCCGTGAAAACCTGCTGAACATGCCGGTGATCATGATGTCCGGCCATGCTTCCATTGATACTGCCGTAGAAGCGACCCGTCATGGCGCACTGAGCTTTCTCGAAAAACCGATTGCGCTTCAGAAACTGTTAAAAGCGGTTGAACATGCCTTGCATAATCTGACTGAAAAAAAACAGGCTATCGCCCATGCTCTGACAGATACGCATTCCCTTGCGTCTCAAGCAACCCCGGCCAAACCGGCAGCGCCTTCTTCATCGAATACCGTTTCCCGATCAATCCGGACAACGCTTTCATCCAACCCCTATTCCTTGCTGAATTTTAACCTTCCGCTTCGGGAAGCACGTGACATGTTCGAGCGAATCTATTTTGAGCATCATCTCATCGTGGAAGGCGGCAGCATGACCCGTGTTGCAGAGCGGGCCGGGCTTGAACGCACGCATCTATACAGGAAACTGAAGCAACTGAATATCGAGCCTCAAAAACCACACAAAAAAAATAGCTAGGGTCAGCCCTCATTAATTTGTCGTCGCGAAAAGTTGATTTTTTCTGTCTGCCAAGGCGCAGGGCTAAAATTGGACGATGGCGTATTGAACATACGGTGAGTTCAATTTTGAACCGGCAACGCAGGCAAGCGGGAAAAAGCGGCTTTGCAGCAGACAAATTAATGAGGACTGACCCTGAAATCCATGCAAACCGGATAAACCGGTCTTTTCATCATACTGGAAAGGAACTGTGATGCGATACGTCAATCTTGGAACAACCGGCCTTCGTGTTTCTCCTATCTGCCTGGGCATGATGACTTACGGTTCGCCTCAGTGGCGACCCTGGGTACTGGATGAAAATGCCTCACGCCCGTTTATCCGCCGGGCAGTGGAAGCTGGCATCAACTTCTTTGATACTGCCAACATGTATTCCAATGGCATCTCCGAAGAATTGACAGGTAAACTCCTAAAGGCGCATATCCGTCGGGAAGAAGTCGTCATCGCCACCAAGGTTTTCTTTCATGTCTCTGATAACGACATCAGCTACGACGCTGCCTCGGCAAAGCGATCCAGCATCCCGCCCAACACCAGCGGCCTTTCCCGCAAACATATTTTTGATGCAGTTGATGCTTCATTAAAGCGCCTGGGAACGGATTACATTGATCTGTATCAGATCCATCGTTGGGATCGAGCCACACCGATCGAAGAAACGATGGAAGCACTCCATGATGTCGTCAAATCCGGCAAGGTCCGTTATATTGGCGCTTCCAGCATGTGGGCATGGCAATTTGCAAAAGCGCAACAAGCGGCGAAAGAAAATAACTGGACCCGCTTTGTCTCCATGCAAAATCACTACAACCTCATGTACCGTGAGGAAGAACGTGAAATGATACCGCTATGCCAGGACCAAGGTGTTGCCTTGATTCCCTGGAGTCCGCTTGCACGGGGGTTTCTGGCCGGAAACCGAAAACCGGAAGACAAAGACGAAAACATCCATAACGCGGCGACTATCCGCGCCAAAACAGATGAAATGGCATTGCGTTATTTTTATAATGACGCGGCTTTTAAGATCGTCAACACACTGACCCAGGTTGCGCAGGCAAAAGGCCTTTCCAATGCGCAGGTAGCCTATGCCTGGCTTTTACATAAAGGCGTGACAGCGCCCATTGTCGGCACATCCAAGATAACGCAACTGGAAGAAGCGATCTCTGCCGTATCGGTAACACTTTCACGCGAAGAGATAGAAGAATTGGAAAAGTCTTACGTACCCAGTCCGATTTTGGGACATATTTAACTTGTTTCCTACAAAATTAATAAAAATAAAAGGCAGAGAAATGTTCTCTGCCTTTTTTCTTTCATGGTTCTTTTCAGGATTTTGTCTTCGTCTTTTTAGCTGGCGTTTTACTCGCAGCTTTCGTTGCAACCGCAGGCTTTTTTGCCGCCGTTTTCTTTACAGCCGTTTTTTTGGCAGCGGCCTTCTCCGATGATTTTTCGGATGCAGTCGATGAAACCGCCTTTGCCTTTGCTGAAACTGCCGTTTTTCTTTCCTCAAACCGGAACTCGACTTTGCCGTCCTTCCCCAAAACAAGGTAAGCCTTGAATGGCCGTCGTGTGCGTTGTGAAATAAATCCCGGCAAAAGATCTGTGGACCCGTTATTCAGCAATTTTTTCATCTGTTCAGGTGAAATCTCCTGTTGCAGGATAATGCGCCCGCTGCGGAAATCACAAGTCTTTGGCTTGGAAACGGATTTTTCACAAACATAGGACAATGGCAATTCAAACACGCCATTGCCGCATTTTGGACAAGGGCCCAAAGGCTTTTGCTTGCTGAAATCCACGGCGGCATCTTCCCCTTCATCATCACGCGATTGCCCAAAATCGAATTCCAGCTTGTAATTGCCTTTCTCATCATCATGAACAATTCTAAGAATGGCATTAAAGGGACGCCCCATTTTGGAGCGGAATCCCTGCAATGGCCCAATCTGACCTTTTTGCAGTAACTCCTCTACCTCATCAACGGAAAATTGGCGGCTGCCAGGCGTCTTTGTGATGGAAAAGTCACAATTCGTGCAGGCAAAACGGCGATAATTTTCTTTGATGACACCACCACATTGCGGGCATGGTGTTTTCAAGGTCGCATAATCACCCGGGATGGTTTCCTCGTCATATTCCTTGGCACGCTTGACGATGGCCTGCGTCATCCGCGCAATTTCCTGCATGAATTCTTCCCGACTGATTTCGCCCTTTTCCATCCGGGACAGCTTGTATTCCCATTCCCCCGTCAGTTCAGGCTTGGTCAGCTCCTTGATATTCAATCCCTGCAACAGCGTCATGAGCTGAAAAGCCTTGGGCGTCGGAATCAGTTCACGTCCTTCCCTAATCAGGTATTTTTCCGTAAGCAGTCCTTCAATAATGGCGGCACGTGTCGCCGGCGTACCCAACCCTTTTCCGATCATGGCCTCGCGCAATTCATCATCAAGCAGTTTGCCGGCCCCTTCCATGGCTGACAACAGGGTTGCCTCGGTATAGCGTGCGGGTGGACGTGTGAAAAGAGCCTCTGCCTTTACTTTTTCTGTTTGGACCTTTTCGCGAGGTGAAACCGGAACTAAAATCTTGCTGTTCTCGCTATCCTTGTCAACCGGAACATCCTTGCCGTACACAGCCAGCCAGCCGGGACTGGTCATCACTCTTCCTTCACTTCGGAACTGATGACCTGATACTTCCGTAAAACGGGTCGTTACAAGAAATTCCGCTGCTGGAAAAAACACGGCCATGAATCGCCGCGTCACCAGATCATACAAACGCTGTTCCGCTTCTGAGAGATTTTTTGGTTCCTGGGGCGTCGGGATAATGGCAAAATGATCTGAAACCTTTTTATTGTCGAATACCCGCTTGTTGGACTTCACCCACTTGTTTTTCAGAATTTGGGAAGCATAAGGCTTAAACTGGGCACTTTCTGACAATGTATCCAGAACCTGATGAGCCATCGGCAGATAATCTTCCGGCAAATGCCTGGAATCTGTTCTCGGATACGTTAGAACCTTGTGCCGCTCATACAGCGCTTGCGCAATCGCCAGCGTATTTTTGGCTGAGAAACCAAAACGGGCATTGGCTTCACGTTGCAAACTGGTCAGATCAAAAAGGGCGGGGGAAATGGACGTTGTCGGCCTCGACTCTTCTGTAACCGTCCCAGGCTTGCCTTGGCAGGCAATGACAATAGAATCCGCGGCTGCCTTGCTCCAGAGACGTTCTGCTCTAATCTCGGCATCTTTTTCATTTTTCTTGAACTTGGGGTCAAACCAGCGGCCCTCATAAATCCCTTTAGCGCAAATGAATTCCGCATGCACTTCCCAGTAATCGCGAGAAATAAAATTCTTGATATTTTCTTCCCGTTTGACAACGATGGATAACGTGGGAGTCTGCACCCTGCCAACCGTTGTCAGGAAAAAACCGCCTTCCAGGGAATTGAATGCCGTCATGGCCCGCGTCCCATTGATGCCAATCAACCAGTCCGCCTCCGAACGGCTACGGGCCGCGTTGGCAAGGGGCTGCATCTCCTTATCACTGCGCAGGTGCTTGAACCCTTCCCGAATAGCAGTCGGCGTCATGGATTGAAGCCATAAACGCTTGATACTTTGTTTTGCTTTCGTATACTGCGTAATAAGACGGAAAATCAGCTCTCCCTCTCGCCCTGCGTCACAGGCATTGATGATGCCCGTAATATCCTTTCGTTTGATCAGGCGATTGAGCAGCTTTAAGCGTGGTTCCGTACGTGCAATGGGATGCAGATCAAATTCAGGAGGAATAACGGGCAAATTAGCAAAACTCCATTTTCCCCGCTTGACTTCATATTCATCCGGCGCGGCAATTTCAACCAGATGGCCCACAGCAGAGGTTAGAACATACTCATCTGATTCAAAATAGTCGTTGTGTTTGGTAAAACCACCCAGGCTCTTTGCAATATCACTTGCAACAGAAGGTTTTTCAGCAATGATGAGCGTTTTTCCCATAAGTCAATTCAGTGGTTTGGATTTATTTTATTCCCAAATTTTTATTGAACTATTCTTAGCACCATTAATGAGACAAATGGAATAGTTTTTCATGATTGAAAAAATCATGTCAGATTCAGGAAATTTTGGATTTCTGCCCTCACTCCACAAAACCATCAAGACCAGTATTTTGAATTTTTTAAATGACAATGGCAACTCTTCCGCCATCATAGCGCTTTCTATAATGATCTCCCGCTGTATCGGCTCAATCATTTTGGCCTGTTCCAGATACTGGATAAAACCAATCGCTTCCGGGCCTAGCGCCAACCATTCCGCCTCCACATAAATCCGCATGCTGGACGGAAAAGCTTCCATGTAGACATCGGATTCCTCAAATTCTTCTATCGTTTTCGCAAGCGCATAGAGCCAGCCAAGCGCCTCGGAAATTTCACTCTCCCGAAATCCGGCAGCACTTAGGGTCTGCATCAGCTCAGGAGGTTCTGGGCATGCATCAAATCGATTGTAAGTTTGATAAAGCCAAACTAATACTTCAAACATGTTTATTCAATTTTTCAGGCAATTTATAAATACGCTTGTATTGAAACACAGACCTGCCCTTTTTTGGAACCCACTACCTAAAAATTTTCAATTTGAAAAGCGACGGTACAAACCGCCCGGCAATAACTCGATAAGACCGTCCATTTCCATTTCCAGCAGGATACTGCTGAGCTCGGTAATATCCATATCCAACCGCTCACTCAAGGTATCCGGATCAATCGGGTCAAACCCTAATACCGATAACACCAGGTCTATTTCCTGGTTTATAACGTCTCCATCCGCTTCATATCTTTCCGGCAAAGCGGCAGCCAGTGCCTCAAATGGCGGCAATTCCTCCAAAATATCCTGTATGGTTTCCACTAATTTAGCCCCCTGCCTGATAAGCTGATGGCAACCGCGTGACAGGGAAGAGTGAATGGAACCCGGAACAGCAAAAACATCCCTTCCTTGTTCAATAGCCATCTGCGCCGTAATCAGCGAACCGGACTTTGCTGCCGCTTCAATAACAAGCACACCTCGTGACAAACCGCTGATAATACGATTTCGCCTGGGGAAATTAGTTCCCAGTGCCGCCATGCCAAGCGGATATTCACTGATCATACAGCCCTCTTCCGCAATTCTGCGAGCTAATTCATGATTTCGAGAAGGATAAACAATATCAGCGCCGGTGCCGATAACGGCAATGGTAGAAGATAACGAAGCCAACCCGCCGGTATGAGCAGCAGCATCAATGCCCAAAGCCATTCCTGAAATAATCGTCCAACCGGCATGACCAAGGGCTTGAGCAAATTTTTCCGCATCGCGGCAGCCCTGGCGTGTTGCGTTACGGCTGCCGACAATAGCTAACGCAGGCCGGGAAAGCAATTCCAGGCGTCCCTTTACATACAGCATGGCAGGCGGGTCCGGTATTTCTAAAAGCGCGGCGGGATAATCCGGGTCGGCTAATGTCAGAATACGGTTGCCCTTTTCCATCATCCATAACCGGGTTTTCTCAATTTGTTCCCGTATTTTTTCAGTTGGCGGCAAAAGAAGCATTTGGGCCGTCTTTCCCGGCACCACGGCTTCCAGATGCTTAAGGGACGCCGAAAAAATATCCTGCGGATACCCAAAAACCGTCAACAGGTTTCTTGCTGTTCCAGAACCAACCCCCTCTGTGCCCAGCAACCTTATCCATGCCGACAATTCCTCTATTGATAATTCTTTTTCCTGCATCAGGTCATATCCTATCTAAATAATTTGGTCTTTTAGAACGCATCCGGATCAGGTCAGGCAAAGCAGAAAAAAAGCAGCTATGCTACACTTTCGCGTCGTTAAATAAAGAAGCTGCTTAACGTCACCGGCCTAATCCATACCATGTCGCAAAGGAATCATTAAAATGCGGTTCCAATTCTGCCGACAATCACCGGATAGGGCAAGAGATAATGCCGATATGTCGCTTTACCAGAAAGTATGTCACGCTTACCGATTCTTCGCTATCCCGACCCGCGCTTAAATAAAGCTGCCAGACCCGTCACTGCCTTTGATAAACGTCTGCAAACACTTGTCGGCAACATGGCAGAAACCATGTACGGCGCGCCTGGGATCGGTTTGGCGGCGCCTCAGGTAGACGTGCATGAACAGATCATCGTGATTGATATTTCCGAAGAACGCCAGGCGCTTCAGGTCTTTATCAATCCGGAAATAATCGCTGCCGGTAAGGAAAAAGCCGTCTTTGATGAAGGCTGTCTTTCCGTTCCCGGCATTTATGAAGAAGTGGAAAGACCGGCCTGGGTCACCGTTCGCGCTCAGGATGTCAACGGGAAATTCTTCGAAATCAGGGCTGAAGGATTGATGGCCGTTTGTATCCAGCACGAAATAGACCACCTCAAGGGATTCATATTTGTTGATTATCTTTCCCAATTAAAACGCAATCGCATTAAGGCCAAGCTGCTGAAAGAAGAACGCGAAAAAAAACGGGAAGAAATCAAAGGAACAGGAAAGAAAAAATGAAAGTGGTTTTTGCCGGCACACCTGAATTTGCAGCGACCGCACTGGAAGCACTCCTGCAAGCCGGATTTGATATTCCGCTGGTCCTGACCCAACCGGATCGCCCTGCAGGACGCGGCATGCAGTTACAAGCATCCGCTGTCAAACAGCTTGCCCAGAAAAACAACATCCCAGTCTTACAGCCTGTTTCACTACGTCTCAACGGCAACCATGCTGAAACAGCAAACAAAACATACCATTTGCTTGAACGCATCCGGCCGGATGTGATGGTCGTTGTAGCTTATGGCCTTATCCTGCCTGCGGAATTCCTGCAAATTCCCCCTCTTGGCTGCCTGAATATTCATGCCTCGCTTCTCCCGCGATGGCGAGGTGCCGGCCCCATACAAAGGGCGATTGAAGCCGGTGATACGGAAACCGGCATCACCATTATGCAGATGGATGAAGGACTCGACACCGGGCCTATTCTCATGCAGCAATCCCTCCCCATTGCGCCTGATGATACGGCCGCCACCTTGCATGACAAGCTGGCTGACATGGGCGCAGACATGATTTGTCGGGCACTCCAATCCCTAAAGAAAGGGGACTTGGAAAAACAGCCCCAGGAAGAAAACAAGTCCAGTTATGCGCCCAAAATCATGAAGGATGAGGCATCGTTAGACTTTTCGCTTGCGGCTGATGCGCTTGCCAATAAGATTCGCGCGTTCAATCCTTTTCCCGGCACACAGGCCCGCTTTGGAGATACACTTATCAAAATCTGGCGAGCTGAAGCACTGCCTCAAACGACACATCATGCCGCCGGAAAAATCATTGCCGCAGATGCGCAACATGGTCTTTTGGTCGCATGTGGCCAAGGTGTACTGCGTATCACCGAAATGCAAAAATCCGGAGGAAAGCGCCTGCCTGCCCTTGAATTCATCAAGGGCTTTCCACTGGATGAAGGACAATTCTCCTGATCCATCAGCATTTGCACGAATGGCCCGACACACGCATAATCCTGTTCCATATTCTTCATTTTTGTTTGGCTAATTGTTTTTTTACCGGCTCACTTTCATGAAATTTGAACACCTTGTCGAAATCAATGATTTAAAAGACCCGCGCATTGAGCCGATAACCCGCCTCCAGTTATGGCGCGGATTGGTTCTGCGCACAGAACAGCCCACCCTGTTTATTCCCCAACTGGATTCCTGCGTGATTACCGTGCACTCAGCCAACGCGATTTCACGCGGCCTCAAATTCGGTAACTTGGTTGTGAATGATCATGTGCACTATACCGTTCAAAATCAGGTTCGTTTCGATATTCCCAAGCAGGGTGAAATTCTGGCGTCAACCTTGACCATGACCATTGAAGAACCGATGCCGGAACAGCTATTCGTCCGATTCACATATGAAGACACATCCCCGGAAGAAGGACCTGACGCGTTTTACAATGATTTCAAACGTTCAGCCTATCGTGAAGCAGATATTGACACGATCCGTATCATTCGTCAAATGACAGCAGAAGGCCGCTTTAACAGCCTTTTGGCAAATAACGAAAATCCGGCATAACCCGTTCAGAGCATATCCAACGGCACTTTGCGTGCCGGAGGGGGGAAAATGGCATCTAACCTGGCTAATGTTTCCGGGGTCAGGATAATATCCCACGCTTTTCGATTCCCTTCTATCCGGGCAATATTGGATGATTTGGGAATCGGCACGACCCCTTGATGCAGCAACCATGACAGGGCAAGTTGTGCCGGCGTCATGGATAACGCTGTAGCGAGGCGCTGCAACGCCTGGTTACGCAACAGCCGCGTCTGGTATAGCGGAGAATAAGCCATAACCGGAATGCTTCGCTTTCGCTGCCAGGGAAGCAAATCCCACTCAATCCCGCGCGATGCCAAGTTATAAAGCACCTGATTGACACTATTTTGTCCCTGATCGACTTTTGCCGCATCCTCCATATCTTCCAAATCAAAGTTGGAGACGCCAAAAGCCCGTATCTTGCCCGCTTTTTCCAATTTGCGGAAAGCGTCGAACGTTTCTTCCAGCGGATAGCTACCCCGCCAATGCAGCAGATATAAATCAAGATAATCCGTTTTCAGGCGCTTTAAACTGCGTTCGCATGCCGCAATGGTTCCCTCAAGACTGGCATTGCCCGGCAATACTTTGCTGACCAGAAAAATGTTGCTGCGTTTGCCGGAGATAGCTTCAGCAACGACTTCTTCAGCACCACCGTTAGCGTACATTTCAGCCGTATCGATCAATGTCATGCCAAGTTCAATGCCATGAGACAAAGCCGCTACTTCATCTTTCCTCAAAACGGATGACTCTCCCATAAACCAGGTCCCAAGACCCAGTGTCGGCATGGCAATGCCATTCGGCAGCGTTATTTCGTGTTGATGCATAATATGTCTTTCAAAAACGCGGTTTTAATATTTCGGCTCTGTCATCTTCACAACCGCTTATTGCTGTTTTATTGATTATTACACTGAGATAAAAGCTCAACAAGCTGCCGGATACGGCATATCACATCTGCTCTGCCCGCTAACGGTTTTCCAGGAAAACAAATGGGATCACCCGATTTACGCTCAATAGCCAACCTAAAGACGCCACATCCTTTCCCATCCTCTACGAAAAACCTTTCGTCTGTGGCACATTTTGGTTTGATCATGAGACATCACACAAAAACGATCGCATTCATCCAGTGGAGCATGGTCGTCCTTTACCTGTTTTTACTACTTGCTCCATTCATTTTTCCTGATCCGGCAGAAACGCCCTTCTCATGGAAAGATCTTCAATTGTTATCCGTTTTTATCTTCTGGGGATTCGGCTGGCCATTAATCATACTCTCCACCATGATCTTTGGACGAATCTGGTGCGGTATTTTCTGTCCTGACGGTACATTAACCGAAACCATCAGCCATCATGGGCAAAAGCGATCCATCCCTCGCTGGATACGCTGGCCCGGATGGCCCTATCTAACACTTCTTTCCTATACCATTGCTTTTTGCTTGTCTAACGCAACCTACAATCATTTGGGAACGTCTATCCTGCTCGGCTCGCTCACTCTTGCTTGCGCACTGACGGGTTTCTTATACGGGAACGGCAGACGCATCTGGTGTATGTACCTATGCCCTTCCAACAGTATTTTCATCTATCTGGCAAAACTTTCTTTTTTTCATTTTCGAGTCGATCCCAAAAAATGGGATGCCTACAAAAACCCTGTAGAACCAATCCATTGCGCCCCCTTAATCAATATCAAGCAGATGAAAAGCGCATCCGCTTGCCATGCGTGTGGCCGCTGTAGCAGTCATCGGGATGCCGTAGAACTGGCAATACGCGCGCCAGATCGGGAAATCCTTTCTGACGTTTCAAAACAAACCCATACCGTTGAAGCTTTAACCCTGTTTTTTGGCCTAACCGGCATTTGCACAGCGGCATTTTTGTTCACAAAATATCCTTTTATTTATTTTTATGCGACGGAAAATGCAGTCCATACCCCTCTTCTTTTTATGTTCGCTCTTGTTTCAGGAACCGGAATATTGCTGGGACTCTTTTTTTGGGGAATGACATGGCTGTCATACAAAACCATATCCCATGCAACCGTATCATGGCAGCAACTTTCACTAGGGATGATCCCGCTGGCAGGAACCGGTTTTTTCCTTGGATTGACAACGTCTACTCTCTCCTTCTTTCAGCCGGCTGCCTGGGTTATGCAGAGTATCCTCCTGTCACAACTGGCGCTCCTTGCCGTTGCTTTTCTATTTTCCTTTTGGTTGGGATGGCGTCTGCTTATTCGTGAAAAGAACATCCGTAATGTCATGGCCATGATTATTTATGGAACCGCTCTTGGGATTCTTGGGATCATCTGGGCTATACAACTTTGGGCATAAAAAAGCCCGACAGATTGTCGGGCTTTTTTAAACACTATTTTATTATTCTATTTCAGCAACATCTACGATACTTTCAGGTGTTTCTGGTGATTTCGGACTATCTGTAAAATCCAGGATAATCTCTTCATTATCGTCCAGATCAACAATAACCGTGCCACCGGAAACAAGCCGCCCAAACAGCAATTCATCCGCAAGCGCCCGACGTATCAAGTCCTGAATCAAACGCAACATGGGCCTGGCCCCCATCATCGGATCAAAACCCTTCTTCGCCAGGAACTTTCTCAGTTTGTCTGTAAAAGTGGCATCGACTTTCTTCTCATGTAATTGTTCTTCAAGCTGAATCAGGAATTTATCAACCACACGCAAAATAATTCCCTCATCCAGTGCCTGAAAACTGATGATCGCATCCAGACGATTACGGAATTCGGGTGCGAACATCCGCTTGATATCCACCATTTCATCACCGGCTTGCTTCTGATTCGTAAATCCAATACCGGATTTTTGCAGGCTTTCCGCACCGGCATTGGTCGTCATGATAATGATGGTATTGCGAAAATCGGCTTTACGCCCGTTGTTGTCAGTCAGGCTGCCATGATCCATCACCTGGAGCAGCACATTGAAAATATCCGGATGCGCCTTTTCAATTTCATCCAAAAGCAATACGGCATGCGGCTTCTTGGTAATCGCTTCCGTCAGCAAACCACCCTGGTCGAATCCGACATAGCCTGGCGGCGCACCGATCATACGGCTGACAGCATGGCGCTCCATATATTCCGACATGTCAAAACGGACAAGGTCGATACCCAATACAAATGCAAGTTGCCTGGCCACTTCGGTTTTGCCGACACCGGTCGGGCCGGAAAAGAGAAAAGCGCCAATCGGCTTATCCATCTTGCCCAGGCCCGCACGCGCCATCTTGATGCTCGCTGCCAACGCATCAATGGCATCATCCTGTCCGAATACGACATTTTTCAGATCCCGATCCAGATTCTGGAGCTTGCTCCTGTCGTCCTGGTTGACGGTCTGTGGCGGAATACGCGCAATTTTGGAAATAATTTCTTCGATTTCGGCTTTGCCGATCATTTTTTTCTGCTTCGATTTCGGCAAAATACGCTGTGCGGCCCCCGCTTCGTCAATAACATCAATAGCCTTGTCCGGCAGGTGACGGTCATTGATGAAACGGGCTGAAAGTTCGGCCGCCGTTGTCAGCGCCGAAGTGGAGTACCGGACGTTGTGATGATCCTCAAAACGGGACTTCAATCCACGAAGGATCTGCACGGTCTGCTCAATTGTCGGTTCATGAATATCAATCTTCTGGAAACGCCTTGCCAGTGCATGATCTTTTTCAAAAACACCACGGAATTCATTGAATGTCGTGGCTCCGATACATTTCATCTGGCCACTGGATAATGCGGGCTTTAAAAGATTGGAAGCATCCAGTGTCCCGCCTGACGCAGAACCTGCTCCAATAATGGTATGAATTTCATCAATAAAAAGAATGGAATTCGGACTGTCCTTAAGTTGCTTGAGCACTGCCTTTAAACGCTGCTCGAAATCGCCTCTGTATTTTGTTCCCGCAAGCAAGGCGCCCATATCCAGCTCGTAAACCACCGCCTCCTGCAAGACTTCAGGCACATCTTTTTGTGTAATACGCCAGGCCAGCCCTTCCGCAATCGCAGTTTTGCCGACACCGGCCTCACCAACAAGCAGGGGATTATTTTTTCTGCGCCGACATAGAACCTGGATGACACGGTCGACTTCTTCTTCGCGTCCAATAAGGGGATCAATTTTGCCGGAGATGGCCTGCATGTTCAGATTTTGCGTATATTGATCCAGTGCCGTTTCTTTTTGCGAAACATTGCCTGATGCCTCTTCCGTACTTTCGAGTGTCTTTGGCATTTCCGGCTGGGGAGCTTTCCTGACCCCGTGGGAAATAAAATTGACAACATCCAAACGGGTCACGCCTTGCTGGTGGAGATAATAGACAGCGTGGGAATCCTTTTCACCAAAAATAGCAACCAGCACATTCGCGCCATTGACTTCTTTCTTGCCGTTGGACGCCGATTGCACATGCATGATTGCACGCTGGATAACACGCTGGAAACCCAATGTCGGCTGTGTATCTACTTCTGCGATACCCGGCACAACAGGCGTGTTATCACTGATGAAGTTAGACAGCATTTTGCGCAAATCATCCAGATTGGCATTACAAGCCTTCAAAACTTCCGCCGCCGAAGGATTATCCAGCAAAGCCAGCAATAAATGCTCAACTGTAATAAATTCATAACGCGCCTGCCGAGCCTCAACAAAGGCCATATGCAGACTGACTTCCAGTTCCTGCGCAATCATACTTCCTCCATTACGCACTGCAGTGGATGCCCCTGATTGCGGGCATAACTCAATACAAGCTCAACTTTTGTACTTGCAATATCCTTAGGGAAAATACCGCATATCCCTTTACCTTCATAGTGAACCTTCAGCATGATTTCAGTCGCAGCCGTGTGATCCTTTTGAAAATATTCCTGAAGAACAATGATGACAAATTCCATAGGCGTATAATCATCATTTAGCAATACCACCTGGTATAAAGGTGGCGGCTTGGCAAGCAAAACCTCATGCTCAAGCAATATGTTGTTTTCCTGCTGTGTTCCCATCATCAATAAGTTTAAATCTTAATCTGTTTTAAGCTTGTGCGCGAACGCAAAGCACAGAATTGATATTACGCGATTTTTCCTTTTTATGTCTATTTCCATTCGGAAACAATTTTTATAAAAGCAACATAAATGTCATTCATTTGCTTAATATTTATCAATATTTCAAAAAATTTCAGGAAAAATACTTGACTTTATATTTCTTTACACCAAAAATGTGATATTGGTAACTGCAATTGCCCGGTATGTAGTTAATTGTATGATATCAAAAGGGCAGGCTCAGGAAAAATTTGTAACATTTTCAAACAGTCTGGCAAACATAATGCATTTTTATAGGATGACCCTTTTATTATGGCAACAGGAACAGTCAAGTGGTTTAACGATTCTAAAGGTTTTGGTTTCATTACTCCGGAAGATGGTGGAGAGGATTTGTTTGCTCACTTTTCCGCAATCAACATGAATGGATTCAAAACCTTAAAAGAAGGACAAAGAGTTCAGTTTGAAATTACCCAAGGCCCTAAAGGCAAACAGGCTTCAAACATTCAGTCCGTCTAATCGTTTCCAGTTTTGTCAAAACCCCATAGTCTTAGTCTGTGGGTTTTTTTTTTCGCCGGTAAAAGCCTCATACTCTAATGAGGCTTTTCCGCACGCCCTTTGAGTCAATTGGAACTGATTTTATTTTTTACATAACATGCGCCAATCACATCGACTCAGCTTGTAGACGACAGAAGGCAAGTAAGCCGAAACAAGATTGAAATGCCACTGCTGTCTCATCGGCAGTCTTATACCGAATTAGTGACGCTTTTTTGGAAGATACAGATCGGTAATATTGCCCAGTCCAACTTCAGCGGCAAACATGATTGTCTCTGAAAGAGAGGGATGCGCGTGCACCGTCAATGCGACATCATCCAGATCGCTCCCCATCTCCAAAGCCAGAACCAGTTCTGCCAGAAGCTCACCTGCATTGACACCGACAATGGCGCCCCCCATGATTTTTTTTGTTTGCGGGTCCCAGATCAGTTTAGTCAGCCCATCATCGCGTGCCATGGTCAATGCGCGACCTGAAGCAGTCCAGGGAAAAACCGATTTTTCATAGGGTATTCCTCTGGATTGCGCTTCCGTTTCCGTCAGCCCCATCCAGGCAATTTCGGGGTCGGTATAAGCAACGGATGGTATCGTCAGCGCATCAAAAGCCGCTTTTTCACCGGCAATGACTTCCGCAGCAACTTTACCTTCCATGCTGGCCTTGTGCGCCAGCATGGGTTCTCCGCATATATCGCCAATGGAAAAAATATGCGGAACATTGGTTCGCTGCTGCCTGTCAGCAGGAATATAGCCGGATTCATCAACAAACACCCCCGCATTTTCCGCATCGATCAACCTGCCGTTCGGCCGTCTGCCGACAGCGACCAGCACCATATCAAATTCCTGGGGTTCAGCCGGCACATTTTCACCTTGAAATGTCGCCATCAGCTTATCTCCTTTCGGCTCCAGTTGCGTCACTTTGGCATTAAGGTAAACCGCATCGTACCGTTTATTGATCCGATTCTGGAGAACACCAACCATATCCCTATCAGCAGAAGGAATAAGTCCGGCATGAGCCTCGACAACCGTGACGCGCGCGCCGAAAGCATCATAGGCGCACGCCATTTCCAGACCGATGATCCCGCCGCCGATAACCAGCATCTTTTTCGGGATGTTTCGCAGTTCGAGCGCGCCTGTTGAATCCATCAATGCCGGATGGCCATACGGAAATCCGGGAATTTGCACTGCCGAAGAACCCGCTGCAATAATCGCGTTTTTGAATCGGATATTTTTTACGCCTTCAGCCGTCTGAACCATCATGGTATAAGGGGAAATAAATGTGCCGGTTCCTTGTATGATCCGCACTTGCCTCGCCCGCGCCAGAGAAGCCAGTCCGCCAGTAAGCTTGCCAACGACTGCATTTTTCCAGTCTCTCAGTTTTTCGACTTCAATGACGGGGACACCCATCCGAATGCCAAACGCATCCATTTCTTCCGCATCAATAATGACTTTCGCCGCATGCAGCAACGCTTTTGATGGAATGCAGCCAACATTCAGACAAACACCCCCCAACACGGCATACCGCTCAACAAGTACAACCTGCTGACCAAGATCAGCCGCTCTGAATGCGGCGGTATAGCCGCCAGGCCCTGCTCCCAACACCAGGGTATCGCATTCCACATCAGGTATGTTAAATCCGGTAGAAGTGGACGACTCTGACGATGAAACCGGCGACAAACCGGCTGTGGCATTTCCCGCACTTTCCGTTTCCAGCAAGAGAAGAACGGAATCTTGAGAGACTTTGTCACCCAGTTTTACTCTGACTTCTTTGACAATGCCGGCTTGCGGAGAAGGGATTTCCATGCTGGCCTTATCTGATTCGATTGTAATCAACGATTGTTCCAGCTTAATTCCGTCACCTTCTTTGACCATAATCTCGATAACATCGACATCCTTGAAGTCGCCAATATCCGGTACTTTGATTTCGACCAAGCTCACGTTTTTCCTTTCGATTCCATTTTGAGACAAAAAAAGTCACGTCCCATCAATACAGAATTCACAAAAGCATTTTTTTCATATCACCCAGCACTTCCGCCAGATAGGAAACGAAACGAGCGCCTTCCGCCCCATCAATTGCGCGGTGATCATAACTAAAGGAAAGCGGCAATATCATGCGCGGTACAAACGCGCTGCCATCCCATATCGGTTTCATGGTCATGCGTGACAACCCGATAATGGCCACTTCAGGCGCATTGATAAAGGGGGTGAAATAGGTTCCCCCAATGCCGCCCAGCGAGGTAATTGTAAAGCTGGCGCCACGCAGATCAGAAGGACTCAATTTGCCTTCCCGGGCAAGCGAAGCCAGTTCAGCGACTTCCCGTGCAATTTCAACCACGCCTTTTTGGTCTGCATTCTTGACGACAGGTACAACCAGGCCGTGCGGTGTATCAGCCGCAAAAGCGATATTGTAGTAATGCTTGAGAATCAGGTTTTCTTTCTTTTCATCCAGCGAGGCATTGAATTGCGGGTATTTTTTTAATACCGCGATGCAGGCTTTGATCACAAAAGAAAGCATGGTCAGCTTGACGCCTTCCGTTTGAAGCAGCTTGTTTTGCGACTGGCGGAAAGCTTCAAGCTCTGTCACATCCGCATCCTCATATTGTGTCACATGGGGAATCATGACCAGATTACGGTGCAAATTGGGTCCGCTGATTCGCTTAATACGGGATAACGGCTGTATTTCAGTCGCCCCGAACCCACTAAAATCAAGCGATGGCCAGGCCGGAAAGCGGAAATGATCCGCCATTGCACCGCCGGATGGCGCGGCACCTCCTGCGAGTGCCGCCTTAACAAAAACCTGCACATCTTCACGCAGAATCCGCCCCTTAAGGCCTGTTCCACGAACCTGGTTCAAATCCACCCCCAATTCCCGTGCAAACTTGCGAATGGAAGGGGACGCATGAGACAATTGTTCCAAAGCGGAAGGCATATACGCCGGCATCTTCCCCGATTCTGTCGTAACGGGTGAAGGCTCAGGAGATAGGGATGAAATTTGAGCGGGTACTTCCGCTTTTTCAGCCTGTGCAGGCATGATTGTTTTATCTTTTTCCACCGGCACTTCCGCCTCACCCGTATCAAGAACGAGCAGAAACGTTCCTTCCGAAACCTTGTCACCCAGTTTCACTCTCACTTCTTTGACAATACCGGCTTGCGGAGAAGGAATTTCCATGCTGGCCTTATCTGATTCGACTGTAATCAGCGATTGATCCGGCTCGATCCTGTCACCTTCCTTGACCATCACTTCGATAACATCAACATCCTTGAAGTCACCCATATCCGGTACTTTGATTTCCACTAAACTCATAATTCCGCCCTTTCAGTCAGGCATGGCACCTGATGTTATCCCCTTCGATACAGCGTCCGGCTTTCTTATTCGTTAACCGGATTGGGCTTATTTACATCAATCGCATACTTCCGGATGGCCGCTCCAACCGTAGAACCGGAAATCACATTATCTCTGCTTAATGACTGTAACGCGCACAGCGTGATGTAGTAACGGTCTACCTCAAAGAAATGGCGCAAATTGGCTCGGGTATCAGAACGGCCAAATCCGTCCGTACCCAAAACGGTATACCGGCGATTTTCGGGAATATAGGCACGAATCTGCTCGGCAAAAGCACGGATATAATCCGTCGACGCAATAATCGGGCCCGCCGTATTCTGCAAGCACTGTGTTACATACGGAATACGCTGCTCTTCGTCCGGATGCGCCAAATTCCAATGTTCCGCATCCTGACCATCTCGCGCGGCGATGGTAAATGACGGCACAGACCAAACATCCGCCGCAATACTCCAATCCTTTTTCAGCAATTCGGCAGCAGCAAGCGCCTCACGCAGGATCGTACCGGAACCCAGGAGCTGTACCCGATGCTTTGCTTCCTTTTCCCCTTCCTGTAAAAGATACATCCCCTTGAGAATGCCTTCTTCCTGTCCTGGTTTCAAGCCCGGCTGCGGGTACGACTCATTCATAACCGTGATGTAATAAAACACATCTTCCTGCCGTTTTACCATGCGCTGCAATCCATCATGGATAATCACAGCCACTTCATGCGCAAAGCTCGGATCATAAGGCATGCAGGAAGGAATGGTCGCCGCCATAATATGACTATGCCCATCCTCATGCTGCAATCCTTCCCCATTCAATGTGGTCCGGCCGGCTGTACCGCCGATCAGGAATCCTCGCGCCATCGAATCAGCGGCTGCCCAGATTAGATCACCTGTGCGCTGAAATCCAAACATGGAATAAAAGGTATAAAACGGAATCATGATACGGTTATGGTTGGAATAGGATGTTGCCGCAGCAATCCAGGAACTCGTTCCTCCCGCCTCATTAATTCCATCCTGGAGAACCTGCCCGTTCTTGTCCTCACGGTAATACATAACCTGGTCTATATCAACCGGCTCATAAAGCTGCCCTTGCTGGCTGAAAATGCCAATCTGCCGGAAAAGCCCTTCCATGCCAAATGTGCGTGCTTCATCCACCATAATCGGCACAATGCGATTGCCTAGCCCGGCATCCCGTAAAAGCAGATTGATCATCCGGACATAGGCTTGCGTCGTCGATGTTTCCCTGCCTGCGGCAGACGGTTCCAAAACCGGCTGAAAAGCGGATAGCGGCGGAACCGGCAATTGTTCATCTGCACGTAAACGGCGTTGGGGCAAAAAACCGCCGAGCGCATCTCTTCTCTCTCTTAGATACACCATTTCGGGAGCATCATCAGCCGGTTTGTAAAACGGCACATCATGCAATTGATCATCCGGAATCGGCACACTTGCAGAATCACGTAGCCGGCAAACCGTACTGTAGTCCAGTTTTTTAACCTGGTGTGCGATATTCAATCCTTCCGCCGCATCACCCATACCATAACCCTTGACGGTCTTGCACAAGATGATGGTCGGCTGTCCCTTGTGGTCATGCGCGGCCTTGAATGCCGCGTAAACTTTTTGAGGATCATGGCCACCTCGTGAAAGACGATAGATCTGGTCATCCGACATGTTGGCAACCATCTTGAGTGTCCGAGGATCCTTTCCAAAGAAATGCTCCCGTGCGTAGGTGCCATCGCGTTGCGCGTTGTAATTCTGGTATTCGCCATCCACCGTATTCATCATCAGTACTTTTAGGGCATTGTCATGATCCTGTGCGAGAAGCGCATCCCAGTCAGAACCCCAAATCACCTTGATCACATTCCAGCCGGCTCCCCGGAAATCCGATTCCAGTTCCTGAATGATCTTGCCGTTGCCCCTGACCGGGCCATCCAGGCGCTGTAAATTGCAATTGACCACCATAATCAGATTATCCAGGTTTTCATACCCGGCCATGCTGATTGCACCCTTGGATTCCGGCTCATCCATCTCGCCATCACCGCAGAAAACCCAGACCTTCCGGTCTGATGTATCGGCAATACCGCGTGCATGCAAATATTTCATGAAACGCGCCTGATATAACGCCATAATCGGGCCAAGCCCCATGGATACCGTTGGGAACTGCCAGAAATCAGGCATCAGTTTGGGATGGGGATAGGAAGAAAGCCCATTCCCGCCCACTTCCCTTCGGAAATTGGCGAGCTGCTCTTCATTGAGGCGTCCTTCCAGAAACGCCCGTGCATAGATGCCCGGTGAGGAATGCCCCTGCAAATAAACCAGATCACCCTCGTGATCGGCTGTAGACGCCCGCCAAAAATGATTAAACCCCGTTTCGAACATGGTCGCCACCGAGGTAAAGGAAGCAATATGGCCACCCAGCCCGTCATCACCGCTATTGGCTCTAACGACCATCGCCATCGCATTCCATCGCATCAGTCCACGAAGCCGCGACTCGATCGCCATGTTTCCGGGCGAACGCTGCTCCTTATGGAGAGGAATGGTATTAACATAGGCCGTATTGGTTGAAAAAGGCAGTTCAATGCCTTTACGGCGTCCCAGATCAGCAAGGCGTTCCACGAGGTAATGCGCACGCTCAGGGCCTTCAATTTTGATGACGGAAGCCAGTGATTCAAGCCATTCCGCTGTCTCCTGTTCGTCAATATCCTCCGCTACTCTGGCAAAAGCTGGATTCTGTGGATTCGGCATATCAACCTTTCAATAACGCGTCCTGAAATAAGCTTCGTTCCAGAAACATTCCCTTGAATGATGGCGACTTCCTTTTGCCAGCCGCCTTCCTAAAAACAGCATCGCAATGAATCATCATATCCCTATCCTGGGAAGGTTATTTCCGCTAATCCATTTCCTCATTTTGTGAGAAAATAATCGCTTTTACTAATAATCTTGGATTTTTTTATCTGATCTTTACAGATTAACCTTCACAAACAATATAATTCGATATTTTGTTTTAACAGTTTTTCTTTTATCAAACAATATGACTGCCGAAATAATTAATGGAAACCTGCTGGCGCAGGATATACGTGCCGATATTGCTGCCCGTGCAGCCAAACTGACCGAACAAGGCGAAACACCGGGACTCGCCGTCATTTTAGTTGGCGACAGCGCCGCTTCCATGGTTTATGTGATGAACAAGGAAAAAGCATCCAAAGCCCTGGGCATCTATTCCATTCTTGAAAGATATGACGCCGATTTCAGTGAAGCAGCACTTCTGGACAGAATCCATGCTTTAAATGAAGACCCTGCCATACACGGCATCCTGGTCCAGTTGCCTCTTCCTAAACATATTGACACGCATAAGGTCATCGCAGCCATCAAGCCTGAAAAAGATGTTGACTGTTTTAACGTCATCAACGCCGGCATGCTCATGACGGGACGCCCTCAGATTCGTCCCTGCACGCCGTATGGTGTTATGAAAATGCTGGAATCCATCCATTTTCCAATCACAGGAGCCCATGCCGTTATCGTCGGTGCATCCAATATCGTCGGTAAACCGATGGCCATGATGCTTCTACAGGCCGGCGCCACCATCACGATCTGTAACTCCAAAACCCGCGACCTGGCTCACCACACCAAACTGGCCGATATTCTGATTGCCGCCACCGGCCAGCGCAACATCATCCGGGCCGACATGATCAAACCTGGCGCCGTCGTAATTGATGTGGGCGTGGAACGTGATGAGAACGGCAAGTTGTGGAGCGATGTTGATTTCCCCAATGCGAAAGAAGTCGCCGGCTATATTTCTCCAGTACCGGGCGGTGTCGGTCCCATGACGATTACCATGCTCATGGTCAACACCATTGAAGCAGCAGAAAAAAAATTGCAGGAGAAACTTCAAGGAAAAAAATAAGTCCAATTTCCTGCTGTAAAAGGCGCGTAAAAACGCGCCTGTTCCTTTTTAATTGAATTTTTGCTGGAGACGTCATGCAAAACCCTTTACTTGTTTTTGACGGCCTGCCCCGCTTTGACGCCATCACACCGGAACATGTCACACCAGCAGTGGATGAATTGCTGGCTAAATGCCGTACTGTGGTCGCACAGTTGGAAACGTCCGTCATCGACATAGACTGGGATCACTTTATCGTTCCTCTCGAAGATGCAACCGAAAAGCTCAGTCGCGCATGGGGTGTGGTGCGGCACATGAACGCCGTTGTGGATACACCTGAGTTGCGGGCAGCGTATAATGAAAACCTGCCTAAAATCACGGAATTCTGGACTTCTCTCTCGCAAAATCTGGCTATATTTGAAAAATATAAGCAACTCCATAACCATACTGATTTTGCAAAGTTTTCTACCGCCAGGAAAAAAATCATTGAAAACGCGCTCCGTGATTTTCGTCTTGGCGGCGCCGAATTGCCGGAAAACAAAAAACCGCGCTTTGCTGAAATCCAAGAAAAAATGGCTGCCATTTCGACACGCTTTTCTGAAAACGTGCTCGACGCCACCAATGAATTTTCCCTTTACATCGAAAATGAAAATACGCTCTCAGGCTTGCCTGACGATGCGAAGCATGCGGCCCTATCTGCGGCGCAACGGGATGGGAAAACCGGCTACAAATTCACGCTGCACTTCCCTTCTTATTACCCTGTCATGCAATTTGCAGACAATCGGGAACTGCGTGAAACGCTGTACCGCGCCTATGTCACCCGGGCTTCCGAATTAGGGGCCAAACCGGAATGGAACAATTCAAACCATATTCTCGAGCTGCTGAGGCTCCGTCGCGAAGAAGCCGACCTTCTCGGCTACAGTAACTATGCCGAAGTCTCCCTGGTTCCTAAAATGGCGCAGACGCCGGACGAAGTGATTTCATTCCTTGAGGATCTGGCTACGCGTGCAAAGCCGTTTGCCGAACGCGACATGGAAGAATTGCGCGCTTTCGCTCGGGAAGAATTGAATATTGATGATGTTCGCGCATGGGATATGGCTTATGCATCAGAAAAACTGCGGGAAAAACACTATGCCTTCTCTGAACAGGAGGTCAAACAATATTTTCCTGAACATCATGTTATCGAAGGCTTGTTTAAGCTGATACAGTCTCTTTTCAATGTAACGATTCGGCCGGATACAGCACCGGTTTGGCATAAAGATGTTACATTTTACCGAGTCGAAAAAAACGGCAGTTTGATTGGCCAGTTTTATCTAGACCTTTATGCCCGCCCCGGCAAGCGCGGCGGCGCCTGGATGGATGATGCGAGGAGCCGCCGCCAGACCAAGGCAGGCATTCAAACCCCGGTAACTTACCTTACCTGCAACTTTACTGAACCGGCAGAAAAAGACGGTAAGCTGCACCCCGCCTATTTCACCCATAGTGAAGTGATAACGCTTTTTCATGAATTCGGCCACGGGCTGCACCACCTGCTAACCCAAATGGATGAATTGAGCGTATCCGGTATTGCCGGCGTGGAAT
This sequence comes from Betaproteobacteria bacterium, assembly GCA_009783065.1. The sequence goes on along the minus strand of WRHV01000001.1, from coordinate 57,690 downwards.
GGGATGCCGTTGAGCTGCCCTCTCAGTTTATGGAAAACTTCTGCTGGGAATGGGATGTTCTCAAACACATGACGGCTCACGAAGTCACCGGCAAGCCTCTGCCACGTAAACTCTTTGATAAGATGCTTGCCGCCAAAAATTTCCAGTCCGGCCTGCAAATACTCAGACAAATCGAATTCTCCCTGGCCGACATGCACCTTCATTATGATTTTGACCCGGATGGCGACAAAACCATTCAGGATATGTTAGATGAAATCAGGCAACGCTTTGCGGTTGTTATTCCGCCCGAATTCAACCGTTTCCTGCATTCATTTAATCATATTTTCGCAGGCGGTTACGCGGCTGGCTATTATAGCTATAAATGGGCAGAAGTCCTGTCTGCCGATGCCTATAGCGCATTTGAGGAAGCCCAATCTGATGGGACCAGCATGATTTCACCAGCTATGGGCAGCAGGCTGCTTGAGGAAATCCTGGCCGTTGGCGGATCACGTTCGGCAATGGAATCCTTTAAAGCCTTCCGTGGAAGAAAACCCTCAATTGACGCTCTCTTGAGACACAATGGGCTGGTCAATACGGCAAGATAATCTGCCATCATCCCGGTTTTTCAGCTAAACTTAATAAAGCATGTTTTTACCCGATAACCGAAATGACAAGAATCGAATTTCGTACTGATATTGCAGACAAGATCTCTTATACCTGCCGCTGGGTACGAAAAGCACTTTCTCTATCGCCGACATCCAAAATTGTTCTGTTTGTCCAAGACAAGACGCAACTGGCCCGGTTGGATGAAGCGTTGTGGACCTTTTCAGACCAGGATTTTCTGCCGCATGTCACGGCAAATGACCCTAAGGCATGCCATTCACCGGTTATCCTGACAGACAGCGATACGGCTCCATTGCCTCACCATCAGATTCTCGTTAATCTGTCCGATACCATTCCATCTTGTTTTGCCCAGTTTGAACGGTTGCTCGAAATTATCTCGACCGACCAGGCCGATAGGGAAAACGGTCGTCAACGCTATGCGCATTACCGGCAACGGGGATACACTTTACATCATGAGGCTGCCAGGTGAGAAACAAAAAACGCGTCATCTTCACCGTACCGACACCACCTGTCCTGACAGAAAAAATCAAGGCTGCACAGATGAATAAATTTGTGAAAAACCCGAAGATTCCCGTATTGACTGATATTTTGCAATCTCCGGAAAAAAAACCGGCCCCGGCTTCAATCAAGCCAGCTACGTCCGTAGCGGCAGCGTTGGATACATTACCCTGGGATGAACTTGAAGAACGTTTGACCGGGCGCATCCGCAAGCAGGTAATAGAACGTTTAAACTTTGTACTCGACAACAATATTTCACAACATGTTTCGTCCATACTGGAACAAATGGCAATGATGCTTGCCGAAGAAATCAAGCATGATATGCATAAGACACTGGAAGTCATCGTAACGAATACCATTTCTGCCGAACTGCAGCGTTTAAAAAAAGGGAGCCATAGCCGGAAATACCCTTTCTCACCTGAAATATGACTAGGATAAGCGTTTTGTTTAACGTGTTTGAATAACAGGTTTGCTACGTCCAATGGGGGATACGTGAAAGTTATTATATTGGGTTCAGGAATTGTCGGTACTGCTTCAGCTTGGTTTATACGACAGGAAGGCCACGACGTTACCGTAATTGAACGTCAGCCAGGTCCAGCCCAGGAAACCACCTTTGCCAATGGATGCCAAATATCCGTTTCTCATTCGGAACCCTGGGCCAACCCGTCTGCCCCCAAAAAAATCCTGAAATGGCTGGGTAAGGAAGATGCGCCTTTACTTTACCGCTTTCGTGCCGAAAAACTGCAATGGGAGTGGGGGGCAAATTTTCTGCGCCAGTGCACTCCCGGCAAGACGGCCTATAACATCAGGCAGTGTCTGGCTGTGGCAGACTTCAGTTTGCGTACGTTGCGTGCCTTAAGAGCAGAAATCCATATTGAATATGATTATCTGACGAGAGGCATCATGCATTTTTATACCGACAAGGATGAGTTCGAAGCATCCAAACCGGGAGCGCAACTGATGACATCACTGGGATGCCCCCGCAATTCGATCGATGTTGAAGAAGTTGTTCGTATTGAACCGGCGCTGGCATCCATTAAGGACAAACTGGTGGGAGGAGATTATACGCCAGGAGATGAACATGGCGATTCACGTGCATTTACGATCGGACTGGCAAAAAAAGCGGCCGAAAGAGGCGTTGAATTCCGCTTTAACACAACGGGGGTCCGTCTCCTGACGGAAGGCGCCGGAGCGACCGCCAGAATAACCGGTGTGGAAATCATCAATTCAACCGGTGAATATGAAATTCTAAAGGCTGACGCCTTCGTGATCGCAATGGGCAGCTTTTCCGCCCCTTTCCTCAAGCCGCTGGGCATCAAGCTGATGATTTATCCCGCAAAGGGTTATTCTGCAACCTATCCGATACTCAACCAGGATGCCGCGCCTTCCGTCTCCCTGATCGATGCAGAATATAAACTGGTCTTCGCCAAACTGGGTAACAGATTACGTGTTGGCGGCACAGCAGAAATAAATGGATACGGGCGTGAACTCAATATGACAAGATGCGAGGCCCTGACACGGCGCACGCAAGAATTGTTTCCTGAAGCCTGCGACTATAGCCAACCTCATTTCTGGAGCGGCTTGCGTCCAATGACGCCTTCTAACATTCCTTACATTGGCAAAACCAAGTACAGTAACCTTTTTTTGAATACGGGTCACGGCACGCTGGGATGGACAATGGGTTGCGGTTCCGGCCGAGCGATTGCCGATATTATTTCCGGCCGTCAGCCGGAGATCAATTTCAATTTTACCGGCATGGGACGGGACTGACCCGGCAGCAACCGTAAGCAATCATGAGAAACACCACCAAGACAAACCGTTGTCCTTGTGGAAGTGGATTGGCATTTGATCTGTGTTGTAATCGCTTTCTCTCCGGACAGAAAATCCCCCAAACGTCGCTGGAACTGATGCGCTCAAGATATACAGCCTATACCTTCCGTGATGACCGGTATCTCAAACACACCTGGTATCCCAGTTCCAGACCAGAAGGCGACATTACAGCTGATACCTCTCTAAAATGGCTCCGCCTGCAAATCATTCGTCATGAAGAAACCGCTCAAGATGGTCTGGTAGAATTTATCGCACACTGCAAAGTAAATGGCCGAGCCCAAAAAATGCATGAAACCAGCCGCTTTTTAAAAGAGGATGGGCAATGGTATTATCTGGACGGCACATTCAGCAAGTAACACTTTCATGTCAGTCAAAATAAAGAACACACCTTCATCTTTGATGGTTTCCCGCAGTCTGAACAGCGTTTGGCATCCCTGTACCCAGATGCAGCATCATGAACAGTTTCCGCTTATCGCTCTTGCAAGCGGTAAAGGCGTCTGGCTTTATGACCAGGATGGTAAACGCTATCTTGACGCCATCAGTTCGTGGTGGACGAATCTTTTCGGTCATGCTAATCCGCGTATCAACGCTGCATTGAAAGACCAGATGGAAAAACTGGAACATGCCATGCTTGCCGGTTTTACCCATGAACCGGTCATTGAACTGTCTGAACGCCTGTCAGAGCTGACAGGACAGGCGCTTGGACACTGTTTTTATGCTTCCGACGGCGCTTCGGCAGTAGAGATTGCGCTGAAAATGAGTTTTCACGCCTGGCGCAATCAGGGGTTGCCGGACAAACAGGAATTTGTCTGCCTGGAAGGCAGTTATCATGGTGAAACACTGGGAGCATTGTCCGTCACAGACGTCGCCCTATTCCGTGATGCTTACGCGCCGCTTTTACGCAATGTCCACATTGTGCCGTCACCCGACGCGAGGAAAACCAAAAACGGAGAAACCGCAGAAGATATAGCCCGTGTCGCTGCAAACGCCCTGGAAAAACTCTTTGAGGAAAGAGCCGGTCGCATCGCGGCATTGATTGTCGAACCTTTGATCCAGTGTGCAACCGGGTTTGCTATGTATGATCCGCTTTATCTGAAGAAAATCCGGGCACTGTGCGACCGGTTCCAGGTACATTTGATTGCCGATGAGATTGCCGTCGGATACGGACGAACCGGTACTTTTTTTGCCTGCGAACAAGCCGGCATTTGGCCTGATTTTTTGACGCTATCCAAAGGCATCAGCGGCGGATATTTGCCACTGTCACTGGTTATGACAACCGATTTGATTTACCGGCTTTTTTACAGCGAAGAATACGCAAGAGGCTTTTTACATTCCCATTCTTATACCGGCAATCCGCTGGCTTGTCGCGCAGCACTTGCTACGCTCGACATTTTCCAGGATGATGCGGTGCTAGAAAATAATCTGAAACATGCGCAAATCCTGACCCAAAAACTGGCTCACCTGAATCATCATGAACAAATCCGGCACTTCCGGCATCGCGGGATGGTCTGGGCATTTGATGTCGTGATGAGCAGCCCTGAACAGCTATCATCCTTTCCAAGGCAATTTTTCACAACGGCACTCGAAAATGAGTTATTGCTGCGCCCGATCGGTAATACGGTTTATCTGATGCCCCCTTACATTCTGGATGAGGAAGAAATGACATTCCTTGCTTCCAAAACCCTGATAACGCTTGAAAAGGTTTTGCAGGCATGAAGCCGTTTTCCTGTTTTGTTACCGGAACCGATACTGGCGTGGGAAAAACGCTGGTGACCTGTGCTCTCATCCATACCCTTTCCCAGCAAGGCATGATAACCGCAGGCATGAAGCCCATTGCCGCAGGCAGCACGCTGCAAAACCACGAATGGCATAATGAAGACACCGATGCCATTATCCGTGCTTCCAGCATCCGGCTGCCATCCACTCTCGTCACACCCTATTTACTCAAAGCAGCCGTCTCTCCCCACATCGCAGCTCATTTGGAAAATACAGTTATTGAATGGACCCGCATCAATGACAGTTATAATCAGATTCGAGAAAAGGTTGACGCGATCCTTGTTGAAGGAATAGGCGGCTTTAAGGTGCCCCTTTCCGAAAATTTTGACGTGGCTGATCTGGCTGTGCAATTTGGGCTTCCTGTTGTCGTCGTTGTCGGGTTAAGGCTGGGTTGCCTCAATCATGCGCTTTTAACAATCGAATCGGTTCTGTCACGCAAGCTGACTCTGGCCGGCTGGGTCGCTAACCACATTGATCCGACAATGCGGTATGATGCCGAAAATATCGCATTACTGGAAAGCCGCATTCCGGCGCCACGATTGGCAACCATTCCCTACATCAAAAATGCCTCCTTCATTGAGGCAGCGAAATATTTTAATCCTTTGCAACCATACTACACGTCATTTTAGATTCACTCATATTAAGGGCATCAAAACATGTCACAACCTGTTACTTTTCATAAAAAACCCGCCACCACATCGTCCGTGACAACCTGGCCGACAGAAGAAGTGCTCGCGCTTTTTGAATTGCCGTTTAATCAATTGCTCTTCCGTGCGCAGGAAATCCACCATGCCCATTTTCCGGAAGGCGATATCGAACTGGCTTCCCTGATCTCGCTGAAAACGGGTGGTTGTGCTGAAGATTGCGGTTATTGCTCGCAATCGGTTCATCACGATACCAGCGTGACAGCAAGCAAGATGCTATCACTCGAAACGGTGCTTAATACAGCAAAAGAAGCCAAGGCAAACGGCGCTACCCGATTTTGCATGGGTGCCTCCGGCCGCTCGCCGAATGACAGGGATATGGAAAAGTATGAAGAAATCGTACGGGCTGTTAAGGCACTCGGTCTTGAAACCTGCGCCACTTTAGGCATGCTTCAGGAAGACCAGGCAAAACGCCTGAAAGCAGCAGGCTTGGATTATTACAATCACAATCTGGATACCTCGCCCACACATTATAGTCACATCACGTCTACCCACCAGTATCAGGATCGCCTCGACACACTGGGGCGTGTCAGAAAAGCCGGACTGAAAGTCTGTTGCGGCGGCATTATCGGTATGGGAGAATCGCGCCGTCAACGTGCCGAACTGATTTCCCAGCTCGCCAATCTGAACCCTTATCCTGAGTCTGTCCCAATCAACCATCTTGTACCGATCGAAGGCACGCCGCTTCATGGTGTGGAACCACTGGACCCGCTGGAATTTGTCCGTACGATTGCTGTCGCACGCATCGTTATGCCTCAGGCACGAGTCCGTATGTCCGCCGGCCGACGGGAATTGGGCGATACCGTGCAAGCTTTGTGTTTTCTCGCTGGCGCCAATTCCATTTTTTATGGCGATAAGCTGCTGACAACGGAAAATTCCGAAGCAAAAGACGACCGCCTTCTACTTGAAAAACTGGGGTTAAAAACCAAACCGGTCACCGAGGTCAAGGCACGTATGCCCGGCCTGGAAAATCACGATCACGAGCATGAACACGGTCATGCGCATTCTGTACTATAACAAGGGAGAGGGTCTTGCTTAGTGGATGTCATGCCTTCAGGCAGCATTACCCCAAATAAGACCCTCTCCCTGATGCCGTTCCGGCAGAAAAACAAATAAAAAACGGCTGGAAATATCCAGCCGTTAAATCTTTTCCCCGCCTGTGCCGCTATGTCTGCATCTTGAACCTGTGGTTCAAGGTGGTCACAGTAAGTTGATTTCGGGTTCATCGAACAAGCGATGCGCACGCCCACCAAACAAATCCCATAACCGATGCAAATGAATGGTTCAAAGACTTAATGACAATCGCAAACACCGCAGGGAGATTTCAGTCTACCTGATTCTCCGGGCGTGTCAACCTGTTTGGAATGAAATATTGCGATATTTCAGAAAAGATCTTCCTGAGGCGCCAAAGCTTTGTCGAGCGCTTCATGCATCGAGATAATTTTCTGCTTGACCTCAGAAAGCGTTAAATCTGAAAGCGGCCCCTTTGGCGCTTTGACCGAAAGCAATTCCGCCGCAATTGAAATCGAAGCCATTACGGCAATCCGGTCATTTCCACGCACTTTTCCGGTATCTCGGATAGCGCACATCTTGTCATCCAGGTAGGCAACCGCCTCACGCAATGGACGTTCTTCTCCCGCTTGGCATGCCAGGCGGTATGATTGGCCCATAATTGTGACATCAACGTGAATCATTTACCCCTCTCCTTTTCCTATATCACCGCCGCCGGCAGGGAACTGATCAACTGCGCAATGCGTTCTCTTGCTTCTTGGAGCCGCTCTTCTATGACGCCCTGTTCATTCATAAGTTCTGCGTTGCGAATCCGCAATTCAGCATTTTCTCGTCGCAAAACCATGTTTAATTCGACCAACTGGTTTATTTTCTCAGCAAGCGATTCAAAATCGGAAATCATATTGGGCTATAAGATTGATACCGGGTAACAGGATAGAAGGCCATAGCACAATACTATTGCATAGATGCCTTGTGTTGTGTACCATCCTCTGACTCGAAATTAATAAAGTAATTTATCATTCTGATTTTACATCCTTTTAACCATTTTTGCTCAATATCAACGAATTAATTGAATCGCTGACTCACCAGCAAGGCATGATACATTTGCGATCGCTCCATACCGACCAATGACTTTTTCCAATTCGATGTCTACCTCTGTTTTTGTTATCACGATTGATGGGCCGACTGCTTCAGGCAAAGGCACCATCGCTCGGATTGTGGCAGAAAAACTGGGATTTCATTATCTGGATTCAGGCGCGTTGTATCGCCTCGTCGCTCTTTCTGCCCTGCGTTCCAACATTTCTGCTGAAGACGAAACTGCGATTGCCGCATTAGCGGCGACACTGCCCTGCCGTTTCGAAGGAAACCGGATTTTCCTGGGTAACGAAGATGTTACCGAGACCATCCGGGCTGAAGAGGTTGGCAATATGGCTTCCCAGGTAGGAGCATGGCCTGCTGCAAGACAAGCCTTGATTTCACTTCAGATCGGTTTTAAATGTCCGCCAGGTCTGGTTGCGGATGGCCGTGATATGGGCACCGTCATCTTTCCGGATGCGCAACTTAAAGTTTTTTTGACGGCCAGCGTTGACGTTCGAGCAGAGAGGCGTTATAAACAGTTGATAGAAAAAGGATTTCCTGCTAAAATTTTTAATCTTCGCCAAGACCTTTCCGAAAGAGACAAACGTGATAGCAACAGAAATGTTGCCCCGCTTGTTCCTGCAACGGATGCTCAAACACTTGACACAACTGATTTGGGCATTAATGAAGCCGTCAGCAAAGTTCTTGAATGGTACAAAGCGAAAAAAAATAAACGGTCGCATTTTCTTTAAGCCGGAACATGCTGTACCGATAATGCGCTGGTGCCTCAAACCGCACTGGTTTTTTTAACCTTACCCGGCTAATTCCCCAACCTGGCGGAACACCGGTTTATTCCATTTAATTTATGTCAACTGTATCAACCCAAACACCTGGACAGGAAAGTTTTGCTGCTTTATTTGAAGAATCGCTTGCACGTCACGACATGCGCTCCGGCGAGGTTATCTCAGCCGAGGTCGTACGCATCGATCATAATTTCGTTGTTGTCAACGCCGGTCTGAAATCAGAATCTTTCATTCCTATCGAAGAATTCAAAAATGATGTCGGCGAAATTGAAGTCAATGTCGGCGATTACATATCTGTTGCGATCGAATCTCTCGAAAACGGTTATGGCGACACCATTTTGTCGCGTGATAAAGCCAAGCGCCTGGCATCATGGCTCTCTCTTGAAAAAGCAATGGAATCCGGCGAAATCGTTACCGGTACTGTCAACGGCAAAGTCAAAGGTGGTCTGACTGTTTTGACCAACGGCATTCGCGCTTTTCTTCCCGGCTCACTGGTTGACACCCGTCCGGTAAAAGATACGTCTCCGTACGAAGGCAAAACGCTTGAATTCAAGGTTATCAAACTCGACCGCAAACGCAACAATGTCGTGCTTTCCCGCCGGGCTGTTGTTGAAGCATCTATGGGTGAAGAGCGCCAGAAACTGATGGAAAACCTGAAAGAAGGAACCATCGTTAACGGTGTGGTCAAAAATATTACAGACTATGGCGCATTTATCGACCTCGGCGGCATTGACGGTCTGCTGCATATTACCGATCTGGCATGGCGCCGTGTCCGTCACCCGTCTGAAATGTTGACGGTCGGCCAGGAAATTACAGCCAAGGTCCTGAAATACGATCAAGAGAAAAACCGTGTTTCCCTTGGCGTGAAACAACTGGGAGATGATCCCTGGGCAGGTCTTTCCCGCCGTTACCCTCAAGGCACCCGCCTCTTCGGCAAAGTCACCAACCTGACCGACTATGGCGCTTTTGTGGAAGTGGAACAAGGTATTGAAGGTTTGGTGCACGTCTCCGAAATGGACTGGACAAACAAGAATGTGGCACCCAACAAAGTTATCAAGCTGGGTGATGAAGTCGAAGTCATGGTTCTGGAAATTGATGAAGAACGCCGCCGCATCAGCTTAGGCATGAAACAAACCAAGCCTAATCCATGGGAAGATTTTGCCCTGACGCACAAAAAAGGAGACAAGGTCAGCGGCGCTATTAAATCCATTACCGATTTTGGCGTCTTCATTGGCTTGCCGGGCAATATTGATGGATTGGTTCATCTATCCGACCTCTCCTGGACAGAACCGGGAGAAACCGTTGTTCACCAATACAAAAAGGGTGATGAACTTGAAACGGTCGTTCTCGCAATCGATGTCGACCGTGAACGTGTTTCTCTTGGCGTCAAGCAGCTTGAAGGTGATCCTGTCAATAATTTCATTGCAACGAATGACAAAGGATCGATTGTCACCGGCACCGTCAAATCGGTTGAACCCAAAGGCGCGGTCATCCAGTTGACCGGTGATGTGGAAGGCTATCTGCGTGCATCTGAAATTTCACGTGACCGTGTTGAGGATGCCACAACCCATCTGAAACCCGGTGAAACAGTTGAGGTCATGATTATCAATGTTGATCGGAAATCTCGTGCTATCCAGTTGTCCATCAAGGCAAAAGACCAGCAGGAAACCCAGGAAGCCATGCAGAAAATGCAGCATGATTCCAGTGCGGCTTCCGGCATGACGAGTCTCGGTGCGCTACTGAAAGCGAAATTCGACAATAAAGAATAATCTGACCGGAAGTACATTATGACCAAGTCTGAATTAATTTCATCTCTGGCTGACAGTTATCCGCAACTGTTAGTCAAGGATGCTGAACTCACCGTAAAAACCATACTGGATACCTTGATCACAGCACTGGCCGAGGGACAACGTATTGAAATTCGGGGCTTTGGCAGCTTTGGCATCAATGTCCGTCCGCCAAGAGTCGGACGTAATCCCCGTTCTGGTGAAAAAGTGATGGTGCAGGAAAAACGCGTGCCTCATTTTAAGGCTGGAAAGGAATTGCGTGAGCGAGTCGATATTGTTGCGCTTCAAGAGAAGAAGATAGGATAATCTGTCTCCAAGCAAACAAAGGGCATCTTTCAGATGCCCTTTTTTAGTACAATCTATTTAGATTCAGATTTTTGCCTTCATATTCCAGATACAGATATGATGTTTATTCGTGCCGCATGGAATGAATTCACTACCGACAGGATAAAATCAGTTAAAGTTAAAAAATAAAATATGGGAAATCCATCATGAAACTGATATCGAGAATCACTGCTGTCATTCTTTTTATCCTTTTTTTCGGTCTGGCAGTGAAAAATACTCAGGAAACAACCTTGTACTTTTTCTTCGGGTATGAAACGCACGGACCGCTTGTTCTATTGCTGCTTGGTTTTTTTGCAGTCGGCAGCATCATGGGTGTGCTCGGCATGACGCCCCTGGTATTTCGTAATAAGCGGGAACTGTCACGCAAGAGAAAACTGATCGAATCCCTGGAAAAGGAAAATGAACTGCAAAAACAATATGGGACAAAGGCCCCCTTGGCAGATACTATTCACAATAACAAGGATACAGCCTAGTGTCAGCCCTCATTAAATTGTCGTCGCGAAAAGTCGATTTTTTCTGTCTGTCAAGGCGCAGGGCCAAAATTGGACGATGGCGTATTGAACATACGGCGAGTTCTATTTTGAACCGGCAACGCAGGCAGACGGGAAAAAACGGCTTTGCAGCAGACAATTTAATGAAGGCTGACACTGGACTGCATTCTTTACGTTTCATATCATAACAGCATGGAATTTCAAATCTGGTGGCTTATCTGTATTCCGTTCTTCTTCGGATTGGGGTGGGTTGCGGCGCGTGTCGATATTAAACAGCTGTTGTCTGAATCACGCAGCTTGCCGCGTGGTTACTTCAAGGGATTGAACTTTCTCCTGAATGAACAACCGGATAAAGCGATTGATGCTTTTATTGAAATTGTGAAGCTTGATCCGGAAACCGCTGATTTACATTTCGCATTGGGTAATCTGTTTCGCCGCAGGGGAGAAACGGAAAGAGCCATCCGCATGCACCAGAATCTTCTGCTGCGTCCGGACTTGCCAGAGGAACAACAGATACAGGCCCGTTATGAATTGGGGCAGGATTTTTTGAAGGCAGGTCTTTTGGACCGCGCTGAAGATGTTTTCAAAAACCTGACTGATACTCAATACAATACCATTGCCCGCCGTGCCCTTCTTGAGATTTTTCAGCGTGAAAAAGAGTGGGAGCAAGCTATCCAGGCGGCAGAAGCGCTGCAAAATTCCGGAACAGGCGGGCGACAAAAAGAAATCGCTCAGTTTTACTGCGAAATGGCCCAGAACCAGCTTGTCAGCACCCAACCGGAAAAGGCGTTGCCTCTTTTGGAACGCGCTTTGAAAGCCGATCGCATGAATGTTCGCGCAACGATTTTGACCGGTGATGCCATGATGGCTCAAGGCAAGATTGAAGAAGCCGTTGCAGCCTGGCGCAGAATTGAGAAACAAAGCATGCTGCATATCGTGCTGGTTGCGCAAAGACTGATGGATGCCTACCAAAAAACCGGCCGATCGCACGAAGGTATTTCACTTTTAAAATCCTACCTCGCCGAAGCCTCTTCCATTGACCTGCTTGAAGTTGTATTTCAGGCGCTTCTGAAACACGAAGGCGCTGACGCCGCCAATGCGCTTGTCATGGATGAATTGAAACGCACACCGACGCTAATTGGCCTGGATAAGCTGTTGGAAGCACGCCTGATGATTGTGCCGCCTGAAGCCCGGCAGGATCTTTCCATGGTCAAGAATCTGGTGCATAGCTATGCTTCCAAGCTTGCCCGTTACCAGTGCAACCATTGCGGTTTTCAAACCAGGCAATTCTACTGGCAGTGTCCTGGCTGCCATCTTTGGGAAACCTATCCCCCAAGGCGAACCGAAGAACTCAATGTATCTGTTTGACCTCCTATCATGAAACCTGATATCAGCAAAGTCCGTATCCTTGTTGCCGGTGATGTCATGCTTGACCGTTATTGGTTTGGCGATGTCAGCCGTATTTCACCTGAAGCGCCCGTTCCTGTGGTACGAATTGAACGGCATGAAGAACGCCTGGGAGGCGCAGCCAACGTTGCCCGCAATACGGCTGCACTAGGAACACAATCCAGCCTTTTGGGCATTACCGGAAACGATGAAGCCGGCAGCAGCATCAAAAAATTGCTGGAAGAAACCGGCATCACGCCTTATCTGCATCGAGATCAGACCGTTTCTACTATCATCAAGCTTCGTATTATTGGACGACAACAGCAACTGCTTCGTGTCGATTTTGAAAATCCCCCGGCTTCCGATGTCATTAACAACAAAATCGCACAGTACCACACACTTTTACCCGAATACGACGTTATTATCCTGTCTGATTATGCCAAAGGCGCAATGGATCATGTTGCCGACATGATCACACAAGCCAGAAATGCCGGAAAAACCGTGCTGGTTGATCCCAAAGGGGAAGATTTCACCCGTTATGCCGGCGCAACGGTATTGACGCCCAATAAAGGAGAACTTCGCCAGATTGTCGGCTCATGGACCAGTGAAGCGCAATTGACAGAAAAAGCCCAGCATCTCCGTGAATCACTCCGGCTGGATTATCTGCTACTGACCCGCTCAGAAGAAGGCATGTCGCTGTACGGTAAGAACCAGACTATTCACATTCCCGCCATTGCACGGGAAGTCTATGACGTGTCCGGCGCCGGGGATACCGTCATCGCAACGCTTGCAGCCATGATGGGAACCGGCATGGATATCGTTGACGCGATTGCCATTGCCAACCGGGCTGCGGGTATTGTTGTGGGCAAGTTAGGCACAGCGACCGCCACACTTGACGAGTTGTTCGAATAACACGATTTCGGTCAGGCAGACCGCTCCAGCTTGGCAACGCTCAGGTCCAGCAACTTCATGCCTTCGCGACCAAAATTGATATTGGCACGGATATGAGAACCACTGCCTTCCAGGTTGACGATGATGCCCTCGCCAAATTTTTGGTGGAAAACCGTTTCACCAATGCGCCATGATGTGTTTTTGGCACTCGTGACCATTGCCGGCGATTCTGCTGCTAACAATGAAGGGGCATGTCCCGATGACGAATGGCCAACCCAGTACGCCTGCTTTTTCGGGGTAATCCACTTGAGGACGCCTTCCGGCAACTCATCCAGAAAACGGGATGGGATGTTGTAACGGGTCTGCCCGTGTAACATGCGCGTTTGCGCATAACTCAGATAGAGACGTTTTCTTGCACGCGTAATGGCAACATACATAAGACGCCGCTCTTCTTCCAGCCCGTCTATTTCCTGTACGCTGTTTTCGTGCGGGAAAAGACCTTCTTCCAAACCAGTGATAAAAACGGCATCAAATTCCAGTCCCTTCGCCGAATGAACAGTCATCAGTTGCAAGGCGTCCTGCCCATCCTGCGCCTGATTCTCACCCGCTTCAAGCGACGCATGTGTCAGAAAAGCGGCTAATGGAGTCATTCCCACACTTTGTTCCATATCCACTATACTCATTTCTGGCTCAGAAGAAACATCAGCTGTTTCTTGAAACGCCTGTGATACGAACAGGGCCGGCATATCCTGAGAAATACCCTCTTCACTTAGGAAAAGAACGGCAGCATTGACCAATTGTTCCAGATTCTCGATACGGTCCGCACCTTCTTTTTCTTTTTGGTAATGCGGCAACAAACCACTGCGTTCAACAACCGTCTGCACCATTTGCGGCAACGGCATCTGCTGGGTTTCAAACCGCGCGCCTTCGATCAAACGGACAAATGCGCTCAAAGTCGTTCCAGCCTTTCCGGATAAATAGGGAATCGCAGCATAAAGCGAAACATCATGCTGGCGCGCCGCATCCTGCAATTGCTCGATTGAACGGGCGCCAATCCCTCGTGTCGGGAAATTGACAACACGTAAAAAAGCCGAATCATTGTGCGGATTATCCATCAGTTGAAGATAGGCAATGGCATGCTTGATTTCCGCTCTTTCAAAAAAACGCAATCCACCGTAAACACGATAAGGCAAACCTGCACCGAAAAGAGCATGTTCAATCACACGAGACTGGGCATTGGAACGATACAGGAAGGCGATTTGACTGCGCAACCAGCCTTCAGCAATGAGGTTTTTTGCTTCCTCCACCAGATATTGCGCCTCATTGAGATCGGATGTCGCCTCGTAAACCCGCACCGGTTCGCCGTGACCTGCTTCTGTGTGGAGATTTTTACCCAGACGATGGCGATTGTTTGCAATCAATGTATTGGCCGCTTCCAGGATATTGCCATGTGAACGGTAATTCTGCTCCAGACGGATCAGGTTTTGGACCTGGAAATCCTGCTGGAATGCCGCCATATTGCCGACATTGGCACCCCGAAAAGCATAAATGCTCTGGTCATCATCTCCTACGGCAAAAACTGCGGCGCCACTGCCTGCCATCAGCTTGAGCCACTTGTACTGAAGATCATTGGTATCTTGAAACTCATCCACCAGAATATGTCTGAATCGTGCCTGATAATGTTCCCGCAACAACTGGTTTCGGGAAAGAAGCTCATAGCTGCGCAGCAATAATTCGGCAAAATCCACGATGCCTTCACGCTGACACTGTGCCTCATAAAGCCCATAGAGTTCTACCATGTAACGCTCATAATCATCATAGGCTTTGACATTGACCGCCCGCAAGCCCTGCTCCTTGGCATTGTTTATATAATGTACCAAAGCACGTGGCGGATACTTGTCGTCATCTACATTATTGGCTTTTAGAAGCCGTCTGACGGATGAAAGCTGGTCTTGTGTGTCCATAATCTGGAACGATTGCGGCAATGCGGCATCGCGGTAATGCGCCCGCAATAACCGATTGCAAAGTCCGTGAAACGTCCCAATCCACATGCCGCGCGTATTGACGGGAATCATTGCGGAAAGCCTGGCTGTCATTTCCCGCGCGGCCTTGTTGGTAAAGGTAACCGCTAAAATACCGAGCGTGGAAACCTGGCCGGTTTTCAAAAGCCAAGCAATACGTGTCGTTAAAACACGGGTTTTGCCGGAACCGGCTCCGGCAAGAATTAATGCGGATTGTGCCGGAAGCGTGACAGCAGCCATTTGTTCCGGATTTAAGTTTTCAAGAAGTTTTTGCATGCCGTCATTATCCCGCAAACCTGATAAAAACGGATATGGGAACCATCATTAACAGCATAAAATCCCGTTTCAGCAGGATGCCGATATGATCACAAAGGCCCCATTTTTATAGAAATCGCTAATCGCATGTATGATATATCCTTAAATTGCAGCACTCTGTGAACGCTTTATCCAGATAATAAACCATAGCATCCTATGTTTTCATCTGCAGCACTATCAGGCATCACATGGGCATCTCTTCCCTGGCCCAAGATTTTAGGCATCGCCTGGGGATTGCATATCGTCATTCTTTCCATCTGGATCATTTTGCAAAAGCGGCCCCCTATTTCCACATTGAGCTGGATTTTCTCGCTGGCATTCCTTCCTTATCTGGGCTTCGTCATTTACCATTTTCTCGGACCGCAAAAACTAAAAAGACAACACTACCGTCGCCTGCTGGCTAAAACAGCATTGCAAGAGCATAGCTACCTGCTCCATTTACGTGAACAGGCACTCTTGATCGGCATGGCTCCTTCACCTACGTTGATGCAACTGGCACGGCTGGCCAACAATACATCCGGCTTTCCTATTACAACAGCGACTTCCATGCAGTTTCTTGTAGATGGTGAAGCAACCTATAACGCTATTTTTGAGGCAATTGGCAATGCTTCTCACCACATCCATCTGGAATACTATATTTATGAACCGGATCATATCGGCACCGCGCTCCGTGATCTCTTGATCAAGAAAGCACTGGAAGGCGTTCATGTTCGTTTGCTGGTGGATGGTATGGGTTCTTCGCGTTTGAAGAAAAATTTCATTCAGCCCCTGCTTGCTGCGGGAGGCGAGTTTGCTTTTTTCCATAAATTTCACTTCTCACAGCTAATCAAGCCGCTTTTAAATCTGCGTACCCATAGAAAGATCGTGATTTGCGACGGCAAAATCGGTTTTACCGGCGGATTGAATATTACAGACGAAGAAGATGAGCGCACATCAGATTATGCCTACCATGATACCCATATCAAGCTCATAGGCAATGCGGTGCACCCTCTACAACTGGTTTTTTTGGAAGATTGGCTGTATGCCACGCGACAACCTGAATTTTTTGATACCAACACTTATTTTCCTACGCAGCCATCGGGAAATTACCTCATACAAATTCTGGTCTCCGGCCCGGACAATGAGTGGGAAGTTATCCATCGCCTGAATCTGGGCGCTATCCATTCAGCCAGGAACCGGGTATGGCTGACCACACCTTATTTTGTTCCCACTGAAGCGGCACTCTTTGCCCTGACGTCCGCCGCTTTACGTGGTGTGGATGTCTGCCTGCTGGTTCCCCGCCTGAGTGATTCCAGATTAGTCACCGCTGCGGCACGTTCTTATTTTGATGAACTGATACGGGCCGGAGTAAAAGTATGGGAATATGCCGGGAGAATGCTCCATTCTAAAACGCTCGTCATTGATGACAGTTTCAGCATGATTGGTACTGCAAATTTTGATGCCCGCAGTTTCCGTCTGAACTTTGAGGTCTGCGCCGCCATTTACAGTCCGGACATGAATCGTGAAATAGCCAGCCAGTTTGAACTCGACCTGCTTGCTTCAGAAGCGGTTCCGAAAGACCGGCAGCTCAGCCTGCCTGCCAAATTGGTTGAAGCCTCGGCACGGCTTTTTTCTCCTTTACTTTGACCAAATATATTCGAAAAATGAAAAAACCGGCATCAAATTGATGCCGGTTTTTTCGCACACAAACACGTCACTTATACAAATCTGCAAAAGCACGGGCAGCCGCTTGCGGATCATCCGCCATATAAACGCTGCTGATGACAGAAATCATATCCACCCCCTGTTTAACCAATGGTATGGCATTTTCAAGCGTAATACCGCCAATCGCACAACCGGGCATATCCGGCAGTTCTTTTTTCGCATCACCAACGATATGGATTGGGGTTGTCACCTCATATTTCTTGATCCGGGAAGGATAAAAACCGCCAAAAGCGACATAACTCGCACCTTCCTTCACGGCATTGCGAACCAGGTCCATTTCCCCGTAGCAGGATGCGCCAACAATCTTGTCCGGACCAACCTGGGCACGCACATCGGCAACAGATTCATCCGTGCCGCCAACATGAACGCCATCCGCATCCAGCGCCAGACACAAGTCCACATAGTCGTTGATGATAAACGGCACGTTATAACGCTTGCAGAGCGCCTGTAACGCGGCAGCCTGCTCGCGGCGCTGCTCAGGCCCGGCTGTTTTATGACGGTACTGTACCAGCGTCGCACCACCTTTCAGTGCCTTTTCGGTGACGTCCAGCAGCTTATCCGTCTCATCCCAGTCAGGCGTGACAATATAAAGTCCCCTTAATTTTTTCATACTTTCCTCTGTTTCAGATATCATCCGGTCTCACATGCCGGTTGGGTATACGTTGTCCTTCCGCGATGGCGTAGGATTCCGCCAGCATTTTCTGACAGATTTTCTGGCTTTTTTCCAGCGCGCTCTCCATATCCATCCCCTGCGCGAGAAAACCGGCAATCAGGGACGCCAGCGTACAACCGCTGCCATGGAAAGAACCATTCAGCCTCGGCCACGTCCAGCTTTTCGCCTTGTTGTCGGTAAACCAGTGATTCACAACCTGTTTCGCATCATCACCATGCCCGCCTTTCAGCAGCACATGGCGGCTGCCAAGCGACAGCAGATTTTGGGCCTGTTCCTCAATCGAAACCGCATGGGGACTCAGACGCGCGCCTTCCAGCAGATTGGGCGTCACCAGCGTTGCCAGTGGAATCAGCGGCGCCAGCACATGCTCTGCCCGCCCTTCCGTCAACAGATCGCCATGCCCGCTGCCGAGAACCGTATCCAGAACAACCGGCAATGCCGGCTGTTTTTTCTTAAGCTGGACAATCAGGGACGCCAGCGCATCCGCATTGGAACGATTACCAATCGCGCCGATTTTAATGGCGGCAATCGGTATCTTTTCTATCAGGACATCGGCTTGATGACGCCAGATGGCGGGATCAACAGGATTGACAGCCGACACACGGTCATTATCCTGTACAGTCAATGCCGTCGCAATCGGCAAAGCATGCGAACCTGCGGCGCCAATCGCCTCAACATCTGCCTGTATACCGGCTCCGCCGCTTGAATCCAGCCCGGAAAAAACCAGCACACATGGACGGATAGGCGGTACCAGCGTTTCGCTTGCTTCGATATTCACAGCCATTACACAACCCGGCCAGCCATAGGCGACGAGGGCGAAGCTTCAAAGCGTTTCGGGATACGCCCGGCAAGATAGGCGTCGCGTCCGGCTTCAATAGCTAATTTCATGGCGCGCGCCATGCGAACGGGGTCTTTTGCTCCGGCTATCGCCGTATTCATGAGTACCCCGTCACAACCCAATTCCATTGCTATTGCAGCGTCAGATGCGGTTCCCACCCCGGCATCAACGATAATGGGCACATTGGCTTGTTCGATAATCAAAGACAGATTCCAGGGGTTTAAGATACCCATGCCGGAACCAATCAGCGAAGCCAGCGGCATCACGGCACAACAACCGATTTCTTCCAGCATTTTTGCCTGGATGGGATCGTCACTGCAATACACCATGACATCAAAACCGTCCTTAACCAGAATTTCCGCAGCCTTTAAGGTTTCAGGCATGTTGGGGAAAAGGGTCTTTTCATCACCCAGCACTTCCAGCTTGACCAGCTTGTGTCCATTGAGCAATTCCCTCGCCAGTTGCAGGGTATAAACCGCATCTTCCGCGTTATAACAACCTGCCGTATTCGGCAATATCGTATATTGAGTTGGCGGCACCACATCCAGCAAGCTGGGTTCGTTAGGATTCTGCCCGATATTGACACGGCGGATCGCCACCGTGATGATTTCCGAACCGCTTGCTTCGGTCGCTGCACGGGTCTGCTCCAGATCACGGTACTTTCCGCTGCCGACCAAAAGACGCGAGCGGTAATCTTTTCCCGCGATTGTCAGAATATGGTCTTTGTTCATATTTTCCTCTCTTGCCTTTGTTTGTTTCATGGCGGACACATCGGCCCCCCTATTATTCTGATTGAAACGACTCCGTCAGCCTCCCCCGATCGCTCTTACTACATCGACACGGTCGGCGGCCTCCAATGTACGCTCACCCCATTTTTGCCGTGAAATAACCTGGCGGTTAACTGCAACTGCCAGCGCCTGGCCCGTCATTTGCAATGTTTCCATCAGATCTTGCAAGGTATGTCCCCTGGCAACATGACGTACCTCCCCGTTCAGTTCTATCTGTATCGTCATCACTTATCCCTTTTCCGTTCTATCGGCATCACCATAAGCTTATTGCTTGTGATAAATTTCAGAACCGGATTTGACGAACTCGACTGACCTTTCCTGCATGCCTTCTTTTAGTGCTTCCACATCGGAAAGCCCTTTCTTCGCTGCATAATCCCGCACCTCCTGCGTGATTTTCATCGAGCAGAATTTCGGGCCGCACATGGAACAAAAATGGGCTACTTTCGCGGAATCTTTCGGCAGGGTTTCATCGTGGAATGCTTTCGCGCGGTCCGGGTCCAGCCCAATGCTGAATTGGTCTTCCCAGCGAAATTCAAAACGGGCTTTGGACATGGCATTGTCACGAATTTGCGCGCCCGGATGCCCTTTGGCCAGGTCGGCTGCGTGCGCCGCCAACTTGTACACAATAATGCCTTCCTTAACGTCATCCTTGTTCGGCAAACCAAGATGTTCTTTCGGCGTCACATAGCAAAGCATGGCCGTGCCATACCAGCCGATCATCGCCGCGCCCATAGCCGATGTGATATGGTCATATCCCGGCGCAATATCCGTTACCAGCGGGCCAAGGGTATAAAAGGGCGCGTCATGGCATTGCTCCAGTTGAATATCCATGTTTTCCTTGATCATGTGCATCGGCACATGGCCCGGACCTTCGATCAACACCTGGACATGATGTTTCCAGGCAATCGTTGTCAGCTCACCCAGCACTTTGAGTTCGCCAAGCTGGGCCGCATCATTGGCATCGTAGATCGACCCTGGACGCAATCCGTCCCCCAATGAAATAGCCACGTCATAAGCAGCCAGAATTTCACAGATTTCCTCAAAATGCGTATACAGGAAGCTTTCCTTGTGATGCGCCAGACACCATTTCGCCATGATGGAGCCGCCACGCGAAACCACACCGGTCAGGCGTTCGGCTGTCAGCGGCACATGGCGAAGGAGAAGCCCGGCATGAATGGTGAAGTAATCGACGCCCTGTTCGGCTTGCTCAATCAGCGTGTCGCGGAAAATCTCCCAGGTCAGGTCTTCGGCCACGCCGTTGACTTTCTCAAGCGCCTGGTAAATCGGCACCGTCCCGATCGGCACAGGTGAATTGCGGACAATCCATTCACGGGTTTCATGAATATGCTTGCCGGTGGACAAGTCCATGACATTGTCCCCTCCCCAGCGAATGGCCCAGGTCATTTTTGCAACTTCTTCGGCAATGCCCGAAGAAATGGCGGAGTTGCCGATATTGGCATTGATCTTAACCATGAAGTTACGTCCGATGATCATCGGCTCGACTTCAGGATGGTTAATATTGGCAGGAATAATGGCACGGCCACGCGCAATCTCATCACGGACAAATTCGGGAGTGATCTCCTGCGGAATGCTGGCTCCGAATGCCTGTCCCGGATGCTGGCGCGTCATTAATGCCACCATCTTTTCGCCATTGGGACCGGAGGCCTTCAGGCTTTCGATATATTCCTTGCGGTGCATGTTTTCACGAATCGCGACGAATTCCATCTCCGGCGTAACAATGCCCTGTCTGGCATAATACATCTGGGTTATCTGCTTGCCCTTTTTGGCACGGCGGGGCTTGCGTGTCAGATTGAAACGCAGTTCATCGAGCGATGGGTCATTTAAGCGTTCACGGCCATATGCGGATGTCGGACCATCCAGTTCTTCCGTATCATCACGCTCCACAATCCAGGACATGCGTATGGATTCAAGCCCTGAACGGATATCGATTTTCGCATCCGGATCGGTGTAGGCGCCCGATGTATCATAGACAAAAATGGGTGGATTTTTTTCCGCGCCAAACATGACAGGCGTGTCTGACAGCGTGATTTCACGCATGGGGACACGAATATCAGGACGCGAGCCCTGTACGTATATTTTGCGGGAATTTGGGAAAGGCTGTACTGCTGCTTCATCAACAGTTGCGGTAGCCGATAAAAACTTTGGATTGGCATTCATATCAATTCCTTTGTCAATTCAAAGCCGGCAAAGGAATCTTAAATTGAATGTTGCAGTTCTTCTGTGACCACAAACAATGTCTTTCCAAGCTTCCCTACGCTGGCATTATCCAGATCAGGTTCAGAGGGTGTAATCTCGCCCGGTTTTTCAACCGGAACCCCTAGCTATGGCATTTTTAACAATGCATATTTTTTATTATAACGTTTAATTAGAATAATACACAGAAAAGCTCCCTTATAATCATGTTTTTTTTAGTAAAAGATATTTCGCATCATGGAACTAGCCAAATCGTTTGAACCGGCAGAAATTGAAAAAGTCTGGCGGAAAGAGTGGGAAGCGCGCGGATATTTCCGCGCAGCCATGGATGAAAGCAAACCCGCGTTTTCCATCCAGTTACCACCTCCCAATGTGACAGGGACACTGCACATGGGGCATGCCTTTAACCAGACCATCATGGATGGCCTGACCCGTTATCACCGTATGCGCGGTTTCAACACAACCTGGATTCCCGGCACGGACCATGCCGGCATCGCCACGCAAATCGTGGTGGAACGCCAGCTCGATATGCAACAGATTTCCCGTCACGATCTTGGCCGCGAAAAATTCATTGAAAAAGTCTGGGAATGGAAAGAACAGTCCGGATCGACCATTACAAGGCAGATGCGCCATCTTGGCGCCTCAACCGACTGGGACCGTGAATATTTCACAATGGATGAACCGCGTTCAAAAGTGGTCACCGAAATTTTCGTGAGGTTATATGAGCAAGGCCTGATCTATCGCGGTAAACGCCTGGCGAACTGGGACCCGGTTCTGGGAACCGTCATTTCCGACCTGGAAGTGGCATCAGAAGAAGAAGACGGTTACATGTGGCATATCCGTTATCCATTGGCAGACGGATCAGGCCATTTGACAGTTGCCACGACCCGTCCGGAAACCATGCTGGGCGATACGGCCGTTGCAATTGATCCAACAGACGAACGCTACATACATCTCGTCGGCAAGGAACTGATCCTGCCGCTGACAGGCCGGCAAATTCCCATCATTGCCGATGAATATGTTGACAAGGAATTCGGCACCGGCTGCGTCAAGATTACGCCCGCACACGACTTTAACGACTATACCGTCGGACAGCGTCATCACCTGCCCATGATCAATATCCTGACCCTGGATGCCAGGATCAATGAAAACGCGCCTGCCGCTTATCAGGGCATGGACCGTTTCGAAGCCAGAAAGCGGATTGTGGCTGATCTGGATGCGCAAGGCCTGTTGGAATCTGTGAAACCCCACAAATTGATGGTGCCACGCGGCGACCGGACCCATGTTATTTTGGAACCCATGCTGACAGACCAGTGGTTTATCGCCATGAATAAACCAGATGAAAACAATGCTTATTTTCCCGGCAAATCCATTGCCGAAGTTGCATTGGAAAAAGTCGCCAGCGGCGAAGTTCGTTTCATTCCGGAAAACTGGACAACCACATACAACCAGTGGCTGAACAACATTCAGGACTGGTGCATCTCGCGCCAATTATGGTGGGGCCATCAGATTCCCGCCTGGTATGACGAAGAAGGCCATATTTATGTCGCCCGTACGGAAGCAGAAGCCCAGGCACAAGCCGGCAGCAAACGCATCCGGCGTGACGAAGATGTGCTGGATACCTGGTTCTCATCCGCATTGGTTCCCTTTTCCACACTCGGTTGGCCGAATGAGAATACGGCGGAATACCGCATGTTCCTGCCATCCAGTGTCCTGGTGACCGGTTTTGACATCATCTTTTTCTGGGTAGCCCGGATGGTGATGATGACAACCCATTTTACCGGTAAGGTTCCCTTCCATACCGTTTATATTCACGGTCTTGTCCGGGACGCCAATGGTGAGAAAATGTCCAAATCCAAGGGCAATACCCTCGACCCGATCGACTTAATTGACGGCATTGACCTCGATTCGCTTATCAAGCAGCGCACAACCGGACTGATGAATCCGAAACAGGCAGAAGCCATCACTAAAGCAACCCGCCGGGATTACGCAAAAGGCATTCCGGCTTTCGGCACGGACGCGCTGCGCTTTACTATGGCAAGCTACGCCTCATTGGGACGCAATATCAACTTCGACCTGAACCGCTGTGAAGGCTACCGTAACTTCTGTAATAAATTCTGGAACGCGACCCGTTTCGTGCTCATGAATACCGAAGGCCAGGACAATGGATTAGATCGGGATGCTGCATTCTCATTTTCAGCGGCAGACCGTTGGATCATCTCACAATTCCAGCGGACTGCCACTGAAGTGGAAAAAGGATTTGCCGAATACCGTTTTGACAACATCGCCTCAGCCATTTACCGTTTTGTCTGGGATGAATATTGCGACTGGTATGTCGAAATTGCCAAAGTCCTGATTGCCAACGGGGATGCAGCTCAACAGCGCGCCACACGCCAGACATTGCTGCGCGTATTGGAAGAAACCCTGCGGCTGGCCCACCCTATCATTCCCTTCATTACGGAAGAACTCTGGCAAAAAGTGGCGCCATTGACCGGCCTCAGCCTGAAAGCGGAAAGCGACACCATCATGCTCCAGGATTATCCGCTGCCGCAACCGGCGAAAATCGATGAAGAAGCCGAAAGCTGGATGGCGCAATGCAAAGCGCTGGTAGATGCTTCCCGCAATCTACGGGGCGAAATGCAACTTTCGCCAGCCCAAAAGGTTCCCGCCTTTATTGAACCTGCCTCCTTATCTGAAAAGACCATGCTGGAATCCTTTATCCCCCATATGCAAGCCTTGTGCAGATTGTCCGATATCGAAATCGTCGATATCCTGCCGGATTCACCAGCGCCGGTTTTGGTTGTCGGCCAATGCAAGCTGATGCTGAAAGTGGAAATCGATGTCGCGGCGGAACGGGAACGTCTGGAAAAGGAAATGGCGCGCCTGCAAGGAGAAATCGACAAAATCAACGCCAAGCTGGGCAATGAAAATTTCGTCTCCCGCGCCCCTGAAAAAGTCGTTGCCCAGGAGCGTGAGCGCCTGCAAAACTTTACCGCGACACGTGAAAAGGTTGAGGAACAGTACGAAAAATTGAAATTTGCCTAAAAACTCCGACTCAATTATTGATAATTAAGAGTGATCTGACTGATTATGAAAATATGAAAAGAATCAACGCTTGCAAGACAACAAGGTGTGGCGGGGGTTCTGTATAACACGACCATTTGTTACGTCGCCACATTGAAAAGCCAGTATTTGTCCCTATGTATATGAAGCTCCCATGCTTATGGGGTTTTATAAGGAAGACAATATGAGTAAAGAAATGATCCTATTAGGAAAGATTTTGGGTGAAATCTATCTTTTGAAAAATAACGGGGAAGATCGTTTTGAGCAGCATATTTATGGCTTGCTTAATGGTTTTGAGGATGCAATTCAAGATGAGCTCGAGTTTATAGGCTATATCAGTGCAAAAAAAGTCGATGTTGTCATGCAAATATTGGATGAATGTGACCGCGGGGAGAGAAATTTTACTGGATATTACGACATCAGGGACGATCTTAAAAAAGCAGGTGTAGATCGGGCAGATTTTATAAAAATTGCCGAAAGGTTTATTAAGATTGATGGCAGGTTTTTGTCGTTATTGGATAGGCTCAACTCGAACAACTCACCAACCGAGTGTCATATACGTCGGTAAAGGCCACCCCGCTTCATGATATGCCCCCTTAATCGTTGAATCAGTGTCCAACCTGGGGAGGGCATATCAAAAAAGCATGTATCTTATACATACCCCAGTATTGTTTCACAACATAAAAACTACTAAAACCCTCTTAAATCAGTTGAGATGGCTACCTAAAACATTTTCTTTTGTCATCCTCAGGAATGACCATGTGTTGATCAAACGATCCCGTAAATCGCGCTACAAATGCCTGCCCGCAAAATCCCTTGCAAACTGCCAGGCCGTTCGGCCGGAACGGGAACCGCGATGTAAACCCCATTGCAGTGCTTCGCCTCGCGCGTTTTCCACCTGCCGGTCAGAACAGCCGAAAGAACGCAGCCAGTGCGCCACGATTGTCAAATATTCGTCCTGGTTGAAGGGATAAAAGGACAGCCACAACCCGAAACGATCGGAAAACGATATTTTTTCTTCCACGGTTTCCCCCGGATGCATATCGCCATCCCTTCCCTGCACATATCCGGCATTGTCTGACATCCGTTCGGGCAGCAAATGCCGCCGATTGGAAGTGGCATAAATCAGCATGTTGTCAGGCTGCGCGGCAACACTGCCGTCGAGTGCTGTTTTCAGCGCCTTATAACTGCTGTCGCCCTCTTCAAAAGACAGATCATCACAATAGAGAATAAATCGTTCCGGCCTCAAGGCAATTAATTCACCAATATCTGCCAGATCAACCAAATCATTTCTGTCCACTTCAATCAGTCGCAATCCATCACCGGCAAACCGGCTCAGGCAGGCGCGGATCAGCGATGACTTGCCGGTCCCGCGAGCACCCGTCAGCAAAACATTGTTTGCCGGTTTCCCTTCAATGAATTGACGGGTATTCTGTTCAAGCAGTCCTTTCTGGCGTTCAATAAAATACAAGTCCGGTAAAGAAATCCTGGTGGAATGGGTAATCGGCTGAAGCATTCCCCGCCCGCTCCTTCGTCGCCAGCGATACGCAACAGACGGAACATCCCAATTGACCGTTTCGACAACCGGAGGCAGCAGATTTTCCAGACGGGAAAGAACCGTTTCAGCCCGGGTCAGAAATTGATCAAGCGACGGCATTACGAACGGTAATCAGCATTGATGGAAACATAATCATGCGAAAAATCGCATGTCCAGATCGTCGCCCGGGCATCACCACGAGCCAAATCAATCCGGATCGTAATTTCACTTTGCCGCATCACGCGTTGTCCATCTTCTTCTTTGTAGTCAGGATTACGTCCGCCGTTTTTGGCGACCCAAACATCATCCAGATACAGATTCAACTGACTGACATCCAAATCTTCTACATCAGCATAGCCGATTGCCGCCAGAATACGGCCTAAATTGGGGTCTGATGCATAAAAAGCGGTTTTGACCAGTGGGGAATGCGCAACGGAATAGGCAATGGTACGGCACTCTTTTATACTGGCGCCGTTTTCAACGGTTATGGTAATGAATTTAGTCGCTCCCTCACCATCCCGTACAACCTTCTTGGCCAGTTCCTGTGCGAGGCTGGTTATCGCCTCCTGCAAAACGGCATAACCGGGAGACCGGGCATTTTCTATGCCAACATCAACAGCGCCTGACGCAACCAGAATGAGCGAATCATTGGTCGAGGTATCGCCATCCACGGTAATACAATTAAATGAAGCATCGGTTGCCTGTTTCAGCATGTTATCCAGCAACGCCTGTGGCACCTTGGCATCGGTCGCCATAAATCCCAGCATCGTGGCCATATTGGGTTTGATCATGCCGGCACCCTTGCTTATACCGGTTACCGTCACGATTTTGCCATTCATTTGAACCGTACGTGATGCCGCCTTGGGAACTGTATCCGTTGTCATGATCGCCTCAGCAGCATCCAGCCAATTATCTTCACTGAGACTCTCAATGGCAAGCGGCATGCCGGCAACAATCCGGTCTACCGGCAGCGGTTCGAGAATGACGCCGGTGGAAAAAGGCAGAACCTGTTCGGGTTTACAACTGAGCAATGCGCCCAGTATGGTACAGGTCGACATCGCAGCGTCATAACCGCGTTCCCCTGTCCCGGCATTGGCATTGCCTGTGTTAACCAGAAGCGCCCGTATCGGTAAACTTTCCTTTCGGGTCTTTTCGATATGTTCCTTGCAAATCTGGACGGGAGCAGCACAAAAACGGTTTTTCGTAAAAACACCAGATACCGTTGCTTCATGCCCCAGCGTCATAATCAACAGATCCTTACGATCCGGCTTTCTGATATTGGCCTTGGCAACGCCGAGCCTGACCCCTGAAACCGGTTTAAGGTCAGCCGCGACAGGAGGAAAAAGATGAACAGCCATAGGATTCTCCTGGATGTAAAAACACAATATCCTGTTATTTGAGCTTCCCGTGACAATGTTTGTACTTCTTGCCGCTTTGGCAAGGACACATATCATTGCGCCCGACTTTCGGCACCGCATTCACTAGCGGCTGCTGCTTTTTTTCAGTCTGGTCAGCGGCGGCCTGAAATGCGGCATCCTCGGGAGACTCCTCTTTGAATTCCTGATGCACATAATTGACGTTGGAAACCGTAGGCTGCATCAGCTGCTGTTCAGCCATTTCCACTTCATCCTGTGACTGGATACGCACCAGCATGAGCTTTTGTGTCACGTCATTTTTGATGAGCTCAAGCATCATGGAAAATAACTCAAACGCCTCGCGCTTGTATTCCTGCTTAGGATTTTTCTGAGCATAACCGCGAAGATGAATACCCTGGCGCAAATGATCCAACGCAGCCAAATGCTCACGCCAGTGCGCATCCATGCTTTGCAGGATAATGCTGCGCTCGTAACCTGAAAAAAGCGTCCTGTCAACTAAGCTTACCTTCGCATTGTAAGTATCATCAGCTACCTGCAAGATATGCTCAAGCATATCTCCATCCGATATATTCTTGTGCTTTTGAACCATTTCCACGAGCGGAATGTTCAACCGCCATTCAGCAGCAAGCTCACGTTCAAGGCCTGGAATATCCCATTGCTCCTCAACGGATTCTTCCGGTACATAGGTTCTGAACAAATCAATAAAGACGCCATGACGCAACGACATCACCAGTTCTGACGTATCCTCAACCTCAAGCAGCTCGTTTCGTTGCTGGTAGATCACTTTGCGCTGGTCATTGGCGACATCGTCATATTCCAGCAATTGCTTGCGGATGTCAAAGTTGCGGCCTTCCACTTTTCTCTGTGCGGATTCGATTGAGCGATTGACGATACCGGCTTCAATCGCCTCGCCTTCAGGCAATTTAAGCTTGTCCATAATGGCACGCATGCGTTCGCCGGCAAAAATCCGCAGAAGCGGATCATCCATGGACAGATAGAAACGCGAAGCGCCCGGATCACCTTGCCGACCGGAACGGCCGCGCAACTGGTTATCGACGCGCCTGGATTCATGACGCTCTGTTCCGATGATATGCAAGCCACCTGCATTCACAACATGATCATGAAGTGACTGCCATTCATCCTGCAATTTTTTAATCTGTTCTTGCTTTTGCTCTTCAGACAGGGATTCATCCGCTTCGATGAATTCAACCTGTTTTTCTACATTACCGCCAAGAACAATATCCGTGCCTCGCCCAGCCATGTTAGTCGCAATCGTGATCATCTTCGGACGACCGGCCTGCGCAACGATTTCTGCTTCACGCGCATGCTGTTTGGCATTCAACACGTTATGCGGCAACCCGGCATTCGTGAGTATCTTGGACAGCAGCTCGGAATTCTCAATGGATGTCGTTCCGACCAGAACAGGCTGCCCCCGTTCATAGCAATCCCGGATATCCCTGAGCATGACATCGTATTTTTCCCGTTCTGTCCTAAACACCTGATCATGACGATCCTGCCGCTGGTTAGGACGGTTGTGGGGAATCACGACGGTTTCAAGACCGTAAATTTCCTGGAACTCATACGCTTCCGTATCTGCCGTACCAGTCATACCCGCGAGTTTGTCATACATCCGGAAATAATTCTGGAAAGTAATCGATGCCAGTGTCTGGTTTTCATTGCGGATCTGAACGCCTTCCTTGGCCTCGACTGCCTGATGCAAGCCGTCTGACCAGCGCCGGCCCGTCATAAGGCGACCGGTGAATTCATCAACGATGATGACTTCGCCCCCTTGCACGACATAATGTTGATCACGGTGATACAGTACATTGGCGCGAAGCGCGGCATACAGATGGTGAATCAGCAGGATATGGGCGGCATCATACAGAGACGCGCCTTCCGGCAGCAATCCCATCTGCATCAGGATTTTTTCTGCTTTCTCAAACCCGGCCTCAGTCAGCAAAACCTGATGCGCCTTCTCATCCTTGGTGTAATCGCCATAGACCTCAACCTTGCTTTTGCCATCCGGCGTATCTTCACCGATCTGCTCCGTCAACAGAGGCGGCACCTGATTCATCTTGTAGTACAGATCCGTGCTGCTTTCCGCCTGACCGGAAATAATAAGCGGTGTTCGAGCTTCATCAATCAGGATAGAATCAACCTCATCCACAATGGCATAACTCAATGTGCGCTGTACCCGATCATCCACGTCATAAACCATGTTATCCCGCAGATAATCAAAGCCATATTCATTGTTGGTGCCATAAGTAATATCCGCAGCATAAGCAGCCTGCTTATCTTCATGCTCCATGTGGGACAGGTTGATCCCGGTTGTCAGCCCTAACCATGAATACAAACGCCCCATCCATTCCGCATCCCGCTCAGCCAGATAATCATTAACCGTAACGACATGCACGCCTTTCCCTGCCAGGGCATTTAGATAGGCCGGAAGCGTTGCCACCAACGTCTTGCCTTCACCAGTCCCCATTTCGGCAATCTTTCCCTGATGCAGCGCCATGCCGCCAACCAGTTGAACGTCAAAAGGACGCATCTTCAGCACCCGCTTGCTGGCCTCCCGGCAAACGGCAAACGCTTCCGGCAAGAGATCATCCAATGTGGCGCCCTTGAGCAGTCTTTCCTTAAACTCAGGGGTTTTTGCTTTCAGTTCGGCATCGGAAAGTTTTTCCATCGCCGGCTCAAGCGCATTAATCTGTGCAACAATCTTGCTGTATTGCTTTAGCAGCCGCTGGTTGCGGCTACCAAAAATACGGGTCAGTATGGACATGTTATATTCTTGAAGTTAAGGTCATGCAATCAATTGCCACCCTCAAAGTTTTGATCCTGCGTCAAAACCTGCCGTTAAAGAAAGAATTTTATCACGCTGAATCACGAGTCTTAAGACCATTACCCAACTTCTCCTTCTTTTCAGCATAAAAAACAGTAAATGGGGGTTATCCTGTAGTATTTCAAGCAACAAAAGTGATAGCCTCCCATCAACAGGGATTTTATCCGTTATCATAGATAGATATCCCTGCATCCAGCCAGCATATTGATCCATGCATAAATTTTTATCATCCCTCCTGAATGCACCTCGTACCATCACAGGCAAGAAAAACGCCTTTGCATCGGTAACGGATTTTCTGCAGATGCATGATCGGATATCCGGAATACTACCCAATGCCACCCGCCTGATTGCCTTGCAAAAGGAATGCGAACAAACCCTGCCGGAACATTTTACCGGTTGTGAAGTCTTGCAATTGGAAAAAGACCGGCTGACGGTTGGCGTACCCAGTCAGGCAACCGCAGCAAGACTCCGGCAAAAACTGCCTTTGCTTCAAACCGGATTAGAAAACGCCGGCTGGCCGATTAAAACCATACAGGTCAAGGTCAAACTGAAAAAGACAATCCGGCAAACAGAGAGGCCGCCGAAAAAACCACTTCCATCCAGCGTAGTGGAAGAGCTGGGAAAACTGGAAACTTATCTGACACAGTCAGGCACCGATCCGGCATTAATGGAAGCGATCAACGCCATGATGAAACGGCATCAGCGAGATTCAGAATAACGGGTTAAAAACACCCCGCTTAAACGGGAACCCATTCCCGGGTCGTCTGGCTAAACCAGGAATTCGGCGCTGCTTCCGATGTTTCAAAGCTCACGATTTCATAAGCATCCGGCTGCGTAAGAAGCGCTCTTAACAACTGATTATTCAGCGCATGCCCAGACTTATGAGCTGTATAGGAAGCCAGGATCGGATGCCCTACCAAATATAAGTCGCCAATCGCATCTAAAATCTTGTGGCGGACAAACTCATCTTCGTAACGAAGCTCATGCGGATTCAGAATACGGTATTCATCCATCACAATCGCATTTTCCAAAGAACCGCCCCGCGCCAGTCCCATGCCACGCAAGGTTTCAACATCACGGACAAAACCAAACGTTCTGGCACGTGATACATCCTTCACGTAGGAAACCTCGGCAAGATCCATAACCGCATGCTGGTGTGTGGAATCAATTGCAGGATGATTGAATTCGATAAAGAAATCCAGGCGAAAACCATTATAGGGGTCCAGTCTGGCCCACTTTTCATTCTGCTCATCGCCTTCGCGCACTTCTACCGGCTTCTTGACACGGATATACTTCTTGGCAGCATCCTGTTCTTCCAGCCCTGCCTGCTGCAAAAGAAATACAAAAGAAGAAGCCGAACCATCCATGATCGGGATTTCTTCCGCATTGACATCAATATGCAGATTATCGATACCCAGGCCGGCACAAGCTGACATAATATGCTCAACCGTCGATACGCGCACCCCATCATTTACCAGAGTCGAGGCCAAACGAGTATCGCCAATCGCATGAGCGCCGACCGGAATCGAGACAGGTGGATTGAAGTCCGTGCGGTGAAAAACAATACCCGTATTGGGCGCCGCAGGCCGAAGCACCAGTTCAACCTTGTAACCCGAATGCAGGCCGATACCGACTGTACGTGTCAGATATTTAATAGTACGCTGTTTTAACATAGTCACCGATAAACAAGTTTCTTCTTGTCTCTTTTTCACGGTTTTTTATTTTACATGGATATTACCATTTTCGCCTATTTTCTCAGCTTCTGCCGGTAAAACGCCATACAGACAAGACAGGGAGCAACCGCTTTAGTTCAACAATGACGCCTGACACCACTCCCTGATAGCCACCTGTATCAACTATACATACAGATGCGATCAATCCGCCTGTCTGCGCAAGAAAGCGGGAATATCATATGTCTCCATGCCATTCTTTTCCAACGCACGCACTGTATCCGTTGCTGAATCACGGCCGTGTCGCCAAACAGCCGGTTTATCCAAATCAAACTGAGGCACGGAAGCCATCGTTCCCGGAACCTGTTCCGCGCCATCCATCCGCGCCACAGCATCGTTGGTACCGGTTCGCAAACGCGGGGTTTGGATCAGATGCATCGGCTTCTTGTTACGCCCCAATCCTGTCGCCACAACCGTCACGCGGATTTCGTCTCCCATTTCATCTTCATAGGCAATCCCCTGTGCAATCGTCGCATCAGGTGAAGCAAAGGCACGCACCGTCGCCATGACATCCTTGATTTCCTTGCCTTTCAAACTGCGACTGGCTGTCACATTAACAAGCACGCCCCGCGCACCGGACAAATCGACCCCATCCAAAAGTGGAGAAGCCACAGCCTGTTCAGCCGCAATTCTTGCCCGGTCAATACCGGATGCAACAGCCGTTCCCATCATGGCCTTGCCCTGCTCGCTCATAATGGTTTTAACGTCATTGAAATCGACATTGATATGACCGCGCACATTGATGATTTCCGCAATGCCGGCCACGGCATTATGTAAGACGTCATCAGCATGCTGTAGCCATTCCATCATGCTGTCATCCTCATATATTTCTTCGAGCTTTTCATTCAAAATCACAATCAGCGAATCCACATGTGATTCCAGCGCCTCCAGGCCTTCATTAGCCGTTTCCATGCACCGCTGGCCTTCATAGGAGAAAGGCTTGGATACAACCGCTACGGTTAATGCGCCCAATGATTTTGCCACCTCGGCAACAATGGGAGAGGCACCCGTTCCCGTGCCGCCGCCCATGCCTGCGGCAATGAACACCATGTGAGCGCCACGCAGGGCATCTTCAATACGTTCGCGTGATTCTTCTGCCAGCATTTTTCCCACTTCAGGTTTCATACCGGCACCCAGTCCTGTATCTCCAATCTGGATGATATTGTGTGCTCCGGAATGAGACAAAGCTTGTGCATCCGTATTGGCAGCAATGAATTCTACGCCAGACACATTCTTGTTAATCATATGCTGAATTGCATTGCCTCCTGCACCTCCAACGCCAACGACCTTAATGACGGTTCCTAGCGTTGAGCTATCGACTATATCAAATTTCATAATTACACTCCCTGTCTGAATGCAGCTTCCAGATAAAAGTTTTCACGCGGTGTGACAACTTCTAACTGAAAACAGCCCTGTCATAATAAAAATACCAATCCAACCATTACCAATACTAAAAATTCCCGACAAACCATTCTTTTATCCGCTGACAGATGGCTTTGGCAGACCCTTGCTGCTGTGTCACAACTGTCCCGCGCAAATACTGCTTTTTGGCTTCGGACAACAATCCGTGCGCCGTTGAATAACGGGGACTGCGAACCATGTCCGCAAGTTGTCCCCGGTATCCAGGCAAACCAATTCTTGCCGGCTTCAGAAAAACATCTTCCGCCAGTTCCGCCAAACCAGGCATCAGTGCAGAACCGCCTGTAAGCACAATCCCGGACGACAACACTTCCTCATATTCCGATTCCCGAACAACCTGCAATGCAAGCGCAAAAAGTTCTTCCACACGCGGCTCAATGACAGCTGCCAGCATCTGTCGTGACAGCGTTCGCGGCCCCCGGTCGCCCAGTCCAGGCACCTCGATTGTCTCGGCAGGATCAACCAATACCTGCTTCGCGATGCCATAACGACGCTTGATTTCTTCCGCTTCAAGCGTCGGCGTGCGCAAGGCCATTGCAATGTCATTGGTAATCTGGTCGCCCGCAATGGGAATAACAGCGGTATGGCGAATCGCCCCTTCGGTAAACACGGCAATGTCCGTCGTGCCGCCGCCAATATCGATCAAGACAACCCCCAGTTCCTTTTCATCATCTGTCAGAACCGCATCTGCCGAAGCCATCGGCTGCAACATCAGGTCTGATACTTCCAGCCCGCACCGACGCACGCACTTCACAATATTCTGAACAGCTGAAACGGCGCCTGTCACAATATGCACCTTCACTTCAAGGCGGATGCCGCTCATGCCAATGGGTTCACGAACATCTTCCTGATTATCGACAATGAATTCCTGTGAAACCGTGTGCAAAAATTGCTGGTCGTTCGGGATATTGACGGCCCTTGCTGTTTCAATCACACGGCTGACATCAGCCGCAGTCACTTCCTTATCCTTAATAGCAACCATTCCGCGTGAATTAAAACTGCGGATGTGGCTCCCGGCAATGCCGGTATAAACATTCCGAATCTTGCAATCCGCCATGAGCTCCGCCTCTTCCAAAGCACGCTGTATGGATTCGACTGTAGCCTCAATATTGACGACAACCCCCTTTTTCAAACCTTTCGATTCATGCTGCCCAAGACCAATGATTTCATGCCGGCCATCAGGCAATACTTCCGCAACAAGGGCTACCACCTTGGATGTTCCGATATCCAGACCCACTATCAGGTTTTTCAGGTCTTTAGTCATAGTTCTTCGCTTATTCCCTCTACTGTCCACCAACATCAGGCACCAATCCATCCGCTTTCAGTGCCAATCCATTCGGATAACGCAAGTCAATCCCTCTAATCCCATTTTTCAACTGTGCGGCCAGCTTGGGATAAACCGCCAGTAATCGCCCCATCTTGTCCCGCATCGTATTGCTGCCCTGTTCACGTCCGAAACGCACCGTCATGCCGTTATTTAGCGTCGTTCTCCAAGCATAACGGTCAGAAAGTTCAAGGAGAACCAGCTCGAGATTAATCGTGGCAAATTCCCGGCGCAATTCCTCATATCGTGCGACAACTTCCTTTTCACTTCCTTCAGGACCATAAAACTTCAGCAAATTCCCCTCATCTTCCGCTTCGGCCAAATTAACCGTAAAAACATCTCCCTTGACAGAAAGCAGCCGCCCATCATCACCCCATGTCCCCAGCGGTTTATGTTCCTCAATGGAAACAACCAACCCGTTCGGCCATTTACGCCTGACAGTGACATCCCTTACCCAAGGCACCGCTTTAAAAGCTTCTCTGACGGCATCCAGATTGACGCTAAAGAAATTACCTTTGATACGCGGCAATGCCACACTTCTTATCGTCAGTGCGTTGACATGTTTCAATGGTTTCTTTTCAACCTCCTGTACCTCTATTATCTTTAATGAGAAAAACGGCTTCTGGGCAAACCATAAAAAACCGCCGACTAGCACGATGACGACAAAAATGGTCAAAAACATATT
Source organism: Betaproteobacteria bacterium (assembly GCA_009783065.1). Next base: position 21,959 of record WRHV01000001.1, on the reverse strand, counting down.
TGCGATTCCATTCAATAACCTGACGTCATGCCACATAAAGCGCCTCAGCCTGCCTTCAATTCATCATTTTTTTTCTGATCCAGTGTTGCCGACTCTAAAATCATCATGCACAACTCCTCATAATCGATGCCTGCAGCGCGTGCCGCCATCGGCACCAGCGAATGATCTGTCATTCCCGGTGATGTATTCATTTCCAGCAAATAAGGCTTTTCGTCCGAGGCGCGCAACATAATGTCAGCCCTGCCCCAACCACGACATCCCAGCATTTTGTAGGCTTCCAACGTACAGGCCTGTATCTTCTTTTCCAGATCTTCACTCAAACCACTTGGACACAAATATCGTGTTTCATCACTAAAATATTTGTTCTGGTAGTCGTAATTCGCACCCGGTGCGATAATCCGCACCAGCGGCAACGCCTGTGGCTCGCCTCGAATATCCAGAACCGCGCACGTCAGTTCCATCCCATCAATAAATTCTTCTGCCAGCACTGACTGATCATACTGAGCAGCAAGCGCATAGGCTTTGGGTAACTGATCTGCTGTTTTCACGCGAGTCAGTCCCAATGTTGATCCTTCATGTGCGGGTTTAACAATCAACGGCAATCCCAGCTCAGCTACAACCGCCTTCCAATCAGACTGTGGCAACAGCTCAACATAACGCGGTGTCGGCAAATTTTTTGAAAGCCAAATCCGTTTCGTCATGACCTTGTCCATCGCCAATGCAGAAGCCATTACACCCGACCCTGTATAAGGAATCCCCAACTGTTCCAGCGCGCCCTGTAGGGTACCGTCTTCTCCAAAGCGGCCATGCAGCGCAATAAAAACGCGGTCAAATTTTTCAGTTGCCAACTCGGCCAGTGTTCGCTTGCCCGTATCAAACAAATGGGCATTCACACCTTGATTGCGCAGTGCTTTTAAGACGCCATTTCCCGATTTCAGGGAAATTTCACGCTCCGCTGAACGGCCTCCCAGCAGCACACCGACTTTTCCAAGCTGACTGGCTCTGTTTTTATTACTCATGATTGACTCGTTGACATTTCCAGTAACTTTGCAGGAACACGGCTAACGGCTCCTGCACCCATAACAATAACAACATCGCCATCCTTCACCACGTTAAAAATGGAAGCCGGCATTTCTTCTATACCCTCCACAAAAACCGGGTCTATCTTTCCAGCTACCCGAATAGCCCGGCTAAGCGAACGCCCGTCAGCAGCCACAATTGGCTGCTCCCCTGCCGGATGAACCTCGGCAAGCAGCAATACATCCGTTGTCGATAATGATTTGACAAAATCTTCGAACAGATCACGTGTTCGCGTGTAACGATGCGGCTGGAAGGCAAGAACCAGCCGGCGATTCGGATAAGCGCCCCGTGCAGCAGCGATTGTCGCTGCTACCTCCGCCGGATGGTGGCCATAATCATCAATCAGTTCTGCACTACCGCTCGCTTTTTCTTCGGATTGGGCCCACCTGATTTCCCCAAGACGCGTAAAACGCCGATTCACCCCGGTAAATTCTTCCAAAGCCTTCTGTGTCGCCTTGTCACTGACTCCCAACTCCCGTGCGATAGCGATAGCAGCACAAGCATTTTGCACATTATGCATACCCGGTTGATTCAATCTGACCTTCATATCCGGGTATCCCTTTTGCAGAACCGTAAAAATCATCATGGACCCCTGTGCCTCGGCATCAATTGCCCTGACATCAGCACTCTCATGAAAACCATAAGTCGTAACCGGCTTTGAAATGAATGGTTTAATTTCCCGGACATTGCTATCATCAATACACAGGACAGCCCGACCATAAAAGGGCAATCGCTGCGTGAATTCGATGAACGCCTGCTTCAATCGGGTAAAATCATGCCCGTATGTATCCATGTGATCCGCGTCAATATTCGTGATAACTTCAATCACGGGATGCAGATTCAGAAAAGAGGCATCCGATTCGTCCGCCTCCGCCACAATAAAATCGCCTGTTCCCAGAGCCGCGTTAGCATCAACACTGTTAAGCCGTCCGCCAATGACGAAAGTAGGATCAAATCCGCCCTCTGCCAGCACGCTTGCTACCAGGCTGGTAGTCGTGGTTTTTCCGTGCGTGCCGGCAATCGCAATGCCGCGTTTTAGGCGCATCAGTTCTGCCAGCATAACGGCACGCGGCACAATGGGAATACATTTCTTACGCGCGGCAAGAACTTCGGGATTGTCCTGGGCAACGGCAGAAGAAATGACGATGGCATCTGCGCTTTCAACATATTCCGGATCATGCCCCCGCATGACGCGCGCGCCCAAATGCTGTAGACGCAACGTTGCCGCATTACTGGCCAGGTCCGAACCGGAAATGTTGTAACCGAGATTGAGCAGCACTTCAGCGATACCGCTCATGCCGCTTCCGCCAATCCCGACAAAATGTATATTTTTAACCTTGTGTTTCATACTTGCTCAATCAAATGGTTGCGTTCGCAACACGTTCCAATTCATCCGCAATACGTTCATTCGCATCACGCCGGCCAAGAGCATAAGCCGCCTTAGCCATCGTCAGGCATTGCTCCCTCGTTATCTCACGCAACATGGAGGCCAGGCGCTCCGGTGTCAGCTCGCCTTGCGGTAAATGGATAGCCGCCCGATGCGCTGCCATGTAGGTTGCATTATCACGCTGGTGCGATGTGCTGGAAGCAATAAACGGCACCAGGATGCTGGCTAACCCTGCTGCCGTTAATTCGGAAACGGTAATGGCTCCCGCCCGGCAAATTACCAAGTCCGTACCGGCATACCTCGCTGCCATATCATCAATAAACTCTACGACATCCGCCTCAACCTGTACTGCCATGTAAGCCCGCCGAACACGAGCTGAATGTTCCTTACCTGTCTGGTGCACCACCCTTGGCCGGACATCCGACGGCAAGGCGGCCAGCGCATAAGGAACACATTCATTCAACGCATGTGCGCCCAGGCTCCCCCCGATTACCAGTACATTCAACGGCCCGCTCCTTTGCGCGTAACGGCTTTCCGGTTCAGGCAAAGAAGCAATTTCATACCGGACAGGATTCCCCGTCAACACACCCTTCTCCGTCATGGCAGCCGGATCAGCCGGGAAACCGAACAGAATCCGTTTTGCGACAGGCAACAGTGTTTTATTCGAAAGCAACAGCCCGGCATCTGCATTGACAAGAACAAGCGGCACTCCCATGACTCGGCAAGCGAAACCGCCCGGTACAGTCACATACCCTCCCATGCCAAGAACCAAATCCGGCTTGCGGCGGCGCATGATATTGAGACAGGACGCCATACTTGTCAGCAACTTGACACCTCCTGTAACCGTATGCATCAATCCTTTGCCGCGCAAACCTGCAAAATCAATGCTGTCCAGCTCGATTCCCTGAGCCGGCACCAGCGTGGTTTCCATACCGTGACGTGTACCCAGCCAAGTAATTTGCCATCCCCTTTCGCGCATGGTGCGAGCAATGGCAAGCCCCGGGAAGATATGTCCGCCCGTACCTGCCGCCATAATCAGAAGCCGCTTTTGCTTATTCATGAGTCCGCCTTCCCCGCATGATCTGGCGGTTTTCATAATCCACCCGCAAAAGAATCGCCAGACCGATACAGTTGATCAGAATCCCGGAACCGCCATAACTCATCAAAGGCAACGTTAATCCCTTTGTCGGCAAAAGCCCCAGATTGACGCCCATATTGATAAATGTCTGAATACCAATCCACACGGCAATACCTTGCGCAACCAATCCGGCAAAAATCCGGTCCATCGCGATGGCCTGCCTGCCAATATCAAATGCCCGCTTGATAAGCCAGTAAAAAAGCAGTACAACCACAACAACACCAGCAAAACCGAATTCCTCCCCGATAACAGCCAGCAAAAAATCCGTATGTGCCTCAGGCAAATAATGCAGTTTTTCCACACTACCGCCCAGTCCCACACCAAACACTTCACCACGCCCAAAAGCAATCAGCGAATGGGAAAGCTGATAGGCCTTGCCTAATGCGTTTGCGCCATCCCATGGATCCAGATAAGCAAAAATCCTTTCTCTGCGCCAGGGGGAAAGCATGATGACCGCACTGAATATCCCAACCAGTGTCGTGACAATCCCGAAAAACCAGACCCCATTAAAACCGCCAAGGAAAAGAATGCCCATAGCGATGGCAACGATAACAACCAGCGCGCCCAGATCCGGCTCCAGTAACAGCAACAGGCCAATGAATCCGAGTGCACTGGCCATCGGCAAAAAGCCCTTGCTCAGCTTTTTCATCACAGTCTGTTTGCGGACGGTGTAATCAGCAGCATATAAAACGATAAACAGTTTCATCAGCTCGGAAGGCTGCAAATTGAATATCTTGAACGGCAACCACCGGCGTGCGCCGTTCACGCCTTTTCCAATACCGGGAATCAGTACCAGCACCAGCAAAAACAGGGTTAGTACAAAAAGGTGAGGGGCGTATTTCTGCCAAAAATGAATGGGAATGCGAGACACAACCAAACCAGCGCACAACCCCATCATGATGAAAACACATTGCCGGAAGAGAAAATGGGTCGGCTTGTAGTTGGCGTACTTCGGCGAATCCGGCAAAGCGATCGAAGCTGAATAAACCATGACCAATCCCAGCAGCATCAGAATCATTATCACGCCCAGCAAATGCCGGTCGAAATGCATCATCTTTGAGCGCTGCTCAAAAGACAGTGGCTTCAGACTAAAACCAGGAAATACATCAAACAGTCTTCTCACCTTATTCATGCCGCCACCTCACCACGAGACAGCGCAATTTCCCTGACTTCCGAAACAAATACTTCTGCCCTGTGCGCATAATTTCTGAACATATCCATACTGGCGCAGGCTGGCGACAATAGAACCACATCCCCCTCTTTCGCCATTTTCGCCGCATGGTTCACAGCCCTTTTTAGCGACTCGCATAAAACCAGCGTCGCCCCACTTCCTTCCAAGGCCTTTTCAATCACACCCGCATCTTTCCCGATCAAAAGGACGGTATGAACATATTTTGAAACCGGCAACGCAAGTGGACTGAAATCCTGATCCTTACCGTCACCGCCTGCAATCAGGAAAAGACGTTTGTCACCCTCTTTTTCAACCCCCAACCCTTCCACCGCCGCAACCGTTGCGCCGACATTCGTTCCTTTGCTGTCATCAATGTAACTCACACCGGATACCGTCAAAACCGGTTCAACACGATGCGGCTCACCGCTGTATTCTTTGAGAGCGTGCAGCAGCGGCGCCAATGGAAGACCAATAGCACGACAAAGCGCTAAAGCCGCAAGCGCATTGCTTGCATTATGCCGTCCTCGAATCCGGAGCGCCCCAGCCGGCATCAGATCCTGGATATACAGCTCCGGCGGCAAAGAAGCGTTTTTCTGTTTTCCCGTTTCCTCTGTCTCACGTGTTTTCACAACACACAGCCACGCCATTCCATGACTGTCATGGATGCCAAAATCATATGCCTTAACCGGCTTGTCCAAACCAAATGTCACGATGCGTTTATCCGGAGATGCCATCCCCATCACCAAACCGTCATCCCGGTTCAAAACACGGATTGTTGATGCCCCGAATATGCGTTTTTTAGCATCAGCATAAGCTTCCAGATTTTCATGCCAATCCAGATGATCCTGCGTTATGTTCAACACCGTTGCCACATCCGCATTCAAGCTGTATGTACGCCATAACTGAAAGCTGGATAATTCCAATACCCAGATATCAGGCAACTGCTGCCTATCCAGCGATTCACGCAAGACATCCAGCACGGCAGGGCTAATATTACCGGCTACCTTTACCGCTTTACCCGCTCTGGCACACATCCTGCCGGTCAAGCTGGTCACGGTTGTCTTGCCATTGGTACCCGTTATCGCAATGACACTTGGCCTGTAATCCTTTTCTTTTTGCAAACTGGCAAGCGCTTGCGCGAAAAGCTCTATCTCGCTCCAGAGTGGAATATCTTTTGCATTTGCTGCCGGCATAATTTCGGCAAGATCCCGGCTGGGTATGAGTCCCGGGCTAACGGCAATCATATCCACGTCATCAAGCAGGCCGGCTAAAAATGGCCCTCCTCTAAACTCGGCGGCCGGTATTTCTTTTTGCAGGACAGTGAGCTTCTCCGGATGGCTGCGCGTATCGGCCACACGCACAAAAGCACCACAGCGCGCAAACCAGCGCGCCATTGCCAAGCCTGACTCGCCAAGCCCTAGTACAAGTGCCTTTTTTCCCGTGTAATCCATATCAGCGCAATTTCAATGTAGACAATCCCAGAAGAACCAGCATCATCGTAATAATCCAGAAACGCACAACGACCTGCGTCTCTTTCCAGCCCTTTTGTTCAAAATGATGGTGCAACGGCGCCATCAGGAAAATGCGGCGACCCACACCATATCGTTTCTTCGTGTATTTAAAAAACAGGACCTGCATCATGACGGAAACCGTCTCAGCCACAAAAATGCCGCCCATGATAAAAAGCACAATTTCCTGCCTGACGATAACAGCAATCGTGCCAAGCGCTCCGCCTAAGGCTAGTGCGCCCACATCACCCATGAACATCTGGGCCGGGTAAGCATTGAACCAAAGAAAAGCCAGCCCGGCGCCTGCCATCGCACCACAAAAAATCAGCAGCTCGCCTGCACCGGAGATATAGGGAATAAACAGATAATGCGCATATGTAAAATTACCTGTCAGATAAGCAAAGACACCCAACGCTGTTCCTACCATAATGGTCGGCATAATAGCCAATCCGTCGAGTCCATCTGTCAGATTCACCGCATTGCTGGTGCCCACGATAACAAAATAAGTCAGCGCGATAAATCCCCAGACACCCAGCGGATAACTCACCGTCTTGAAAAACGGCACGATCAGATCAGCCTTGGCAGGCAAATCTGCGTCCAGGCCGGAGCGAATCCATTCCACAAACAGATTCCATACTTCCATATTGCTTCGTCCGGACACAGAAAAAGCCAAGTAGACCGCAGCAAGAATACCAATCAAGGACTGCCAGAAATACTTTTCTTTTGACGACATGCCCTTTGGATTTTTGTAAACCACCTTACGGTAATCATCGACCCAGCCGATGGCGCCGTATCCCAATGTGACAATCAGCACCACCCAGATGAAACGGTTGGAAAGATCACACCACAGTAAAGTGGATATGCCAATGCCAATCAAAATGAGCAAACCGCCCATGGTTGGCGTACCGGATTTAGCCAGATGGGTCTGAGGCCCATCCTGCCGCACAGCCTGTCCCACTTTAAGGCGGGTCAGCATACGGATAACAGCAGGTCCGGCAATTAATCCTATCGTCAATGCCGTAAGCGAAGCGAATACCGCACGGAAGGTAATGTATCCAAAGATTCTTAACCAACCGAAATCCTGAACAAATTGTTGTGCCAGCCAATGCAGCATCCGTTTATCCCTTATCTTTTCTCTATTAAATTATTAACGACGCGTTCCATCTTCATAAAGCGCGACCCTTTTACCAGGATAGTTGATGACGGTATCGCAACTTCCCGCAGGCTTTTCACTAACTGCGCCACATCTTCAAAATGCCGCGCTCCTGCACCATAGGCGCTGGCAGCATATCGGGCCAGATCACCAAACGCATAAAAATAGTCAACCCCTTTTGCCCGGGCGTAGTCACCAACTTCTTCATGAAAACGCAGCCCCTGATCGCCGACTTCACCCATATCTCCCAAAACCAGCACACGGGGAGCGTTAGCTTGAGCGAGCACGTCTATCGCAGCCAAAACCGAATCCGGGTTCGCATTATAAGTGTCATCAATCAACCTTGCGCCATTAGCCGCCGTCTTAAACTGAAGCCGCCCATTCACCGGCAAAAAAGCTTCCAATCCGCGCCGGATCACATCAGCTTCTATGCCGATGGCATGGCAACAAGCCACGGCTGCCAGCGCATTATGCGCATTGTGTTTACCTATAACGGAGAGTTGTACGGCTATGAACACCTCGGCTATTCTGATATCCAGCTTGTTGGCATTTTGATCGTACTGTCCCTTTACAACCGCCTTTTCCCCAAAACCAAAAGTGATTGTCCTGCGCATGCCTTTTTCCTTTGCATACGCTTCCCACAATTCCGAAAACAGGTCCTCTGCCGGAAATACGGCCACACCATCCAATGGCAACATGCGGATCACGCTGCCATTCTCTTTGGCAACAGCCTGGACATTAACCATAAACTCCTGATGTTCCCGTTGCGCATTATTGACCAGCCCAACCGTCGGCTGCGCGATAGCAGCCAGATACGCAATTTCCCCGGGATGATTCATGCCCAGCTCGACCACCGCCGCACGATGCCTGGCATCCAGACGGAAAAGTGTCTGCGGCACACCAATTTCATTATTCAGGTTGCCTGCTGTCGCCAAAAAAGCCTCTCCATAGGCCACTCTTAAAATAGCGGCAATCATTTCCTTGACAGTCGTCTTACCATTGCTGCCGGTTACGCCAATAACGGGCAAGGAAAATTGTTTTCGCCAATGCCTGGCCATTTCACCCAAAGCCAAACGGCTATCCTCGACTAGTAGGGCAGGCAATGAAAAATCGGCAGGCAGGCGTTCGGCCACGACAGCGGCAACGCCCTTAGCGGGTACTTCAGATAAAAAATCATGTGCATCAAAGCTGTCTCCACGAAGGGCAACAAAAAGATTCCCTCTGCCCGCCGTCCGGCTATCAGTAGAAACGCCCTCAAAAACAGCGTCTCCCTGCGCACGGCTGCCGGGAACCCATTTTTGGATTTCACTGATGCTCGTCTTCATAAGATTCCTTTTTGCATGGCTTTAAAAGTAGCCAGCGCCAAAGCAGCATGATCAGCATCCACAAACGGCTGTTTTATTCCCATCACTTCCTGATAGGTTTCATGTCCTTTTCCTGCGAGAAAGATCACATCATTCGCCGATGCGTGCTTCACAGCCTGGAGAATCGCAGAAGCTCTGTCTTCTATGGTAAGAACAGGCTTCGTCATGCCGGACAGAATATCTCTAATGATTTTCAGTGGCTCTTCACTCCGCGGATTATCACTCGTCACAATAATATGATCTGCCATTTCAGCTGAACATCCCATATCCTTGCGTTTACCTTTGTCACGATCGCCTCCGCATCCAAAAACACACCACAGCTCTCCCTTACGGTCATCCGCAACCATACGCAATGCCTCCAACCCCTTTTCCAGTGCATCAGGCGTATGGGCATAATCAATCACAATAAGCGGCGCATCCTGTCCGCCTAGCGACTGCATGCGGCCCGGCGGCGGCTGTAATTCTGAAAGCACTGAAACCGCCGCTTTCCATTCAATACCCTGCATGAGCAATACGCCAAGCACACCAAGAACATTGCTAACATTGAATTTGCCGACAAGCTGCGTCCGGACTCGGGATTTGCCGTAAGGCGACTCGACAAGGAATGCCGTTTTATTCATGTACGACTGAATTTCCGTCGCACTCAATACCGGCATGTTTTCCGCATTTTCCCCTTTAATCGTATAACCCAGCAATTCCAATTTGCCATCAAGAGATGATGCCCACTCCCTGCCTTTGGCATCATCCAGATTCATCACGGCACACTTTAGCCCAGGCCAATCAAACAATTTTCGCTTGGCTGCCTCATAAGACGCCATATCCCTGTGATAATCCAGATGATCCCGCGTAAAATTGGTATACAGCACGACATCGATACTCAAGCCGTTGAGCCGTCCTTCTTCAATCCCAATGGAAGATGCTTCTATCGCAATACAGGAAACACCGGATTGGCGAAGCATAGCCAGTCTTCTCTGCAACTGGATTTGATCGGGCGTGGTATAACCCGTTATTTCCGGTATCCCTGCTTCGCCTTGTTCGAAAATAACAATGCCCAATGTGCCGATAACAGCTGTTTTCTTCCCGAAACGGGATAAGGCGCTCCCAATCCATTGCGTACAGGAAGTTTTGCCATTGGTGCCTGTTACCGCAACCACAAACATGGAAGATGAGGGATGGTTATAATAGGCATCCGCAACCGGACCAGCCAGCTCTCTTAACCCCTTGACTGATAGATGCGGGACGTTCCACTCTTCTTTCCAATCAAAGCCTGCTGCTTCATAAATAACTGCCTTGGCGCCGTTTTCGATGGCATGGGGTATATAGTTCCGTCCGTCAGTTGAACCATCCTGATAAGCGAAGAAAACCGCATCTTTGCCGGATTGCGCAATGTCACGCGAATCCGAAAAAAGATCACCAGCAAAACATGTCTGACTGAGCCATGTCGAAATGACCTTGGTCTGTGCAGCCTCGGACATCATATGCTCTCCATCGGTCCGTCCTGCGGGATAACAATATTCGTCACAGATGAATCTGGCGTGACATTCAAAATTCTCAGTGCATTAGCCACAATCCTTGAAAAAACAGGCGCAGCAACCACCCCGCCAAAATACTGTCCGCCGGAAGGCTCATCAATCATAACGGCGACAATGATTCGAGGATCAGAAGCCGGTGCAAAACCAACAAATGAGGCGACATACTTTTTGACATATTTTCCACCCTCAATTTTGTGTGTTGTCCCGGTCTTTCCGGCAACCCGATACCCCGGCACTTGTGCCCTGGGAGCCGTTCCACTAGGACCAGCAGCCATTTCCAGCATATTCCGGACGGATCGTGCTGTCTTTTCAGATATGATCTGGCGACCGGCAGGCGCTTCATCGATGCGTACGAGTGAAAGCGGAACCATGTCTCCATTTCGGGCAAAAACCATGTATGAACGCGCAATCTGCATCAGCGAAACCGAAATGCCATGACCATAACTCATCGTCGCCTGCTCAACAGGTTGCCAGGATTTATATGGCCGGACACGTCCGGCCGTCGTACCTGGAAAACCGAAATCCGGCTGTTGTCCAAAACCCAATGTGGTAAACATTTCCCACATCTCCTTTGGTTTCATACCTAATGCCACTTTGGCTGTCCCCACATTAGACGACTTTTCGATCACCTGTGAAATTGTCAGCAAACCGTGTGGATGGGCATCACCGATTGTGGCATTACCGACAACCATTTTTCCCGGAGCGGTCTGAATCTTGGTTTGAGGCGTGATATATTCCTTTTCCAGAGCCAGCGCAACTGTAAAGGGTTTCAATGTGGAACCAGGTTCATAGGTATCGGTCAATGCCCGATTGCGAAGGTGGCTCCCTTTCAGTTTTTCACGGTCATTCGGGTTATAACTGGGAAGATTCGTTAATGCCAAAATCTCGCCCGTCCGGATATCAAGTACAACAGCAGCACCAGCCTTGGCCTTATTTCGCTCCACAGCTTCTTTGAGCTGTTTGTAAGCGATATACTGAATACTGCTATCGATGGATAAGGCCAAATTACTACCGTCCCTGGGTTCCTTGACTGCCCGCAAATCTTCCACAATATTGCCGAGACGATCCTTGATCACGCGACGGCTTCCAGTGACGCCTGAAAGCATTTTCTGGGACGCCAGTTCTATCCCTTCCTGCCCGATATCTTCCACATTGGTAAATCCGACAATATGGGACATCACATCCCCTTCCGGATAATAACGCTTGTATTCCTCCCGCGTCTGGACCCCTTTTATGCCAAGCTTAAGAATGGCGTCTGCCACATCCATTTCAACTTGTCGTTTGAGATAGACAAAAGCACGATCCGAATCCAACCGCCCGTAAAGGCTCTTTTCACTCATGCCAAGCAATCTGGCAAGGTCACTTAACTTTTCCTTAGGTTGCGACAACACGTCATCCGGTATTGCCCATATCGCCCTAACTGGAATACTGGAAGCCAGCACCGTCCCGTCACGATCCGTTATTTTGCCGCGTGTAGCAGGCAACTCCAGGGTACGCGCATAGCGCGATTCGCCTTGCTTTTGCAAAAACTCGGTTGACAACACCTGCAACCAAAGCGCACGGGCAATCAAACACATGAAAATCAAAAAGAGAAAAAACAGGACCATGTGCGAACGCCATTTTGACAGCTTGACTTTCAGCTCTGGTGTTTCAGAAAATGACACCCCTTTTGCCGCAGCAACCCGTAAATTTCCTGGAATTTTCAGCATAGGCATCATTTTGTCGTCACCGTCATGAACCGTGTATTTGCTGGTGTTACATGGACCATATTCAAATCATGCTTGGCACTCGCTTCAATACGGGCATGTTTTCCCAGACTGGACTGGTCAAGCTGCAACTGGGACCACTCTACTTCCAGTTGCCTTGCCTGTGTCAGCTCAAACTCCAGCTCGACGAAAAGCCGGCGAGATTGATATCGCACACTCACCAGCATCAGCGCACTTAAAACCAGCGCCACAACCAGAACAATCTGCAAATATCCGCTTTTCATGCCACAACTCCTGCGGAAAACGAGACACGTTCAGCCACACGCAAGATAGCAGAACGTGCACGGGGATTGGCATCAATTTCAGACTGAACCGGTTTTCTCTTACCCAGAAGTTTCATATCAGCTCGCGGTAATTCCGCCGCTCGGATCGGCAATCGGCGATCCGGCTGCCTGATCGTCGATCTCTCAGCAAAAAAGCGCTTTACGATCCGATCTTCCAGCGAATGAAAACTGATCACTGCTATTCTCCCGTGTAATGCGAGCCGTCCCCAAGCCTTTTTTAATCCTATCTCCAGATCCTCAAGTTCTTTGTTGACATAAATCCGTATAGCCTGAAAGGTCCGCGTTGCCGGATCCTTACCTTTCTCGCGCGTTTTAACTGCCTTTGCCACGATACTGGCAAGCTGCTTCGTCCCGATAATAGGCTCGGCTGACCGGCCATCAGCAATCGCCTTTGCAACCTGAACAGCAAACCGTTCTTCCCCATATTCACGTATTACCTCCGCAATTTTTTGCTCACTCTCAGATGCCAGCCATCCCGCAGCAGAAATACCGCGCGTTGGATCCATACGCATATCAAGCGGACCATCCAAACGAAAACTGAAACCGCGATCGGCTTCTTCCACCTGCGGCGATGAAATCCCCAAATCCAGCAACACGCCATCAATTTTTTTAATACCACGCTGATCAAGCACCACATCAAGATCGGCAAAACTTGTATGCACAATCTCAAAACGCGGATCTTTAATCTTTTTTGCCACAGCCACTGCCTGAGGATCCTTGTCAAAAGCAATCAGACGCCCACTCTGCCCAAGCCTATCCAAAATCAGCCGGCTGTGACCACCACGCCCAAATGTCCCGTCAAGATAAATTCCATTCATTCGCTCTCCATGAACGGCTAACGCATCGACTGCTTCCGTCAGCAACACCGAATGGTGGGTCAAATCCGGCAATCCCCTTACTCCCAACGATACTTAAAATGAAAAATCCCGTAATACATCCGGTATGCCTGTCGCCATGGCCGCCGCTTCATTCTCAGTCAGCTTTTCGGCATCCCATATCTCGAAATGGGATGCCATGCCCAACAACATCACTTCACGTTTTAATCCGGCCACCTGGCGTAATTCCGGCGAAATCAGAATCCGGCCAGCAGAATCCATTTCTACATCAGAGGCACTCCCCAAAAAGATGCGTTGCCATGCCCTGGCCGACATAGGCCATGCTGCAATTTGTTCCCGGTGGCTTTCCCATACAGAGCGCGGAAAAAACAGCAGACATCCATGCGGATGACGTGTTAACGTGACACGCCCCTCGCATTGCAGCAACAATGCATCACGATGCCGGGCCGGAATTGAAATCCGGCCTTTTGCATCGAGACTAATGGAGGACGCTCCCTGGAACACAAAAACCTCTTCTTAAAACAATCAAACAACCCAAGCAGAAATAATATAAATATTCCCACAAAACTCCACTCTTTTACACTTTCCCCCACTTTAGAGGAAGGTATATGGCTGGTCAAGCGTTTTTGATCAAAAAAATAAAAAAAATCTTAATGAACTCAATAACTTAGAGACATTTCACCATGTCAAACAAAAAGCAAAATTCTATAAAAATTAGTTACTTACAAATCACTATGAAAGCATTGCTTTATATAAAAACATGTGTATCCCAAAAAAACCCGCTTTCTATAGGAAAAAAACATATCTGCAGCAAACTTGACTTACATCAATTTTTTTATAAAAATCAACCTTAAACCATCGTTATTTCAAGTCAGATCGTGTTGTGGGAGAAAAAATGGAAAAGAGCGTGTTGTCTTTTCAGGACAACACGCTCTTTAATATGAAAAATAAAAGCAAGCCGATAGGCCGGATTCTGTTACGGCAGCCAGCATAAGCCGGATGCTATGACAGCCATTCATCTAGGCGCTGGATTACTCCAGTGCTCAAGCTTCCTACCCACACGCTCCACGAGCCGTATCATCGCGTGCCTATTTGGAATTGCACCAGGTGGAGGTTACCGCGTTTCACCGTAACTAAATACGCTCGTCTCTGTGGCCCTGTTCCTCGCCTTATACCTTCCGGCTTTCAGCGGACGGCTGTTAGCCGCCACCCTGCCCTATGGTGTCCGGACCTTCCTCCCGTCACAACTGTGACCGGCGGCTGTCTGGCTTGCTTTCATTAACATTGTATCCCGAATCGTCGGCAGAAAATCAATTATAGTCCCCCCAGGTCACGACCCGCATAATAGAACGATAAATCAAATGAGCCGTTCCATACCAGAATCGCAAGTACCCAGGCAACCTTTCAAAATCTTCCAAACGAATCTCTTCTGCCTCTGCCACGCCATTCAAAATATGCGCATGCAACGTTGCGACAAATTGAGTATCGCCAACAATCACATTGGCTTCATGATTGATAAAAAGACTCAGGCCGTCACAATTACTTGATCCTACTGTTGCCCAGGCATCATCTATTGCCGCCACCTTGCCGTGCAATTGTGTTTTGCGATATTCATAAACCCGCACACCGCTTTTCAGCAATTTGGGGAAAAAGGATTTGGCAACGGCATCCTGCCACCAAAATTCGCCGATACCGATCAGCAAGGTAACCTGCACTCCCCTCTTTGCTGCAGAAATCAATGCGGCGCGAAATTTGCGTCCGGGCGCGAAATAGGGTGTAGCCAACACAATTTTATGCCGCGCCCTGCCCATAGCACGCAAATAGGCACGCTGAATCGTACGGCGATTACGGAAATTATCCCGGACAACAAACCCTGCCAGCGCCACTTTAGCGATTGCGGATTTTTGCTTGAAGGAAATACGGTATTTACGGATACGACTGCGGATCGGCATATGTCCAACCCGCTCCCAAAACGCTTCGACTTCCTGCTGGATCAGATTCAGAACCGGGCCTTCAATCAGAACCGCAAAATCCCACCGAGGGGCTTTTAAAATCTTCTGTTTCTTGCTGTAGTCATAGCGAAAATCGTCAAGAATATTAATCCCGCCAACAAAAGCATGCTGATGATCAATCACACATACTTTCCGGTGTTGTCTTGCCAGGCCCCGATAAAACCAGGGGTTAAAAGTCCGGAAATGAATGCCAAATTTTTCGAATTCACGTTTGAGCAACCGGCACAATCTTATGCCCGTCCCAAACCAATCGGTAATGACATGAACCCGGACACCGCGTAATGCCGCCTGCTGAAGCGCCCGCATAACAGTACGCCCCACTTCGTCAGGGTAAAAAATATAGGTTTCGAAATAGATTTCTACCTGGGCCTGATTGATCTGCTTGATCAGCGCCGGAAAGTACTCCCGCCCGCTATCTAAGAGCGTCAGGTAATTGTCAGGAACAAATGAGCCAGGGCGCACAAGCATGAGCGCCCCATTTTAGATTCCGCAACAGGCTGAATCGGCCCGCTGCATGTTATTCCATTTGCAATGATGCAACGATAGGCGCATGATCAGATACTTTTGCCCAGCGCCGGCCATGCATCACGGTAGCTGACTCCACCTTAAAACCACGCACATATATCCGATCCAGCGGCAAACAGGGAAATGCCGCAGGGAAAGTTCGTGCTGGCTGTGGCTTGGGTGTCCGTCCTGTCAGGCGCCTAAAGCAAGACGCAATCCCTTTTTTGGAAGACCTGCTTTCGAAAACCTCCTTGACATCAAGCGCTTCCCTCAAGGAATCCGATAGATGATTACCCCAGTCGTTAAAATCCCCTGCAATAATAATCGGCGCATTCTCAGGGGTAGAACGGTAGACATTATCAATCAGCATCTGAGTCTGGCGGCGGCGGCTTCCTTCCAGCAAACCAAGATGAACCACATAACAGTGCACCTTGGCTCCTGGCGTCTGCAAAACACAATGTAAAAGTCCCCGTGATTCCAGTGCATGATCGGAAATATCATGATTATTCTGCGAAATAATCGGATAAGCACTCAACAAGGCATTACCATGATGGCCATGGTCATAAACCGCATTTTTTCCATATGCGGAATGATGATACTCGCCAGCCAGAAATTCATGCTGCGCTTCGGATGGCCATTGCAAGGCATGATTAGCCGCCAGCCAGTCATGCCGCCCTTGCACCTCCTGAAGGAAAACAACATCGGCAGCCAGCGATGACATGGATTTTTTTAAATCATGAACTCGCGGACGAGCTCCCACTGAAGAAACACCCTTATGGATGTTATAGGTTGCAATTCGTAATTTCATAGTAAGCTAGCCATTAAATATGACCCAAACTGCCGATTTCTCAATGGACAATCCCAAATCAAAAACAATTTCCAATAAGAAATTAAACATGTGACCTATTTTACATCAAATCAAATTATGACGTGCAACCGCTCCTTCTCAGCATACAGGCAAGAGATATCGGGTATCTGATACGCATCAGGCGTTATTTCATGGATAATAGATCGGATTCAGAAAACCTTATATAAAGCGCATCCATGCGAATTTTGTATTCCCTAGCTTGGTGGCTGGTTTTTCCGCTTGCGCTCTTCCGCCTGTGGTGGCGAGGCAATAAAGAACCTGGTTACCGCAAACATATTCCCGAGCGCCTGGGATTGTATCCCCCCTCCTCCATTTCAGCAGATTGCATATGGATACATGCGGTCTCAGTCGGCGAAACCAGAGCTGCCGAGCCCCTGATCCATGCTTTGCTTGCGGCGCACCCGGATAAAGACATCCTGCTAACCTGCATGACACCGACCGGACGAGCGACCGGACATGAATTGTTCAACGGCAACATCCGTGTCATGCAAGCCTACCTGCCCTATGACACCGGATTCATGATGCAGCGTCTCATTGCGCACTTTCATCCTCGCATCTGCATTCTCATGGAAACAGAGGTCTGGCCCAACCTGATCGCACAATGCAAGATGCGCCATATCCCGGTCGCGCTCGTCAACGCCCGTCTATCTGAACGTTCGCTCAGGAAAGGAAAACGTTTGCCCGCGCTGATACAAGAAGCCGCCGATGGCATCAGTTGCGTCGCTGCGCAAACAGAAACCGATGCCAGACGGCTAAGGCTGTTTGGCTCTCGTCATGTAGCCGTAGTCGGCAGCATTAAATTTGACGCCATACCCTCAGAAGACGCTATCAAAAAAGGAAAGCGCCTTCGTGCCTGTATCGGTGAGCGTCCTGTACTGATATGCGCCAGTACACGTGATGGTGAAGAAGACCGGATTCTGGAGGCATTTGCCGGATTACAGCCGGCCAATACCCTGTTAATCATGGTGCCTCGGCATCCACAACGTTTTAATGAAGTGGCTGAAACCATCATCTCCAGAAAACTGCCCATGATCCGCCGCTCTGAATTGCATATGGATTTTGAACCGGTTCAACCGATTGCACCTGATATTAAAGTACTCTTAGGCGATTCCATGGGCGAAATGTTTGCTTACTATGCGGCTTCGGACGTGGCATTTATTGGTGGTAGCCTTGAACCGCTTGGCGGACAAAACCTGATTGAAGCCTGCGCACTAGGCATACCTGTCATTGTCGGCACTCATACATTCAATTTTGAAGCCATTACGGAAGATGCGGTAATAGAAGGCGTTGCCGTACGTATCCATACCGCATCCGAACTGATGCAGGCGGCCTCTCAAATTTTGGAAAATGGAGAAAAACGCCGGCTCATGGGAGAAAAGGCACGGCAATTTGCCATCCGGCAGCGAGGCGCGACAGGACGAACGCTGGAAATTCTCAAACCTTTTCTAGATAACCACTAAATAGGTCTTCGGGCGGGCCGTAAGGCAAAATAAAAGTGAGTGCCGTTCCGGTTTCGCCGCTCTCAATGGAAAATTCACCATTCAACATACTGATACGCTCACGAATGCCAGCCAGTCCGAAAGACTTGATTTTGCGATTACGCACTTTCGGCATCCCAATACCGTTATCGATCACCTGCATAATCAACCGGTCTTTGTCTGTTGATAAATTAATTCTCACGTGGGTTGCTTTGGCATGACGCACCACATTGGTAAGCGTTTCTTGCAGAACGCGAAATAAAACGGTTGACGGTTCATCATCCAAAAACAGATTTTCATCTGTTGTATGAAATTCACACCAGATGCCATTACGCCGCTCAAAATCCCGCGCCTGCCATTCAAGTGAAGGCACCAAACCAAGATCGAGTACGGCGGGCCGAAGATTATTAATGATGGTTCGGACACTTTTGACGGTGGAATCCACGTGCTCCAGAATCTTATCCACACGTTTTTCCCGCCGGGTTTTTACATCATTGTCTTCATCTTTAAGCAAGGACACTTCAATGCGCAGAGCAAGCAGGTACTGTCCCAACTCGTCATGAATCTCCCTGGCGATGCGTTTTCGCTCGTCTTCCCGAATGCGCTCCTGATGATCAATCAGCTCACGCAGCTCTTTATTGTTAACTGATCCCATGAAATACCCGAAAATCTAATCCTGGATAAAATGCTGGCGGTAATAACGCAGCTCTTCAATAGATTCCTTGATATCAGCAAGAGCGGTGTGTTTTTGCTGCTTCTTGAATTCAGCGGCAATTGCCGGCTTCCAGCGGCGGCACAACTCCTTGAGTGTAGAGACATCCAGATTCCGGTAATGGAAGTAGGCTTCAAGCTGGGGCATGCCCCGCACCATAAAACGCCGATCCTGGCAGATTGTATTGCCGCACATGGGAGATTTGCCTTTGGGCACATACGTTTTCAAAAAATCGATCAACATATTTTCTGCATCCGTCTCGGTGATTTTCGATGCCTTGACCCGATCTGTCAGGCCTGAACGACCGTGCGTTCCCGTGTTCCAGGCATCCATATTGTCCAGTATCGCATCAGATTGATGAATCGCAAGCACAGGCCCTTCTGCCAAGATATTGAGCTCGGAATCCGTCACAACGACGGCAACCTCGATAATGACGTCCTTATCCGGATCTAATCCGGTCATTTCCATATCCACCCAAATCAAGTTAAATTCGCTTGGATGAGACACTGTCGTCAAAATCTGATCTGATCCGGATTGCAAATCTTCTGCTTGTGACATAATTCGATCCTTATAGGCTTTAATTGATCATTTTCTCACAAGGATAAAATGACACCACATGCTTTTACACTGACTTTTGTTTTTTTTCTTGCGGCGACACTATTCGTACGGCTTTGGTTATCCTTGCGGCAAATCCGGTATGTCACCGCTCACCGCAACAGCGTTCCCGCCCAGTTTACCGCCGACATCCCTCTTTCGGCCCACCAGAAAGCTGCTGATTATACCGTTGCCAAACGCCGGTTTGCCATCTTTATAATGTTGGCTGATGCCTTTATCCTGCTGTGCTTTACTCTTTTGGGCGGGCTGGAACTTTTAGCTGAACAGGTTCTTAGGCTAACCGATTCCACCATGCTGTATCAGATCGGTCTCCTCGCCGCTTTTGCCATGATTTCCGGACTGATTGATCTGCCCTTTGATTACTACAGCCAGTTTGTTATTGAAGGAAAATTCGGCTTTAATAAAATGTCCCGAAGCCTGTTTTTCATGGACCTGCTCAAAAATATCATGGTAAGTATAATCATCGGCCTGCCGATAGCCTGGCTTATGCTGACAATCATGGAAAAAGCAGGAAACGAGTGGTGGATCTATGCCTGGGTTCTCTGGAATGCGCTGCAGTTGCTGATCATGGTTCTATACCCCACCCTGATTGCACCGATATTTAACAAATTCACCCCGCTGGAAGACACGTCGCTTCGTACCCGCATTGAACATCTTTTGGAAAGGACCGGATTCAAGTCAAATGGCCTGTTTGTGATGGACGGCTCCAAACGTAGCGCACATGGTAATGCTTACTTCACGGGATTTGGCGCGGCCAAACGCATTGTTTTTTACGACACACTGATTTCACGGCTTTCTCCACCTGAAATAGAAGCTGTCCTGGCTCATGAACTGGGCCATTTTCGTCTGAAACACATCCTCAAGCGCATGATCGTGATGGGCATCACCTCCTTTGGTTTTCTGGCCCTTTTAGGTTACCTGAAAACACAGGATTGGTTCTATCTCGGCCTGGGGGTCAACCCCTCCCTTTCTGCAAATAATAATGCGATGGCGCTATTGCTTTTTGCCCTGACACTGCCTCTTTTCACTTTCTTTTTCTCCCCGCTGATCTCTATTAACCTGCGCAAACACGAATTTGAGGCGGATGCCTTTGCTTCACAGTATGCCAATGCACAAGACCTGGTCACCGCCCTGGTAAGAATGTACGAGGATAATGCCTCGACGTTGACGCCTGATCCGCTGTATTCGGCTTTTTATGATTCCCATCCGCCGGCCAGTATTCGCATTAACAGATTACTTGGTAAGACATGACAAAACCGCCGGATAAAGCACGCATCATTGCGGCCCACGGACGCCATTACCTGGCTGACCATGACGGCGAACGCATACAAACCGTGACGCGAGGAAAAAAAAGCAATGTTGCAGTAGGTGATCATGTTGTGATTACTATTACGGCAAAAGGACAGGCTGTCATTGAATCCATAGAAGAACGTCAGACTTTGCTTTTCCGTTCCGACCAATTCAAATCCAAACTGCTTGCGGCCAATGTCACCCAGCTTTTTATTGTCGTCGCAACTGAACCTGGTTTTTCGGATGATCTGGTTTCCCGCGCACTTGTTGCCGCAGAAACAGCCGGCATCAACACGCATCTTATTCTAAATAAAACCGACATTACCGAAGCGTTGCCGAAAACGCGCGAACGCCTCCAGCTCTATGCATCGCTGGGTTACCCGATTCATGAAGTCTCCGCCATCCAAGAACCAGAAGCAACCCGCCAAACACTCATCCCCCTGGTTGAAAAGCAGACCACCATCCTGATTGGGCAATCCGGCATGGGCAAATCCTCCATCATCAACATCCTCATCCCGGGAGTGGACATTGTTACCCGTGAAATTTCGTCGGCTCTGGACTCCGGCAAACACACCACCACTTTCACACGCATGTACCAACTGGACGACAACCGTTCGGCCTTGATTGACTCACCGGGTTTTCAGGAATTCGGCCTGTACCACCTTGGCAAGGAAGCACTGGAACAGGCATTCCGGGAATTCCGCCCCTATTTGGGAAATTGCCGCTTCCATAATTGCAAACATCTGATGGAACCTGGCTGCGCCATACTGACCGCCCTAAAAGCCGGACAGATTTCTCCCATGCGTCACCGTCTGTATGCGCAACTGCTTCACGAAGCCTCACAAAAAATTTACTGATCCGGTTTCATTGATCTCTCACAAAAAACGCTTCAGCAAAAGCAATCTCAACCACAAAATTGCAATAACATGAATAAATCTAATATAATCAGAAATTTAATGACTCCGGCGTCCGGTTTTTCCGGCCTGGCGTGTTATCTATGACAATCAAACATTATTTACAATTTTCCGATTTTTCACTGGCTGAATACGAATATCTGATTGAGCGGGCGCGCATCATCAAACGCAAATTCAAAAACTACGAAACCTATCATCCCTTGCTTGACCGCACGCTGGTCATGATATTCGAAAAAAGCTCAACCCGGACCCGCCTTTCTTTTGAAGCAGGCATGGCTCAGCTTGGAGGCACCGCCATCTATCTGAATACGCGGGACAGCCAGCTTGGAAGAGGCGAACCCATTGAG